>JBCNPI010000105.1:0-16944 GCA_039593415.1 Rhizobium sp. | reverse complement strand
ACCCTCATTCTCTCCACCCAGCGCATGTTGGTATCAAATCGCAGTCTTTTCCGCAACGTCGAAAAAGGCTTCACGAATTTTCTGTGACATGCTGCCCGGATGACCGTTGGCAATCGTCTCGCCATCGATAGAAACGACCGGAAAACAGATACTTGTCGCCGCTGTAATGAAGACTTCGCGAGCCTTCATCATCTCCTCGACCGAGAAGAATCGCTCGACGATCGCCACGCCAAGCTTCGCCGCGACGTCCATCAGCGTGGTGCGGGTGATGCCGCGCAGGATGCCATGTTCGGCCGGGCGGGTGACGAGATTTCCGTCGTGATCGACGATCCAGACGTTCGTGGCCGCCCCTTCCTTCACCATGCCGTTGTGGTCGATATAGATCGCCTCTTGCGCGCCGGCCTCCTTGGCCTGCTGGCGGGCCATCGCGTTCGGAAGCAAACCAACCGACTTGATATCCACGCGATCCCAGCGATTGTCGCGGACAGTGATCGCCTTGATGCCATTGGCGTTCTTCTTGGCAATTGCGGATTGATCGGTGCTCTTGGCGGTGACGACGATTGAGGACGGCGTGCCGGCGGGCGGGAAGACATGATCGCGACGGGCAACGCCGCGAGTGACCTGGAGGTAGAACAAACCGTTGCGGACATGATTGCGGCGCAAGGTCTCGCGAATCACCAGGATCAGTGCCTGGCGCGTCATCGGCCACGCTATGCGCAGTTCGCCCAGCGACCGGTTGAGCCGATCGAGATGGCGCGCCAGGTCGACGATCACGCCATGGCGAACCTCGCAAACTTCGTAGACTCCGTCGGCGAACTGATAGCCGCGATCCTCGATATGCACCATGGCATCACTGTGCTTGACGTAACGGCCGTTGACATAAGCTATTCTCGGCATAGAAGCCCCTGATCCGAATTCTGTGGTGTTTGAAATGTCGGGCGGCCGGTCAGACGCCCAACGACTTCAGCTTGCGATGGAGTGCTGAACGCTCCATGCCGACGAATTCCGCCGTGCGCGAGATATTGCCCCCGAAACGATTGATCTGAGCGATGAGATAATCGCGCTCGAACATTTCACGCGCTTCGCGCAGCGGCAGTGTCATGATGTGATAATCGTTCTTGGCGGAGACCTTCGGCAGCATGTCGCCGAGGTCGGTCGGCAGCATTTCCGCCGTGATCGGCGTCTCGGCTCCATCGGAGCGGGCGAGAATCATCAACCGCTCGATATTGTTGCGCAGCTGACGAATGTTGCCCGGCCAGTCGTGCGCCTGCAGCACCGCCATGGCGTCATCGCCGATCCGGCGCGGACGGATGCCGGCCTGCTCCGAAATCTGGCGCATGAGCTGATCGACCAGGAAGGGAATGTCCTCCCGCCGCTCGGCAAGAGCCGGCACGCGGACGGGCACGACAGCCAAGCGGTGATAGAGATCTTCCCGGAACAGGCTTTCGGCAATGCGGCTCTCGAGATTATAGGCCGTGGACGAGATAATGCGCACATCGACCTTGACGCGCTTCGAGCCGCCGACGCGCTCGAACTGCTGATCGACGAGAACGCGCAGAATCTTGTTCTGCGTCTCGCGCGGCATTTCGCCCACCTCGTCGAGATAGAGGATACCACGATGAGCCTCTTCCAGCGCGCCGATCTTGCGCGCCTGCCCTGGCGAACCCTCGGTGCCGAACAGAGCTATCTCCATGCGCTCCGGTGTAATCGTCGCCGCATTCAGCGCGACGAAGGGACCGTTTGCGCGGGTCGACTTCTTGTGGATCATCCGGGCTACGAGTTCCTTGCCCGAGCCCGAGGGACCGAAGATCATGACGCGGCTGTTGGTCGGGGAAACCTTGTCGATCGTCTGGCGAAGCTGCGAAACGGCGACCGACGTACCGATCAGCTCCACCGCATCGCCGGTGCGGCGCTTCAGTTCGGAAACCTCGCGCTTCAGCTTGGAGTTCTCCAGCGCGCGCTCCGCGATCAGGATGAGGCGGTCGGCCTTGAACGGCTTTTCGATGAAATCGAAAGCGCCGCGCTTGATGGCGGAGACGGCGGTCTCGATGTTTCCGTGACCCGAAATCATGACTACGGGCAATTCGGGATGGCGCGCCTTGATTTCGTCGAGCAGCGCAAGGCCGTCGAGCTTGCTGCCCTGCATCCAGATATCGAGGAAGATCAGCCGCGGCGCCCGGTCGGAAATGGCGGCCAGCGCACTGTCGCTATCATGTGCCGTGCGGGTTTCATGCCCCTCATCCGAAAGAATTCCCGAAACGATTTCGCGAATGTCTTCCTCGTCGTCGACCACGAGAATATCAGATGCCATAGACGCTTTCCTTGTCACTTGCTGTCTGGGCGACGGCGGCCTGCTCACGGCGCGGCAGATGCACGCGGATCATGGCTCCCCTGCCCTGGTCGAAATCGGCGGGAGCGTCGTGGAGCTCGATCTGCCCGCCATGGTCTTCAATGATCTTCTTGACGATGGCGAGGCCGAGACCCGTGCCCTTCTCGCGCATCGTCATGTAAGGTTCGAGAATGCTATGCCGGTTCTCGATCGGCAGGCCGCGGCCGTTGTCGATGACATCGACGGTGAAGCGATCGCGGTCCGGGTCCAGGGACGAGCGCACGAGAACCTTTGGCTGCTCGGGAGCCTGGTCGCTCGGCACGCCTTCGATCGCTTCGACGGCGTTCTTGATCAGATTGCCGAAGGCTTGGCCGAGCATGCGGGTATCGAACATGCCCTCCAGCCGCTCGTCTCCCAGCTCGCGCTCGAATTTGACGTGGTTGTTTCCCATCTCGCGCAGGAACACCGCATCGCGCAGAATATCGCGCAGATCGCTCGGCTCCATGGTCGGTTTCGGCATACGGGCAAAGGAAGAGAATTCGTCGACCATGCGGCCGATATCGCCTACCTGCCGAATGATGGTATCCGTACATTGGTCGAAGACCGGGCGATCGGCTTCGGCGATGTTCTTGCCGAAACGGCGGCGGATACGCTCGGCTGAAAGCTGGATCGGCGTCAGCGGGTTCTTGATTTCATGCGCGATGCGGCGCGCAACGTCGGCCCAAGCGGTCGAGCGCTGGGCGATGACAAGATCGGTGATGTCGTCGAGCGTAATCACGTAGGATTCATTGGCATCGCGCGATTCCTCGCGCGTCACCTGGACGCTGAGCGTGCGCACCGTTCCGCCGCGGACGAGACCGATCTGCTTGCGGAAATCGCTGCGATGGCGCGTCGTCGCCTCGGTGACGACCTGATCGACTTCGGGTGCAATGTCCGCCAGGTTCTTGCCAATGAGTTCGTCACTCTTGAGCGTCAGCAGATCTTCGGCCGAGGTGTTGACGATGGTGATCCGCCGATCATGCTCGACACCGATCACGGCCGCCGTCACGCCCGACAGCACGGCCTCGATAAAGCGGCGGCGGTCATCGACCTCGTCCTTGGCCTCTAGGATTTCATCGCGCTGGGTACGAATTTCCGAGATCATCTTGTTGAACGTGCGCGACAGGCTGCCAACGTCGCCGTCTGCCGAGCGCACGGGCACCAGCACGTTCATATTGCCCGAGGCAACATTGTCCGCGGCACTGATGAGAAGGCGGATCGGCCGCACGATACGGTCGGCGATCGCAATGGCGGTCCAGATCGCAGCCAGCAGCACGATGAGCGCAAAGCCGATGTAGAGAACGGCAAAGGCGATCTGAAGCGACATGCGTCCCGCCTCCATCGCCTTGTATTCGGCCGTGTTGTCTTCGACCATACGCATGGCGGTCATGACACGGGGATCGACGGCGCGCACGGTATAGAGGAACGAACCGGGGATTTCATCGAGCTTGATGACTGCGCCGACGAGGTTGGTCACACCCGGCGGGATGAGCGTCGGCTGGCCATTGGCTGAGGAGTCCAGCGCATCCTTCGGAATGGCGGGCAACGGTCGCTCGGTCTTGATATCGGCCTGGACAATGGCGGTGCCGTCGCGACGGACCAGGAAGGCGCCGAGCAGGCCGCGGCCCCGGGCCTGGCGGGTCATCAAATCGGCAAACCCGGTGCGATCGAGATTGAAGAGCGAGCGGTTGCGCTCCAGATCGTTTGCCATCGACACGGTCTGACCCTGCAGATAGCTCGCATTCTCCATCAGATAGGCTTGCGCAACGTTCTGCGAGGAGCTGATGATCTGCTGCGTGCGGACGCCGAACCACCGATCTAGCCCGACATTGAGCGTCAGGCTGGCAACGATGGCGACAAGAATGGCCGGTGTGATTGCGACGATCGAGAAGAGAACGACGATGCGGATATGCAGGCGGGCTGCTGCGCGGCCGCGGCTGCGCGCCTTCATTAGCCGTGCGACCTCGCGAGCGATCAGCGCAATCAGCCCCAGAACGAACAAACCGTTGATCACGACCGAGGTAAAGACGACAGAAGAAGTCGGGGCGACCGGCGTGAGCCCAAGCAACATAAGCAGGGTTGCGATAGCGCAGAGAAGCGCGCCGCCGGCCAGAATAAGACCGGGCAAGGCAAAGGAAGCACGGCGGTCCGTCACTTTGACAGCCGCCTGGTCGCTCGCCGCCGGCGACACCGCATCCTGTATCATTCCCATCAATCTCCACGCCCGAGCGACGGTCGGCGCCCCGGTCAAATCGCACGGCCAGATGAGGCCCTCATGCGAGTGACAGGCAGAGCGGGAACTGTCGTCCGGTTTCGCAAGGGAGCGAAACCTTTACTTCAAGTCTTCGTTGCAAATAGCTGAAAAATCGGGCGAACTCTCGCTCATAGGAGAGCAGGCCAGACGAATCGCCACTGCAAAAACGACGAATCAACTGCGTGACCTTTAAGCAACGCATTGTGGCGAAAATGCAACGCATTGGAAGGCGTTGTCAAGCCGTACGGGAGCTTCTGTAAACTGAAACTCCCAGTTCTCTGATCTTTTTGCGCAGCGTATTGCGGTTGAGGCCCAAAAGATCGGCCGCCTTGATCTGATTGCCGCGCGTGGCGGTCAATGCAGCAAGAATCAGCGGATATTCCATTTCTGTCAACACGCGGTCGTAAAGGCCGGGCGGCGGGAGATTGTCGCCGAATCCCGCGAAATAGGTGCGCATATTTTCTTCCACTGCCTGGGCTATGGTCATCGTGCCGGTGCGGACCGGTCCCTTCTCGATCGGGCTGTCGGGCACATCGGCCCGCAGCTCCGCATCGATGATCTCCCTGGTGATGACATCCTGCGGATAGAGCGCCATCAGCCTGCGGATCAAGTTTTCGAGTTCGCGGACGTTTCCTGGCCAGGGATAAGCCTTCATCAGTTCGAGCGCTTCCTGGTCGAAGCGTTTGGAACCCAAACCTTCCTTTTCCGCCTGCTGAACGAAATGACGGACGAGATCGGGAATATCCTCGGCCCGGTCACGCAGAGGCGGCAGGCGCAGCGGCACGACATTGAGACGGTAGTACAGGTCCTCGCGGAACAGGCCTTGATTGATCGCCTGCTTCAGGTCCTTGTTGGTAGCGGCAACAATACGGACATCGGTGCGGATTGGCGTGCGACCGCCGACGGTTGTATATTCGCCCTGCTGCAGGACGCGCAGCAAACGCGTCTGCGCATCCATCGGCATATCGCCGATTTCGTCGAGGAACAGCGTACCACCCTCGGCCTGCTCGAAACGGCCCGTCGAACGGGTCTGCGCGCCGGTGAAGGCGCCTTTCTCATGGCCGAACAGTTCGGATTCGATCAGATCGCGCGGGATGGCCGCCATGTTGATGGCGACGAAGGGACCGTTGCGGCGCTTGCCGTAATCGTGCAGGGCGCGCGCAACGAGCTCCTTGCCAGTGCCGGATTCGCCGGTGATCATCAGCGTCAAATCGGTCTGCATCAGGCGCGCAAGCACGCGATAGATTTCCTGCATCGCGGCAGAGCGGCCGACCAGAGGCATACCGTCCTGCATGTCGTCATCGATCTTTGCCGGCTTGCGTTTCGGCTCGGACAGCGCCCGGCCAACGATTGCAATCAGTTCGGTCAGGTCGAAGGGCTTCGGCAGATAGTCGTAGGCGCCCTTCTCCGATGCCTTGATGGCAGTCATGAAGGTATTCTGCGCGCTCATGACCAGAACAGGCAGATCCGGCCTCGCCTTCTTGATGCGAGGCAGCAGGTCGAATGCGTTTTCGTCGGGCATGACGACGTCGGTTACGACAAGGTCGCCTTCACCGGCGGAGACCCAACGCCAAAGCGTGGCGGCATTCGATGTGATGCGTACATCGTAACCCGCGCGGCTCAAAGCCTGGTTGAGCACGGTGCGGATGGCCGCATCGTCATCGGCGACAAGGATCGTGGCTGTCATCGAGTAGTCCCTGTAGAGTTCGGAAGTGGGGCATCTTCTGAGGTAATGCCTTTGGAGGCGGGCATCAAAACACGGAATGTAGTGCGATGGTTCTGGCTGTCGCATTCGACAATGCCGCCATGATCGCCGATGATCTTGGCGACCAGTGCCAAACCGAGGCCGGTTCCGTTCGTCTTGGTGGTAATGAACGGATCGAAGAGATGAGGCACGAGATCGGGCGGCACACCGGGGCCATTGTCGATGACACAGAACTCCAGCGGCAAGGAGATCTTCTCGCGCGTGCCGGCAACCGAAAGCCTGATGCCGGGACGATAGGCTGTCGTCAGCATGATCTCGCCATCCTGGCGGTCACCGACCGCTTCGGCAGCGTTCTTCACCAGATTGAGGAAGACCTGTACGAGCTGGTCCCGGTTTGCGAAAACCGCCGGCAATGACGGGTCGTAATTCTCGGAAAGCTTGATGTTGCGTGCAAAACCGGCCTTGGCGACCGCCTTCACATGATCGAGCACGGAATGAATGTTGACTGGAACGCGATCGACGGGCCGTTCGTCGGAGAAAACCTCCATGCGGTCGACCAGCGAAACGATACGGTCGGTCTCGTCGCAGATGAGACGTGTCAGGGCGCGATCGTCATCCTCGACCGATTGCTCGAGCAGCTGCGCGGCCCCACGGATGCCCGAGAGCGGATTCTTGATTTCGTGCGCCAGCATCGAGGCAAGGCCCGTCACGGAGCGAGCGGCGGCGCGATGCGTCAGCTGCCGATCGATCTTGTCCGCCATAGAGCGCTCCTGGAACACGACCACCACCGAGCCGGGATCGCTTGAAACCGGCGCAACGTAGATATCCACGAGCTTGTCCTGTCCCAGGCGCGGAGAACTCAGATCGACGCGGTATTCGTTAACCGGCCCGCGGCGCTCGCGCACCTGGTCAATCAGGGCCAAGAGCGGGCTGCCGAAGGGGATGAAGGTCGAAATCTTATAGCGCGACAGATGCGCTGCGCTGGCTCCAAAGAAGGCTTCCGCCTCCCAATTGGCAAAAGCGATCAAGCCCGCCTCGTCGACCATGACGACGGGGTTCTGGATCGCATTGAGAACGGCCATGGCGACGGAATTGGAATTGGCCATATCGTCACCGGCTCCGGAGCTGGATTTCGAAGTCATGCAGCCTCCTGGACGCATTGCGCGGGACCGGCGCCTGCCTGCAGCGCGGCATGGAAGGATACGGCCACCTCGCCGCTGTCTTTCGACGTCATGATTTTCGCCTTGTCGGCACCGGTCGTCGCCGGCGCATAACGATCGAGATACCAGGCCAGATGCTTGCGGGCATGGCGAATGCCGACTGCTTCACCGTAGAATTCCAGCATCATCCGGTAATGTTCGAGAGCGATCTCGACGATCTCTTGACGGTTTGGCTCTGGATGGCCGGCCAGCACGCCAGCATGCCACGGACGGCCCTGGCAGCCCCGGCCGATCATGACCGCGTCGGCACCGGAGCGCCTCAGGATTTCCTGCGCGTCTTGCATCGTCTCGACATCGCCATTCGCCACAAGCGGAATGGAAATAGCATCGCGCACGGCGCGGATGGCATCCCAATCCGCCGTGCCCTCGTAGAACTGCATGCGCGTGCGGCCATGAATTGTGACGAGCTGAACACCGGCTTCTTCGGCACGGCGCGCAATTTCGGGCGCGTTGATGGAATCTTCGTCCCAGCCGAGCCGCATCTTGAGCGTCACGGGGATGTTCACGGCATCGACCGTCGCCTCGATCAATGTCAGCGCATGATCGGGGTCGCGCATCAGCGCGGAGCCGGAATAGCCGCCGATCACCTTCTTGGCCGGGCATCCCATATTGATATCGATGATATCGGCGCCGTGGTCGGCAGCGATCCTGGCAGCCTCGGCCATCCAATGCGCCTCGCGGCCGGCGAGCTGCACCATATGCGGCTTCAGCCCTGCGCTTCTCAGACGCGCCCAGGATTCTGCCGTGTCCTGCACGAGCTCGCGGCTTGCGACCATCTCCGTGACGACCAGGCCGGCGCCATAGCGCAAGGCAAGCTGCCGAAACGGCAGATCGGTTACGCCCGACATCGGTGCCAGGATCACACGATTCCGGATCGATACAGAACCGATTGAAAATGGGGCTGCGAGCTTGGAAGACAGCAAATGATTATCTTTCGGGCACACCATACATCTGCACTATTTTTAGACACGCTTTGAAAGTTTGCCAAGGGGTTTCGAAGAATCCCGATATTTTTTGGGCAGATGCTGGAAAATACTCAGTTGAGGCGATAGACCCTGCTTGAGCAGGGTCCCGTTTTGGCGATCTATTTAGCATGTGCTTGTTCAAAAGAAAGCTCTACGCTTTTCAAAGCCATGCCGCAGACGGAGCCTTTCATCTTCGGGGATTTATGACGCAAATGCATTCAAAGCAACCGTTGTCGGTGGGAATCGTCATCGTTGCCGCCGGGCGCGGCGAACGGGCGGGTTCTCCGGAAGAAGGCCCCAAGCAATATCGCCCGATCGGCGGCAGAGCGGTTATTGCGCATACGCTTGAAAGATTCGTGACATGGCCGCAGGCATCGAAGATCGTCGTCGTCATTCATCGCGACGATGAAGACCTGTTTCGAGCGGCGTGGGAACACGTTGCCGGCTTGCCTGAGGTCGAGATCGCTTTCGGTGGGATGACACGCCAGCAATCCGTGCTTGCCGGGCTACGCCAGTTGAAGACCAGCGGCGTGACGCATGTCATGATCCATGATGCCGTGCGCCCCTTCTTCGATCATGATCTGCTGGATCGCGTCACGGCAGCCCTTGCGGCGGGCGCGCCGGCCGTGCTGCCCGCCATGCCCGTCACCGACACCCTGAAGCGCGGCAATACCGATGGGCTAGTCGTCGACACGATTCCCCGCACCGGGTTGCACGCCGCGCAGACGCCGCAATCCTTCCGTTTCGCCGATATTCTCGACGCCCATGAAAAAGCCGAAGCCGATGGCAAGATTGATTTCACCGACGATGCGGCGATTGCGGAATGGTGCAGCCTGCCGGTGACATTGGTGACCGGCAGCGCCGACAATGTAAAACTGACAATCAAGAGGGATATTGCCATGGCCGATGAAAAGCTCAGCGCCGGCCTGCTGCCTGATGTCCGCACCGGCAACGGCTATGACGTGCATCAGCTGGAGCCCGGCGACGGCGTTACCCTTTGCGGCGTGTTCATTCCGCATGACCAGAAGCTGAAGGGGCACTCGGACGCCGATGTCGCCCTGCATGCCCTGACGGACGCACTGCTCGCCACATGCGGCGCCGGCGATATCGGCGACCATTTTCCGCCCTCCGATCCGCAGTGGAAGGGCGCCGCTTCCCGCATCTTCATCGAGCATGCGGCGAAGATCGTGCGCGAGCGCGGCGGTACCATCATGAATGCGGACGTCTCGCTGATCGCCGAAGCGCCGAAAATCGGACCGCATCGCGATGTCATGCGCGCCAAGCTTTCCGAATTTCTGGGCATCAGCATTGATCGCTGCTCGGTCAAGGCAACCACCAACGAAAAAATCGGCTTCATCGGCCGCCGTGAGGGCATTGCAGCCATTGCAACGGCGACCGTCGTCTATCGTGGAGGCAAGGCATAATGCATTTTCCCGATGAGATTATCACGCTGGCGCAACAGATCGTCACCGATTTTACGGCAAAGGGGTGGATGGTCGCCACGGCCGAATCCTGCACGGGCGGCCTGATTGCCGGCGCGCTCACGGAAATTCCAGGTTCGTCCGCCGCCGTCGATCGCGGCTTCATCACCTATACCAACACTGCCAAGACGGAGATGCTCGGTGTTCAGGAACAGACGCTTGCACAGTTCGGCGCGGTTTCGAAGGAAACGGCGCTGCAGATGGTGCATGGCGCCCTCTTCCGCTCGCGGGCCGATTTCGCCGTCGCCGTGACGGGCGTTGCCGGCCCCAGCGGCGGCTCTGCGGAAAAGCCGGTAGGGCTCGTCCACCTCGCCGCCAAGGCGCGAAGCGGCGGCCTCATCCATCATGAAATGCGCTATGGCGATATCGGCCGCGACAAGGTTCGTCTTGCGACCCTGAAGACGGCATTGGAGATGCTCGTCGCTCTCGGTCAATGACCTGGCGAGCCCTCAAGCATATATTTTGCTTGCGCGCTTCTCGAAAGCTTCCGTGAACATTCGGAACGCCCGATCGAACATCGAGCCCATCAGAGCACCGAGAATGCGGCTCTTGAACTCGTAATCGATGAAGAAATCGATGACGCTGCCGCCATTGTCCGAGGGCTGAAAGCGCCAGCGATTGTCGAGATATTTGAACGGGCCGTCGATATATTTCACATCGATCGCGCGCTCCGCCTTGTTCAGCAGCACCTGCGTCGTGAAGGTCTCGCGGATTGCCTTGTAGCCGACGGTCATATCGGCGATCAGCAGGGTCTTGCCATCGCGCTCCTTGCGGCTGCGAACCGTAAGCGCCTCGCAGAGCGGCAGGAATTCCGGATAGCGCTCCACATCGGCGACGAGATCGAACATCTGGTCGGGCGAATGCGGTACGGGGCGATGGGTTTCGAACTGAGGCATGAGCCGCAATTAAGCAGGACCGCCAAGAAGATCAAGGAGCTGACGCATTTCGCCGCGGGATTTCAGCTGCAGAACGGGGACATCGGGACCATGCTCTGCAAGGCCGGCCAGAATCCGAGGCGTGAATTTTTCCTCGAACGTCCAGATGAAGCGCAGAAACTCCCAGTCGACTTTCTCTATACAGCCTGGCGCCATTTCCGGGCGCGTGCGGCCCATCCATTTCACCCAGCGGGAGACCACACCCCAGATGCAAACAAGGCGGGGCATCCGCACCCAGATGACAAAGTCGGTGCGCGGCAGGCGGATATCGAATGTCGATGGGTTGGTGCCATCCATGATCCATCGTTCCAGCTGGATTTTGGCGACGATGATGGCGCGCTGATCCTCCTTGTCGCGCTGAACCCAGCCCGGCAGCCACAGGACGTCACGATCGATCGAGACATAGGCAAGGCCGAAACGAGCGGCAATCTTCTGCGAGAGGGTCGATTTTCCGCCGCCGGAGCAGCCCATGACCATGATTCGCTTCGCGTTTCTGATAAGGGCCGCTGCCCCGCCTATATCGACAGCACGAGGAAACGCCTGCGGCGCGACGATCTGCTCCACGGTCCAGCTCCATAGTCGAATCGAAAAACGCCGAACCGATAACAAGCGGCGGCGTGTTCCCTAGGGCGCGTTATTGACAAAGAGATGACGGCGCGAACCGAAACCGCGACACAATCGCCGCGGTTCATTCAAAAGACAAGACTGGAGTTGTTGGGCTTACTCGGCAGCGAGCATCAGCTTCTTGGCCCGCGCGGCGCGCAGGCGCTCGAAATCATCGCCGGCATGGTGCGAAGAGCGGGTCAGCGGGCTCGACGACACCATGAGGAAGCCCTTGCTATAGGCCACGGTCTCATAGGACTTGAACTCTTCCGGCGTGACGAAGCTCATCACCTGGTGATGCCTGCGCGTCGGCTGGAGATACTGGCCGATGGTCAGGAAATCGACGTCGGCGGTGCGCAGGTCGTCCATCAGCTGCAGCACTTCGTTGCGCTCTTCGCCGAGGCCCACCATGATGCCCGACTTGGTGAACATGGTCGGGTCCAGTTCCTTGACCCGCTGCAGCAGGCGGACGGAGTGGAAATAGCGGGCACCGGGGCGAACCGTCAGATAATTGCCTGGCACGGTTTCCAGATTGTGGTTGAAGACATCGGGCTTGGCGGCAACGACGCGCTCCAGTGCACCGGGCTTCTTCAGGAAATCCGGTGTCAGGATTTCGATCGTGGTTGCCGGCGAAGCGGCACGGAGCGCCCAGATCACCTTCTCGAAATGCTCTGCACCGCCGTCCGGCAGGTCGTCGCGGTCTACCGAGGTGATGACGACGTGGCTGAGGCCCATCTCCTTGACGGCCTTGGCAACGTTTTCGGGCTCGGCCATATCAAGTGCATTCGGTTTGCCAGTCGCGACGTTGCAGAAGGCACAGGCGCGCGTGCAAATCTCGCCCATGATCATGAAGGTGGCGTGTTTCTTGTCCCAGCACTCGCCGATGTTCGGGCAGCCGGCCTCTTCGCAGACCGTGACGAGCTTATGCTCCTTCACGATCGAACGGGTTTCGGCATAGCCCTTCGAGGTCGGCGCCTTCACGCGGATCCAGTCCGGCTTGCGCAGAACTTCGGTATCCGGCCGATGCGCCTTCTCCGGGTGCCGTACGCGCTTGGCTTCCGGGTTGATCGTGTCGAGAATGGTGACCATGAAACGTCTACTTTCCGCCGCTTGAAATGCGGCCCTTCATCGCCGGGCGACTTTGGCGAGGAATATCAGAATGCAGGCACCGATGAAACCGGTGATGAAAAAGCCGAGCCGGCCGCCGGGGACACCGACATGCAGGGCAACCAAGAGCCCGGCCGCGACGACCGAACCGGCAATGCCGAGGATGATGTTGAGAATGATCCCATAGCGCGCATCCATCAGCTTGCCAGCGAGCCAGCCCGCGAGACCGCCGATGATGATCAGACCAAGCCAACCTACGCTTTCCATCAAACCCTCGTTTCACGCGTCCTCCAGGACAATCCTGCCGAACGCCGCGCTGCCTCTTACCGATACGCCGCTAGGCGATCAACCTCGCCAACAGCACCACAACGATCGCGCCGACGGTGGCATGAATGATCTCCACCACCAGCACATTTTGAATACCGAGCGAGATCCCGAAATAATGGAACAGGAAACCGCCCACAAAAGCGCCGATTACGCCGCTCACCAGGCAACTGATGAGCCCGCCGCCGCCGACGATCAAGCTCGCGAGAAACCCCGCGACCAGACCGATGAGAAGAAAGACGACCCAACCTTGCGCTGCCATAGACATGTTGATTTCCTTTCCTGTTTTCCACCTTTCGGATAAAGGGCGTGGCAGGAAATTATCAAGCGTTCAGCACCCGGCCGTAAGCGTCCAGCACGGCTTCCTTCATCGTTTCCGAAACAGTCGGATGCGGGAAGATCGTATGCATCAGCTCTTCCTCCGTCGTCTCCAGGTTCATGGCGACGACGAAACCCTGGATGAGCTCGGTCACTTCCGCACCGACCATATGGGCGCCGAGTAGTTCGCCGGTCTTCTTGTCAAAGATGACCTTGCAGAGGCCCTGGTCCTCGCCGAGCGCGATCGCCTTGCCGTTAGCAACGAAGGAGAAGCGGCCGACGCGGATATCGCGGCCAAGTTCCTTGGCCTTGGCTTCCGTCAGGCCCACGGAGGCGACCTGCGGCTGGCAATAGGTGCAGCCCGGAACCTTGCTCTTGTCCGTCGGATGAACATTCGGCAGGCCGGCGATCTTCTCGATGCAGACAACGCCTTCGTGCTCCGCCTTGTGTGCCAGCATCGGCGGACCGGCGACATCGCCGATCGCATAGATGCCGGGAACATTGGTCTTGCCGTAACCGTCAATGACGACGCAGCCGCGGTCAGTCTTCACGCCGAGCGCTTCGAGGCCAAGGTTTTCGATATTGCCCTGAACGCCGACGGCCGAGATCATGCGGTCGGCAACGATCTGCTGTACCTTGCCGTCTTCAGTTTCGACATGGGCGGTGATCGAATTGGCAGCCTTGTCGACCTTCGTGACCTTCGCCTTGGTGAAGATCTTCAGGCCGCGCTTTTCAAGCTGCTTGCGGGCGATGCCGGAGATTTCGGCATCCTCGACCGGCATGATCGTCGGCATGACTTCGACAACGGTGACATCGACACCCATCGAGCGATAGAAGCTTGCGAATTCGATGCCGATGGCGCCCGAGCCCATGACGAGCAGCGATTTCGGCAGGAAGTCTGGCTTCAGGGCCTCGAAATAGGTCCAGATCAGCTTGCCGTCCGGCTCGATACCGGGCAGAGCGCGCGGACGTGCGCCAGTCGCAACGATGATGTGCTTGGTGGTGTAGGTGCCCTCGCCCTTGACGTTCTTCGGCACTGGATGCTGAGGCTCGACAACAGGCTTGGTCGACTTGGCGACAACGATCTCACCCGGCTTGGTGATCTTGGCTTCGCCCCAAATCACGTCGACCTTGTTCTTCTTCATCAGGAAGCCGACGCCTTGGTTGAGGCGGGCGGAGACGCCGCGCGAGCGGGCAACCACGGCCTTCACATCAGCGCTCACCTTGCCTTCGAGAACGAGGCCGTAATCCTTCAGGTGGTTGGAATGATCAAGAATTTCAGCAGAGCGGAGCAGCGCCTTTGTGGGTATGCAGCCCCAGTTGAGGCAGATGCCGCCCAGGTGCTCGCGCTCGACGATCGCGGTCTTCAGGCCAAGCTGGCCGGCGCGCACGGCGGCGACATAACCGCCCGGGCCGGAGCCGATGATAATGACGTCGTAATTCTCAGCCATGTGTTTCCTGCCTTATTGCTGGCGGCGGATCGGAGCCCGCGCCTTGAATTTTTCAGAGACCGAGCATCATCCGCACAATCGGCTCGAGGCCGCGACCGAGCGCCCGGGTATTTTCCGCATCGAGATGAACGCCATCGAGCGGCGTGGTGACGGCGACCGTATTGGCGTCGAAGAAGCCGCATCCGAGCTCGTCGGCCAGATCGCTGTAAAGCGTCGGCAGTTTGCTCGATTCCTTGATTGCGCCGAGAAAGCTGGCCGCAAAGGCGGCGTTGGCCGTCTCGGTGACTGCCGGCGGGGCGACGATGAGGATATCGGGCACCTCGTAGTCGAACCCCCAGGCATGATTGCGCACCAGCTGGACCAAACGGCTGATGCCCTGCAGAGCGGCGAAGGCCGAACCGGCGACAACCGGCTTCATGTCGTTGGTGCCGAGCATGATAATGACGAGATCGAGCGGATTATGGCTCTGCAGGATCGTCGGCAAGATCCTCGCGCCGTTGCGATCGCAATCGGCGAGATGATCGTCAAACGCCGTCGTGCGGCCGTTCAGCCCTTCCGGGATCACGCGCACCTGGCTGCCGAGCGCCTTTTGCAGCACGCTCGGCCACCGATCTTCATAGGCATGACGACCGACCGCTTCGGCACTGTAGCCCCATGTCAGCGAGTCGCCGTAACACAGAACAGTCTTGGTCATTCATGCCTCCGTGTCACAACAAGGCTCAGACGAGCATCCCCATCGGATTTTCGATGTAGCCCTTGAAGGCTGCCAAGAGTTCGGCGCCGAGCGCACCGTCGACGGCACGGTGGTCGGTCGACAGCGTGACGGTCATCACGTTGGCGATCACCATTTCGCCCTTCTTGACGATGACACGCTGCTCGCCCGCGCCGACGGCCAGGATGGTCGCATGCGGCGGATTGACGACGGCGGCGAAGTTCTTGACGCCCATCATGCCCATGTTGGACACGGCCGTGGTGCCGCCCTGATACTCCTCGGGCTTCAGCTTGCGCTCCTTGGCGCGCTTGCCGTAGTCCTTCATCTCGTTGGAGATGGTCGAGAGCGTCTTCTGCTCGGCGCTGCGAATGATCGGGGTGATCAAGCCGCCGGGAATGGAAACGGCAACACCGACATCGGCATGCTTGTGCTTTACCATGGCGCTGTCGGTCCAGGAAACGTTGGCATCCGGAACATCGCGCAGTGCCAGCGCCAGGGCCTTGATGACCATGTCGTTGACGGAGAGCTTATAGGCCGGAACGCCGTCCTTCGACTTCGGAGCGGAATCGTTGAGCTGCGTGCGGAGCGCCAGCAGCGCGTCAAGTTCGCAATCGACCGAGACGTAGAAGTGCGGGATCGTCTGCTTGGATTCCTGCAGGCGCTTGGCTATGGTCTTGCGCATACCGTCATGCGGCACAAGCTCGTAGGAACCCTGCTCGAACAGCTTGAGGACGGCGTCGTCGGACATGCCCTTCGGCGCGGCCGGAGCAGCAGCGGCAGCCGGCTGTGCAGACGGTGCGGCAGCGGGAGCGCCCTTGGCGGTGCCGCCGGACACCGCAGCTTCGATATCCTTCTTGACCACGCGGCCATGCGGACCGGTGCCGGAAACCGCAGTCACATCGATGCCGGCTTCCTTGGCAAGACGGCGTGCGAGCGGCGAAGCGAAGGTGCGGTCGCCGCCCTCGCCCTTCGAGGCCGCCTGCGGCGGCACCTCAGGGTGAGGGCTCCCTCCGGCATTCGTGCTCGGGGCAGCAGCGACAGGCGCTGGGGCTTTCCCTGCCTCATCCTGGGGTGCGGAAGCGCTCGGCGCTTTCGCCTCGAAGGACGAGGCAGCCCCCGCTGCCGCGGCGACATCTTCGCCATCGGCAGCGAGCACGGCGATCAGGGCGTTGACCTTCACGCCTTCGGTGCCGGCAGGAACGACGATCTTGGCGACGGTGCCCTCATCGACAGCCTCGACTTCCATCGTTGCCTTGTCAGTCTCGATCTCGGCGATGACATCGCCGGACTTGATCTTGTCGCCTTCCTTGACCAGCCACTTGGCGAGGTTACCCTCTTCCATGGTCGGCGAGAGGGCAGGCATAGTGATGTTGATAGGCATCGATGAGCCCTCCCCTTATTTGTAGCAAACGGCCTTCACCGCATCGACCACTTCGGCGACGCTCGGGAGCGCCAGCTTTTCGAGGTTGGCGGCGTATGGCATGGGTACGTCCTTGCCGGC
>JBCNPI010000104.1:0-16952 GCA_039593415.1 Rhizobium sp. | reverse complement strand
CTGGAGACGGCGCCGAAGACGCCGCCCTGCATTTTCACCATCTTGATGGCGGCGAGATGATTGCCGTAATCGGTCGCGCCGCAGCAATCCTCAAGCAGCAGACATTCGAAGCCGCGGTCGTTCGCCTCACGCATGGTGGTGGAGACGCAGACGTCGGTCGTGATCCCCGTCAGGATGATGTTTTCGATGCGCTTTTGGTTGAGGATCAGTTCGAGATCGGTCGCGCAGAAGGAGCCTTTGCCCGGCTTGTCGATGATTGCCTCGCCTTCGATCGGATAGAGTTCGGGAATGATATCCCACCCAGGTTCTCCACGCACGAGAATACGGCCGCAGGGTCCGCTCTCGCCAATGCCGGCGCCGATGCGCTGCGAGCGCCAACGCTTGTTGGCCGGTAGGTCGGCGAGGTCGGGCCGATGACCCTCCCGCGTGTGAATGATGTGATAGCCCTTGGTGCGCATGGCAGACAGGACGGCCTTGATCGGCTCGATCGGCGCCTGGACCAGCGACAGGTCGTAGCCCATGTGATCGACATAGCCGCCCTTGCCGCAGAAATCCGTCTGCATGTCGATGATGATGAGCGCCGTATTGTTTGGCCGCAGATCGCCGTTATAGGGCCAGGGATAGGGATCGGCATCGATGGTGTTCAGCGTCTGGCCGGCCAGTTCCGCTTTCGGAAGGCTGTTCATGACAGATCTCCTATTTGGTCAAAGACAATGCGCCGGGAGCACCCGCGAGCGAGCGCGTCGGTGAGGATGTGGCAATCAGGATGACGAGCGTCAGCACGTAGGGTGCGGCATAGAAGAGATAGTAGCCTTCGCTCACGCCGACCGATTGCAGTGCGGGACCAAGCGCGCCCGCGCCGCCGAAGAGCAGGGCAGCGAGGAAGCAGCCGATCGGGTTCCAGCGCGCGAAGATGACGAGAGCTACCGCCATGAGGCCCTGGCCGGACGAGATACGTTCGTTCCACGAGCCGGGATAATAGAGTGACAGGTAGGCGCCGCCGACGGCTGCCAGTGATCCACCGACAGTCGTGGCGATCAGGCGCACCCGATCGGGTTGAATGCCCATCGCACGCGCCGCATCGGTGCTGTCGCCGACCACGCGCAGGATGAGGCCGATCCTGGTATTGCCGAAGGCCCACCATAACAGGATCGCAAGCGCAATACCGATCAGGAAGAGCGAGTTGATATCGAGCGCCGCCCGCACCGGCGCTGATGTGGTCCAGAAGCCGAAGGGGATGGAGGGCAGGTGCGGTGCCGCCGGCTGGATGAATGGCTTGCCAAGGAAGAAGGCAAGACCAAGCCCGAATTGCATCATGGCGATACCGATCGCGATATCGTTGACCTTCGGCCATTTGCAGATCCAGCCGTGCACGGCGCCGAAAATGGCACCCGTTGCCATGGCGGCGAGAACACCAAGCCACGGCGAACCGGTCATGACATCGATGGCGTAGGCGGTCATGGCGGCGAACACCAGCGTCCCTTCGAGGCCGAGGTTGATGCGACCCGAGCGCTCGGTGATGGTCTCGCCGAGGCTGACGAAAATGAAGGGCGTCGAAACTCTTATCGCGCCGGCGAGGATAGCAAGGGGAACGCCCCAGATGCCGATGGCTGCGTCGTCCATCACGCTCCTCCCATTTTGAAGTCCCTGGTGTTCCAGAGATCGGGGTTGAAAATCCTGAACCGGCCGTAGAAGGTCTCGCAAAACAGGATGACGATGAAGAGGGTGCCCTGCAGAACGAGGACCGTTGCATCGGGCAGGCCCATACGCCGCTGGATCAGGCCGCCAGCCGCAGCGATGCCGCCGAGAAAGAAGGCGACCGGAATGATCGCCAGCGGGTTGTGGCGCGCCAGGAAGGCGACGAGGATGCCGGTATAGCCGTAGCCGGCGGCGAGCGAGGCATTGGCACTGCCCTGGACGGCGGCGACCTCGACCATGCCGGCGAGACCCGCGAAACCGCCGGCGATCGCGGTCAGCCCGCCGATCAGCTTGCCGACCGGCAGGCCCTGGATCTGGGCCGCGCGCACATTGCCGCCGGCGATGCGCGCCGCAAAGCCAAAGCTTGTCATCTCGATCAGTACCCATGAGAGGACGCAGGCGACGATGCCGATCACAAGGCCCCAATGCACATCCATGCCGGGAATGTTGCCGAGCATGTAGTCGTGCGGAAGCGGCCTGGTCGAAGGCTTGTTCAGGCTTGCGGGATCGCGCAGCGGCCCTTCGACGAACTGGTTCATCAGGGCGATGGCGATATAGGCGAGCAAAAGCGAGGAAATGGTCTCGTTGACTCCGCGATAATGGCGCAGCAGACCTGCGAGACTGATCCAAATACCCCCGACGACAAAGCCGGCAACGGCCATCAGGATCAAAACGAAGACGACCGGCGCCGTGCCGACGAGCGGTAAGGCGATCGCAGCCGCTGCGACGCCACCGAGAACGACGGCGCCTTCGCCGCCGATGATGACCAGCCCAAGGCGGGCCGGCAACGCAACGCAAAGCGCGGTCAGAAGCAGTGGCGAGGCCCGGCTCAGGCTGTTTTGAATGGAAAACCAGCTGCCGAAGCCGCCAGTATACATCAACTGATAGAGCACGACCGGCGATTTGCCGAGCGCGAGAAGGAAGAGGGAAAAAAGCGCCAGGCCAGCGAGAACGCCGCCAAGTGTGATGACGACAGGTTCGGCCTGCCGTGCCAGCCATCCCAGGAGAGGGCGCAGCGATGTCCGCCTCATGGCGGAAAGAGAGATTGCCGGATCATCGACCTTGACCGTCATGACGCTTCCCTCCCTTTGGATCAAGCCGTGGACCCGACCACGCCTTCAACCAGATAATCCATGCTTTCCAGCTCGATCGCGTCTTCGGCATAGGCCTTGCCGCCATCGATGACCTGCTTGCCCTTGTTGTCCTTTAGCGGACCCTTGAAGACGGAGAAGCCGCCGGCCATCATCTTTGCCTTGGTCGCCTCGAACGCCTTACGAGCCGCGTCGGAAACGCCCGGACCAAGCGCGCTCATCTTGACGAAGCCATCCTTCAGGCCGCCGCGAACGAAGTTCGGCAGGGCCTGGCCGGCTTGCGCCTGCTTGATGAAGGTGGAGTAGACATTGCCCCAGGCCCATTCGGCACCGGTCAGGTATTTTTCCGCTGCAAGTGGGCTCTGGTTGGCGTGATAGCCGCAGACGAAGGCACCGCGGCCCGCCGCCGTTTGCACGACGACCTTGGGGCTGTCGACATGGCAGGTGATGACGTCGGCGCCCTGGTCGACGAGTGCGTTGGTGGCTTCGGCCTCCTTGACGGCAAGCGACCACTCGCCGGTGAAGATCACTTGACAGGTGATCGCGGGATCCACCGAGCGGGCGCCGAGCAAGAAGGCATTGATGTTTTGAAGAACCTGTGGGATCGGCTTTGCTGCAACGAAACCTATCTTCTTGCTTTTCGTCGCGTAGCCCGCCGCAATACCATTCAGATGCTGGCCCTGAAAGATGTAGCCGAAGTAGGAACCCGTGTTCATCGGGTGCTTGTCCTTCTGCCAGAGCCCGCCGCAATGGCGAAATTGAATGTCGGGATATTTCGCAGCCATGGTCAGCATATGCGGATCGAAATAGCCGAAGGAGGTCGGGAAAAGCAGCTTGGCGCCGTCGAGATTGATCATCGATTCCATGGTCTTTTGGACGTCGACGGTCTCAGGAACATTTTCTTCCTCGACAACGGTGACACCCGGTATCGCCTTGAGGGCGGCAGCGCCCTCTGCATGCGCCTGGTTATAGCCGTAATCATCCTTGGGGCCGACATAGATGAAGCCGACGGTCAGTGCCGCCTGCGCAGAGGCGCGACTTGCCACAAGCCCGGGCGCAAGGCCGGCAAGCACGCCGGCGGCGGATGTCTGAAGGAAATTGCGACGGTTCATGGAAAGGAGTTTGGTCATCACGATGCTCCTTGCGGCGAGGGGGCCGGTTAGTGTGGGTGCATAAAACTGCATGCAATGTACGTGCCAGACTGTAAGCTACGGATTTCACCGCAATTATATTTAGTTCACCTCCAAGATTTTCGGAAAGTGCATACACTTTAGGTTACAGAGTGATGAAAATATATGCGAAGCCTATAAATGGATCATCAGGCGTGATCGAATATGCGGGCAGCAGCAATAATCCCTTAGCTCATAGAGATTTTATCTTATAAAATCAGTGACATGATTGAATGTTTGACTTTCATCCGTGGCAAATGCATGTGTATGCAGAATTGTGAAAAGGCAGAATCAATGTTGGGACAAGTCAGGCGCAAACGGGTCGTTCGGGAAGGAAAGACCGTCGAACAGATGGTCCGGGCGATCGCCGACATGATCGTGACAGGACAAATGCTGCCGGGTGAGAAGCTGGACGAAATCTCGCTTGCGACGCGCTTCGAGGTATCGCGCACACCCGTACGCGAGGCGCTGCGCGAACTTGGAGCGATGGGTCTTGTCGGTCGCGAACCGAACCGCAGCGCCGTGGTGACCAACGTCACCGAAAACTATCTCCATTCGATGTTCGAGGCGATGGCGGAGCTTGAGGGGATATGCGCGCGGCTTTCGGCGGAGCGCATGACGGTGGACGAGCGGCGTTTGCTGGAAATCGAGCATCGGGCCTCGGCCCGGCTTGTTCACCAGGGGGCCGACGAGGATTATGCTGCTTATAATGTCGAATTTCATACCCGGCTTTATCGGGGTGCGCACAATGAGCATATTTTTGAACTGGTGACCCAGAGCCGCGCTAGGCTTGCGCCTTTCCGTCGAGCGCAGTTCCGGCTACCCGGCCGGTTGACAAAATCGTATGCCGAGCATGAAGCGATCGTGACGGCCATCATGCGGGCCGATGGGACGGCTGCAGCGCAAGCCGCCTATTTGCATGTTGAAATCGTGAGCGGCGTCAGCGCCATCTTTGCCAGCGCCGGCGATCAATAACACCTGCTCGAGCCTCGCGTCGGAGCGCCGAACCCTTCCTTTGGATTCAGCAGCGAGATGCCAGATGCGGTTCCTCATCGCCAGTCGAAAGATTTTCGTCATTCGATCGACGAGTTATCTCGTCTCGAAATAATCGACTGGGAAAGGCTCGCGGCCCGGTCTCGTCATAACCAAGTGGCCACTAAAATCGCCTGCTGGAACGAGGGCACTTTAGAAAATCATCGGTCTTGAGTGTTCGAGCCCATCCCGGAGACGAAAAGCTGCCGTCCGGTCGTCGTCAGCCGTCTTCCGCCCTCCGCAGTCACGACCACCGTTTCGCTGAATCCAAGTCTGGCGGCTGTCGCATAGACATGGAAAACCATGCCTTCCTCCAGCGGCCAGGTCGCATTCGGCAGAAAAACCCGGGAGAAGTCGCTTGTGCGCGGCGTGCGGGTATAAAGACCAAGCGTATAGGCCGTTACGTTGTCGTAGCGCTGTCTCAAGCCGGACGAGATAAGCCCCTGGCGAACAATGGCGTCCACCTCGCAAGCGCAGACGCCCGGCTTCATGGCCTCGATTTGCCGATCCTGCAACGCGATAATGCGCGAGGCGGTATCGCGAAGCCTTGCCGATGCGCCGCCGATGACGATCGGCCGCATGAGACGGGCACCATAGCCGCCGACGCGCGGAATAAGCTCGACATGCAGAATATCGCCGTCATCAAGCAATCCGTTCTTGAAGGAGCCATGCAGGAATTGGTGGTCACCGCTGGCCTTGACGATCGGACCGGTCTCGCCGCTGTCTGCTCCTTCAAGCAGGAAGGTTGCCGCCGCGGTCGCGGCAGCCATGCGGATCGAAGAGCCGGCGCGGGCACTCAGCGCGATTGCCAGCATGGCCCTGTCGGCGATGCCGGCGGCCTGCGTCAGAGCGGCAAGCTCGCGGTCTGATTTAATCCAGCGCAGCCTATCGCTGATACCGGCAAGAGCAACGAATTGCGCCTCGGGGAGGTGCGCCCGAAGTCTGTCGGCCGTATTGGCGCTGAAGCCGTACGAGCCGAAATCGGCACCGATACGGGCGTTGGCGAAGCCTCGATCGCGGATACTCCCGGCGATGGCCTCGTGCGGATTGGTCGTATCGGCAAAGCCGATGATGTCGCAAATCCAGGTGTTTTCCCGGCAAGGTGCTTCGTCGAGCTCGCGCAGGACGAACCACGGTGCACCGTGTCGCGGAAGAAAGGCGGCACGGTACATGGTCTCCGAGACCGAGTAGCCGGTAAGCCACGCGAGGAGCTCGCCGCTGTCGATCAGGAGAAGATCGACAGCGGCGTCGTCCATGGCGGCATGTGCCTTGGCGATACGCCAATCATATTCGTCACGAGGAAACATGCGATCTCAGGCAATCTCGCAAATGTCGAGGATGGCGAGCATGTAGACGCGGATCATGTCGAGATAGTCGACAATGTCGACGCGTTCGTCCGGCATGGTGTTGTACCGGCCGCCCGGTCCGCAAACGATGCCTTCCATGCCGAGCTCATGGTAGAGATGGCCGGCATCCGTTCCGTAAAAACGCGTGGGCGTAATGGCGCCTGTCGGCTGCTTCTCACCACGTACGGTTTCGTAGGCGGCGTTGATTGAGGTTACGATGCGTGAGGTCGGCGAGACTTCGAAGGGAGGCATCAGAGGACGACCTTCGATCATCTCGGGTACCAGCTTGGCCTTCAACCCGGGAAAGCGCTTTTCGAGCTCGACCAATTCCGCCGCGAGATCGGCAAGGACGCCTTCCTGTGTCTGGCCGGGCGCATAGCGGGCCGACCCTCGGATGCGGACAAAGTCGGAAACCTGCGGCGGGCGCCATTCCTCCAGCTCACGCCCGAGCGCACCATGGACGACGCCGACATGGCCGCGATTGATCGAGCGATGCACTTCGCTTCTGGCATCGCTGAAAGTCATGGCATTGATACGCGGTATGAGATCGCAGGCGGCGGCGATGGCGTCGACCGATTGTTCGCGTTTGGAGAGATGCCGCGTGTCGCCGGTCAGCTCGATTACGAAGCTTAGCGCGGCAGCATGCATGGTCACCGCGGCAAGATCGCTCGGCTCGCTGTTGATGAAATAGTCCGCCTTGACACCGTTGCGGATGGCGGCGAGCGTACCGACGCCGCCCTGAAGTTCACCGACGACATAGGTCAGGATGACGTCACCCTTGAGCCTGACGCCGGCGTCAAGCAAGGTCTTGACCGCGCAGAAATAGGCGGCGTCACCCGCCTTCATATTGGATACGCCGATCCCATAGATGAACTTGTCGTCGACGAGGCCGCCCCACGGATCGACCGTCCAGCCTTCGGTGACCGGGTTGGTGTCAAGATGACCGTTGAAGAGCAGGCTCTTGCCGCCGCCGGTGCCCTTTAGACGTCCGATCGCGTTGAAGCGGTCGCCATCATCGAAGGGTTGCAGCTCGGACTGAAGCCCGATCTCCTCCATCTGGCGCGCCATGATGCGCGCAAGCTCGCGTTCGCCTTCGGTCTGGGAATGGCTCTTCTGGCGAACCATCATCGACAGGAAGTCGAGGCAGCTCTTCTCATCGATCGTTCCGATGAGCGATTTCGGGTCCATTTTTGATGCTCCTTAGAAGTCTCGTTCTGTGGGTGCGGCGCCGGCAGGCGTCGGCACGGCCGCAAGCAGCCGGCGCGTATAGTCGGCCCGTTCGGGGCTAGTGATCTCTTCCGCCGGTACGATTTCAAGAAGATCGCCGCGATACATCACTGCGATGCGGTGGGCGATCTGACGGATGAGGTTGAGGTCGTGGGTGATGAAGACAAAGGCGGTGGAATGCTCGCGATGCAGTTCCAAAAGCAGCTCAATGATCGCCGCCTGCACCGAGACGTCGAGCGCGGAGGTGATCTCGTCGCAGATCACCAGTTTCGGTCTGGACGCGAAGGCGCGCGCGATGGCGACGCGCTGCTTTTCTCCGCCGGACAGCTGATGCGGGTAGCGATCGGCATGGCTGCGCGGCAGGCGCACCTGCTCGAGCATGTCGCCGATCCGTTGGGCCACGGTGCCGTTCCCGCCTGCGCCATAGAGTTTCAGCGGCCGCGCCAGGATTTCACGGATCTTCTGGCGCGGATTGAGCGAGGCATCCGGATGCTGGAAGATCATCTGGACGTTCTTGCGGTAGGCTCTGTCCATGTCAGCAAGGCCCGCAATCGTCCGCCCGGCAAACGTCATTTGACCCTCGAACGGATTGAGCCCGGTCATGGCCTTGGCAAGCGTCGATTTGCCTGAGCCGGATTCGCCGACGATGCCGAGGATCTCTCCCGGCTGCACGCTGAGACTGACGGCGCGGTTCCCGGCGAAGCGTTGGAAGGATCGGCCGGTCAGTGCCGACAGGAACGGCTTGCGACCGTAATGCACGCTGACGTTCTCGACCTTCATCAGCGGCTGGTCCTGATAAGACGGACGTGTCTGCGTCAGGCGGTCATTTGGCCGGGGCACCGCGGCGATCAGCTGGCGCGTATAGTCATGTTGCGGTGCATTGAAGATGTCATCGACCGCACCCTGTTCGACAATCTCGCCGCTCCGGATGACAGCAACCCGCTTTGCGGTGCGCGACAGCAAGGCAAGATCATGCGAGATATAGAGAGAGGCGACACCCGTTTCGGCCTGCAGATCAAGGAAGAGGTCGAGGATCTGACGGGAGGTAATGACGTCGAGCGCCGTCGTCGGTTCGTCAAAGATGATGCATTCCGGATTGCAGGCGAAAGCGGTGGCGATGACCACGCGCTGCTTTTCACCGCCCGAGGCTTCGTGCGGCATGCGCTTCATCATCTCTGCCGGGCTCTTGAGGCCGACGCGATCCAGCATGGCTTCGCCCTCGCTCCACGCCTGCTTTCCGGTCAGGCCGCGATGGCGCTTCAGTGTTTCCGTAAGCTGCGTGCCGAGCGAAAGCGTCGGGTTGAGCGAGGTGCCGGGGTCCTGGAATACCATGCTGATCCGCTTGCCGCGTATGCGATTGACCTCGCTCGGCGATTTTGTCGTCAGATCCTCGCCGCGAAGCCGGATTTCGCCTGCGACCTCGCGGGCGTTTGTCGGCAGGTAGCGCATGATCGACCAGGCCATCGAGGTCTTGCCGGAGCCGGACTCGCCGACGAGGCCGAGAATCTCGCCGGCACCAACTTGGAGATCGATATTCTTCAGCGCATGGAAGGCGCCGCCGGCCGTCAGATAGTCGAGTGAATAGTTGCCGACCTGGAGGACAATATTGCTTGTCGTTTCTGTCATCTCAGCCTCCGGTGCGCGGGTTCAGCGCATCGCGCAGGCCGTCGCCAAGAAGATTGAAGCCGATGGCGACAATGGCGATCGCAAGGCTCGGCCAGATCAGGATGCCGGCGCTGAGGTGCATATATTGTCTCGCTTCCGAGACCATCAGGCCCCATTCGGTGGCGGGCGGCTGGGCGCCGAGCCCGAGGAAGCTCAGGGTCGCAAACAGCATGACGGCGAAGGAAACACGGATGGTCGTTTCGACCACGATGGGTGCCACCACATTCGGCAGCATTTCGCGCAGGATGATGTAACTGGAGCTTTCGCCGCGGGCGACCGCGGCGCTCACATAGTCCTGCTTGCGTACGGTAAGGGCGACACTGCGAGTGATGCGCGCCATGCCCGGCGCAAAGGCGACGGCAACGGCGACCAGTGCATTGATACTGCTGGATCCGAGCAGATTGACGATCAGCAGCGCAAACAAAAGATTGGGGATCGCCATGATCGCGTCGATGGTGCGCATGATGATCTCGTCGGCGCGACCGCCCAGGAAGGCGGATACCGTGCCGATGAAGGCGCCGGCAAGCGTGCCGGCAAGCGTGGCACAGACCGCCATCGTCACGGTCGAGCGCGCGCCGATCAGCAGGCGGCTCAGGATATCGCGGCCATACTGGTCCGTGCCGAGAAGGAAATTCGCGCTCGGCCCCTTATAGCGGGCAAGTATCGACATCGCTTCCGGATCGCGCGGGGCGAGAAGGGGACCGAAGAGGACGACGATGAAGACGAGGACAACCAGGACAAGGCCGACCGCGCCCTGCGGCGTGCGCAGCAGCCGTTTGAGAAGCTCAATCATACTGGATCCTCCGGTCGAGCCATGCGTAGAGAATGTCGGCGGCGAAATTGACGATGGAATAGGTTGCCGCCATGAGCAGCACGCCGGCCTGGATTGCCGGCAGATCGCGCGTCTGGATGGCGACGACCAACTGCCTGCCAATGCCGGGAAGGGCGAAGATTTCCTCGACGACGATGATGCCGCCCAGCAGATAGCCGACATCAAGCGCGACAACGGTGATGGTCGGCAGAAGGGCGTTGCGCAGCGCATGGCCGAACAGCACCCTTGACGTGGAAAGACCCTTCAGCCGCGCCGCGCGGATGTAGTCGGTATGCAGCACGTCGACCAGTTCGGAACGCACCATGCGGGAGACATGCGCAATGAGGATGATCGACACCACGCAGACCGGCAGTACCAGATGGGCAAGCCCATCGAGAAAATTCTCGCTCAGCGGTACATAGCCCGTCGGCGGCAGAAGCTTCGCCCAATCGGCGACGAAGAGCACGGCGAGCGTCGCCGTCACGAATTCCGGCAGCGATACGCCCGCATAGGAGATGAGGCTGACGATCATGTCGGCGAGCTTGCCACGGCGGATCGCTGCAAGCACACCGAGCGGAATGGCGAGCACGAGCATCAAGGCGATGGACAGGACGGCGATGAGAAGCGAACGGCCGAGAGCCTGGAGCATGGCCGGCCCGACCGGCTGACCCGTGCGCAGCGACTGGCCGAAATCGCCATGCAGGATACCGCCCAGCCAATGCAGATATTGCAGCCAGACGGGATCGTTGAGCCCCATCTGCTGGCGCAGCGCCTCGAGCGCCTGGGCGGTGGCATTCTCGCCCAGCATCATCACGGCGGCATCCGCCGGCAGGACCTGGGTGATCGCGAAGACGACGAGCGATACGATGAAGAGCGTGTAGACGATCATCAACAGCCGCTTCAGAAGATAATTTGGTGACAAGGCCATTCCCTGGCGTTGGAGGGACCGGTCTTGAAATCGGCCGGTCCTCTTGCTGCGGGATGCGTCGCGAACGCCCTATCGCGCCGCGCCGCTTATTCAACGGTCGACGCCATCAGCTCCGCTTTGGCGCCTTGTCCGTCAATGAAACGTAGTCGAGGCGGAAGACGGAAGCGCGCGGATGGACCTCGAAGCCGGCGACCCAATCCCGCTTGGCGGCGAGAACGTCGAAGAACACCGGTATGATGGAGGGGACGTCCTCGTTCATCAGCTTTTGCGCCTCGGCATAAAGCTCCTTGCGCCTGGCTTCGTCGGTGATCCCGCGGGCTTCGTTGACGACCTTGTCGAAGGCTGTATTGTTCCAGCGCGTTTCGTTCCAGGCGGCATCGGAGGTGTAGAGCAGCTTGAAGATCGCGTCTGCCGTCGGCTGCATGTTGTAGAAACCGACATAGAAATTGCCCTTCTTCCACACCTGCTCCAGATAGGTTGCATGCGGCATCGTCTGGACATTGATATTGATGCCGGCTTCCTTGGCCATCTCGCGCAGGGCGACGGCGAGCTGAGTGCGTTGGCTCGGCTTGTCCGATGCAATCAGCGTCGCCTCGAACCCGTTCGGGTAACCTGCCTCGGCAAGCAGTTTTTTGGCTTCTTCTATATTGGCCTGGCGCAGCGGCAGGTCGGCATAGAAGCGATAGGAGGAATTAAGGGCTGTATCGTTGCCCGGCGTGCCGAAACCCTCAGTGACGAAATCGACCATCGCCTGCCGATCGACGGTCAGCGCCAGCGCGCGGCGCACGCGCGCATCGGAGAAGGGCTTGGTGTCGCAGCCGAAATTGATGTTGCAGAACTGGCCTGACGGCACCCGCAGCGGATTGACGCCTTGCGCATCCTTCATCCGCAGGTATTCGGTTGGCTGCACGGTCGAAATGATGTCGATATCGCCGGCAAGCAAAGCCGAGGTCTGCGCCGAGGTATCCGGGAAAACCTGGATTTCGACGCGATCGAGATAGGGCCGCTTCGCATCGTAATAATCGGGATTGCGCTCGACGGCGATCAACCGGTCGGGTTCGTAGGAGACAAGCTTGAACGGGCCGGTGCCGACAGCGGTCGTCGACAGCTTCTTGAAGTCTCCGGTGGCGATCGAAGCCGGGATGATACGCGCGACCGTATAGGCTGTCGCCACGGGAAAGTCGGCGTAAGGGGTCGAAAGCTTGAAGATGGCCGTTAACGGATCGGCCGCGATCACATCGGCGATCGGACCGACATTGTTGAGCGCCGGCGAAGCGTTCTTCGGATCGAGGATTGCCTTGAAGCTGTGGACGACGTCGTTTGCTGTCAGCGGCGACCCGTCATGGAACTTGACGCCGCTGCGAAGCTTGAACGTCCATTCCGTCAGCGCATCATTGGCGCTCCAGCTTTCAGCAAGGTCCGGCTCGACCGACATATCGACCTTCAGCCGGGTCAGATTGCTGTAGAGCAGCTCGGTGACCATGTATTCCGGGTTGACGCGCGTCAGCAGCGGATGGATGACGCTTGCGGCCTGATCGACAGAGATACGCAACGTACCGCCCTTGGCGGGGGCGGCGCCTTGGGCAAAGCCGATGGCAGGCGCTGCGAGGATGGCGGCGGTACTCGCCAGGAAATGACGTCGATTGAGCTTCAGCATTGCAGTGTTCCCTTATTTTGCCGGTGCGTGTTCTGGAATGAGGTCGCTCGCAAAGTCGCGGGCGAGATAGGCGAGGATGCTTTGCGCCAGCGCGATGATGTCGGTGGTCGTCGTATGTTCCTCCGCGCTATGGATGCAGCTTTCCGGGCGTCCAAGGCCGCCAAGGAGGACTTCCTGCAGGATGCCTGTCTGCTGCACGTAACCGAAGTCCGAGCAGCTTGCTGCCCCCCATTTGCTGAAATCGGACTCCTGATAGCCGAAGCCGAGACTGAGAGCTTTCTGCCAGCGCGGCCAATGCGGACCGTCCGGGTCGGCGGTCGGGATCAGATGGCCGACGAGATCGATTTCGACCTGCAGCTCTGGCGATTTCCCCATGACGGCGCGCACAAGCTCTTCGATCTTACTCCTTGCCATTTCGTAATTCTCCTCGGGCGCGTAACGGCGACTGACGAGGATTTTCAGCTCGGCCGGAACCTGTCCTCCCGACGTGCCGCCATTGACCGCGGCGATGGAAAGCTGTGGCCGCAGTGGACCGCTTGCATGCGGCGGCGCCGGCAAGGTGGATGCGAAGCCCGCCACCTGCGGCTTCAAGGCATGAAGAGCGTTCAAAAGAGGAAGGGCACCGTCGATGGCATTGATGCCGGAACCGGTGCGATTGCCTTCGCCTGCGTGAACCGCGTGACCGCGAACGGTGATCTGGAGATTGAAGACGCCGAAGCAGCCCGCCCAGATGCGCGGCGCTGCCGAGCCATTGAAATTGACGATGTGTCCCTTGAGCATGCCCTGTTCGGCAAGATATCGGATCCCGGGATAGAGGCCGCCTTCCTCATCGGTGCAAAGGAGCAGCATGGGATCGTAGGCGAGCTCGACGCCGCAGGCCTCGGCAGCACGCAGCGCGAGCAGCGTTGCCGCGATGGTGCCTTTCATGTCCGCGGCACCAAGCCCGAAGAGGCGCTCGCCGTCGCGCCGCAGACAGAGCGGATCCTGTTGCCAGCTGGGAACAGCTGGAACCGTATCGACATGATAGTATAGCCCGCAGACCGGTTTCGTACCGGGTCGCTCGGCGATGAGATTGACCCGCGGCCCCTTGGCCGGACCATTGCCGACCCGCCACAATTCCTCCGGCAGGATCACCTGGCGGCAATCGAATCCCATGGGTTCGAGCAGGCTCGCCATCAGCTCAGCAAATGCCGGATAGCCGTCCCCGGGCGGAAAAGAAGTGTCGAGCGCGATCATTCGCGCGAGATCGCCGACGGCGCTTTCGACATTCTCTTCGATGATCCTCAAGGCGCTTGCAAATGGTGCCTCGAAAGATGACAAGACCTGATCGCGCATGCTCGAATTCCGAAAAAGGCGCAGAAACATGATGGAAGCTCTGCACTCGTATTTATATAAACTATATAGTAATGATGCGGCTGCCCGGCCTTCGAGTCAACTCCGAATAAGAGGCAAATAAGTGCGCGAAATGCCCAAATTTTCAGCAGATGTGCCGCGTGCATCCGATCTCTCCGTTCCGCTCTACGAAGTCGTGAAGCGTCAAATTACGGAAGCGATCATGATGGGCAAATGGTCGGCCGGAACCGTGCTGCCGAGCGAGATCGCGCTGTCGCAAATGTTTGGGGTTGCTGTCGGCACCGTCAGGCGCGCTCTGCAGGATCTGACCAATGAAGGCCTGCTCAGCCGCCGGCGCAAAACCGGGACCGTGGTCACCGGCCGCACCCCGCAACACAGCCTACGCTTTTTCTTCCAGTATTTTCGCCTGCATGGGCTCGATGGTTCGCTACAAAACTCGACATCTGACATTCTTTCGTTGAAACGCCGCGTGGCGAGCGAAGAGGAGCGGTCGGGACTTCGGCTTGACGATGCCTCCGAAGTCATCTCAATTCACCGGCTGCGCAGCGTCGGGGGCCAACCGGTCATGCATGAAGTCATGGCACTTCCGGCAAGGATACTGCCGGAGTTTCCCGATAAGAAGGAGGAGATTCCGTCGCTCCTCTATCTGTTCCTTCTCGATCGCTATGGGATTCGCATTTCCGCGGTGCGAGAGCAGATTGCCGCCGATATGGCGACGCAGGAGGATTGCCGACTGTTGCAGCTGAGCATGCCAAGCGCCGTGCTGACGATCGACGAAGTGGCCTATGATCAGTCCGCGCTTCCGGTTCTCGTTGCAAAACATCGCGCGACGACCAGAAGCCATCGCTATGTGCACGAGGTCCAGTAATGTATCAAGGATGCTGGCACAGGGCCGGTGTCGCCAATGACACCTGGCGGGGCGATACCAATCACTTTGGCTGCCTCTTGCTTCGGTGAAGTTGCCCTTCTTTCACGCGGCGGGCGCCTCCAATGCCTGCCGACCGAACCGAAATGTTTTAGCTGATGTCGGTGATATGGCGTCCGATGTGATTGGCGCGCCAGTGTTGAAGGCGGATGCGCGAAGCTAGTCTCCTCCAGACGATGGCGATATCTAAGATGCACTCACCGACCGCACGATCCAGCGCATCGCGGGCGCGGCCTATGTTGCGTCTAAAGCAGCTCTTGCCGGCTTAGCTCGATCGCTGGTGATGGCTTCGGCCGGCCAGGGAGTAACCGTCAATCTCGTGACGCCCGGCAGAATTGCGACGCAAATGGCTGGGCCGGTTGATAGCGAGATCAACAATCTGGCGATCGCAAGCATTCCGGTCGGGAGAATAGGAACGCCGGATGATGTCGCAGCCCCAATTCGGTTTCTCATCTCGGAAGAGGCAGGTTTCATCAACGGCGCGGTCCTGGACATCAATGGCGGCGAATTTGCCCCGCTTTAGATAACCCGGAGGAGGAGGCATGGAATTTCGTGTTCTGATCCATTTACGCGACGCGCAGATGTTTCTGCTCCTTCAGCACATCCTCGCAACCGATGGGTTTTCGGCATCATCCGTAGCCAACCTCGAAGAAATAGGAAACGAGCTAGCCAACGGTGATGTAAAAGCCGTCATGACCGATTGCGCGGCCGCTGAAACAAGCCCTTCCATGCTGCATATGCTCAAACTGGCACACCCGGAGATCGTGATTATTTTGCTTCGCGAACAGCACGATCGCGAGCTTCACGATCCAATGGCCGATTTTGTTCTTATCCCTCCGTTCGCCCCGGTGCGTCTCATCGAGTTGTTTCGCCGTCTGCGGCTTGACGCGCTGATGAAATCTGGTGGTGCGAAGGACGACACGAATGTTCTTCGCTTTGCGGATCTCGAAATGAATACCGTTGCTGCCAGGGTCCGCCGCAATGGCAAAGAGGTTGTGCTGACCGCATTGCAGTTTCGGCTCTTGCGGTTCCTCCTCAGCGATCCGGAAATTGTTCGAAGTCGAGAAGAGCTCATTGCAGCAGCATGGCCAGCCGCAGTAGATGTGGAGCCGTGAACCGTGGATATCCACATTGGTCATCTTCGGCGAGCGCTTCGGAGGTTGGGGCCCGATCTTATTCGCACTGTTCGCTCGCAAGGTTACGCGCTCGATCTCGACCCCAGTCGCGATAGCTGAAGTCATTGCCATTACCGCGCAATTTAATGGCCCGCAATTTCAACGATAAGGCGAGCCATCTCACGGACAAGGAAGGTCGCGCGTTCAAGATGCTAACGACTACTTTCGTGACCATGTTTCCGCAAAACGGAGCGATAAAACATTCCGATTGACCCACGTCGGCAAGCCATCGCGCTAGCGTGCGATTGAGCAGCCAGTCGCGCCGGTCGCTAATTGCGCAGTCGTTGGAATATACCCGACCACATTAGATAGTCCTCATCATCGCCTTCACACCACGCAGTGAAAGCGCACCAGGCGGCAGCCGTGGGCGCCTGATCGCCATAAAGTGCGATGATGTCCTGGACAATCTGATGAGTATCGTCTGCCGCGTCCAATGCGGCGCTGTGATTGCGGCCAAGCGCGCGGGTTGTTGACTTTCGTGACATGCAAACGCCTCCTGCGTCCGGCGCAGGGAAGAAGGATCGAAGCCGGACTTTGGCGCTCAGCGGCACATCAGTCGCTAGTTCGACTGAATTCTAGCAGTCCCTGGCATTTTCATTCAACGCTTTGATACAGAAATTCTCAATTGCAAAAACTGTTCGGGGCGCTTCTACTCGAGGCGAATTCAGAGATTTCCTGAACGGCGGTTGGCGTCTTCAATCTTGTGTCTCAACGCTTCCAGATGCGCCAGGGCAAGCTTTCTCCACGCGATCAATCAGATCCGCGGTTCGCCCTTGCAGCCAGATAAGCGCTTCCCGGCTGATTTCAAAATGCTTCGAATAGCGTGATTTAACATAGGCTTCGTTGAGGATATTGAACCAAGCGACGAAACGCTT
>JBCNPI010000103.1:0-17061 GCA_039593415.1 Rhizobium sp. | reverse complement strand
CGCAGCCTTTCCGGCTCCATGATCGGCTCGATCAAGGAAACCCAGGAAATGCTCGACTTCTGCGGCGAGCACAACATCGTCGCCGAGATCGAGAAGATCAGCATCCAGGAGATCAACGAAGCCTATGAGCGCGTGCTGAAGAGCGACGTCCGCTACCGCTTCGTCATCGATATCGCTTCGCTGGCATAAGCCCCAAAAAGGGCGGCGTCCACATCGGGCGCCGCCCTTCCCTATTCCTCCCGCATGCTTTCCTTTTGCGTGATCAGCCGGGCGCTGTGCTGCCGACTGAGATAGATCCACAGCCAGCTCCAGGCGACGGCGATGCGCCAGCGTACGCCGATCAGGAAATAGATGTGGGCAAGTCCCCACACCCACCAGGCGAGCCAGCCTTTAAGCTTGATCCAGCCGAAATCGATGATCGCAGCACTTTTACCGATCGTCGCAAGGCTGCCCTGATGGCGATAGCGGAACGGCTTGGCCGACGGCCTACCTGCAAGCTTTGCCTTGATGACCTTGGCGACATAGGCGCCCTGCTGCTTGGCGGCTGGCGCGATCCCCGGCACCGGGGTGCCATCGTCACGCATGACGGCTGCCGTATCGCCGATAACGAAGATATCCTCCTTGCCCGGCGCCCTCAGATCCTTGTTAACAATGGCGCGGCCGGCACGATCGGCTGGAATGTCAAGCCATTTCGCCGCTGGCGATGCCTCGACACCCGCCGCCCAGACGATGGTGCGGCATGGCACGAAAGCATCGCCGATTGTCACCCCTTCCGCCGTGCAGGAGGTGACCGGTCTGCCGAAGCGAACATCGACACCCAGCAGTTCGAGTTCCTTGTGCGCATAATTGGAGAGCTCTTGCGCGAAAGCCGGCAACACGCGTGGACCGGCCTCAACGAGAATGATCCTCGCCTTGCGGGTATCGATATTGCGGAATTCCTTCGGCAGGGTCGTCCTCGCCAGTTCCGAGATGATGCCGGCGAGCTCGACGCCGGTGGGACCGGCGCCCACGATCACGAAGGTCAACAGCGCCTCGCGGACGGCTGGGTCGGTTTCCATTTCCGCCTGCTCGAATGCCAGCAACAGGCGTCGTCGGATGGTGGTGGCATCCTCCAGCGTCTTCAATCCTGGCGCCACCGGCTCCCACTCATCATGGCCGAAATAGGCGTGGGTGGCGCCGGTCGCCAGCACCAGCGTGTCGTAACGGACCTTTTGGCCATTCTTCAGGAGCACCTCATGCGCCGCGCTGTCGACGCCGACGACTTCGGCAAGCAGCGTCGTCACCTCGGGACGGTCCCTGAAGAAATTACGGATCGGCCATGCGATTTCGGAGGTGGCAAGCAGAGTGGTCGCGACCTGATAGAGGAGTGGCTGAAAGAGGTGATGATTGCGCCGATCGATCATCGTGATGCGGACCGGAGCGCCCTTAAGATCGTTGGCAAGCTGTACCCCGCCAAAGCCACCTCCGACCACGACGACATGATGATCCTGCATGGCAACACCTCGCGATTAAGTCTGCTCGAAAACGTAGGATTGAGAAGGATATGCAGCAACGATCTTTTATGCATGGCACCTCTGCGCGGCCACGATAGGCAAGGCGTCTATTGTGCATACCCGACAGGAACTGACGCGCCGCTTTTAAGTTCCTCCATCGAGATCGACGCGGAGACGTCGAAGAGCTCGATCTTGCGCACGAGCTGCTTGTAGATGACGTCGTAGTGCTCGACACGCGGCAACACGATCTTGAGGATGTAATCATAATTCCCCGTAAGCCGATGCGCCTCGACGATTTCGGGGATATCGCCGATGACCTTGCGAAAGGATTCGATCCATTCGTCGGCGTGATGCGCGGTCTTGATCATCGCATAGACCGTGGTCGGAACCCCCATCTTCTCGCGGTCGAGCACGACGATGCGCCGGGCGATATGCCCGCTTTCCTCAAGCCGCTGTATGCGCCGCGAGCAGGCCGACACCGATAGCGCCACACGATCGGCAAGCTCCGTCACGGATATGCCGGCCTTCATCTGCAAAAATTCTAGAATCTTTCTGTCGCGTTCATCAAGCATGTGCAGCAATCCCTATCTTGACGCCTTCATTTTGCACATAAGCGCCCGAATGCGCAAACTATTGCAACGAAACTCTGATATGCTTCAAAAAACGCAAACACACGGCGGATGAATCGCAGCAATATTCCTCCAGTCACATCCAAAGAGCGGAGAACAGCATTATGCGCACCATTGGCCTGATCGGCGGCATGAGTTTCGAGAGTTCGGCAGTCTACTATCGCCTGATCAACGAAATGGTCCGCGAGCGCCTCGGCGGCCTCTCCTCGGCCGAAATGGTCATGTACTCCGTCAATTTCGAAGAGATCGTCGCCCTGCAGAAGGCCGGACGCTGGAACGACGCTGCCGATCGCCTTGCCGATGCGGCACAGCGCCTGCAGTCAGCCGGTGCCGAATGCGTGTTGATCTGCACCAACACAATGCACCTGATCGCACCCGAAGTTGCCTCCCGTGTTTCCGCGCCGCTCATCCATATCATCGACGAAACCGCTGCAGCACTGAAGGCCGCAGGCCGGGTCAAACCGCTGCTGCTCGCGACCCGCTATACGATGGAACACGGTTTTTATGCCGCGCGCATGGCTGAGAACGGTGTCTCGATCATGGTTCCCGGCCCCGAGGATCGCACCGTCACGCACGATATCATTTTCAACGAACTCTGCGCCGGCATCATCAAAGACGAGTCACGCCGGAAGCTGAACGGCATCATCGAGCGCGCCAGGGCTGAAGGCGCCGATAGCGTCATCCTCGGCTGCACCGAGATTTGCCTCATCCTCGACCCGAATGCGCTGATCCTCCCTGGCTTCGACACGACAACGATCCACGCCGAAGCCGCCGTCAACTTTTCCCTTGCCGAGGAAAAGGCTCGCAGAAACTCCGCCGCCTGATTCCAATCAATTTACTTGACTGAGTCCAATAAATGATAGACATCGTCTCTTATGTTCGAGGAGACGATGTCATGCCCCCTGCCGCCGAATTCGCAACCATCGATGCCGTCCGTGACTTCAATCGCTTCTATACGAATTTCCTTGGCGTCCTGAACAAAGCCTATCTCGACAGCCCCTATACGCTGACGGATGTGCGAGTACTGTTCGAAGTCGGCTTCCGCGGCGGCGTCGCCGCCTCGGCGCTGACACGCGATCTTCATCTCGATCCCGCCTATCTCAGCCGCATCGTGAAGCGCTTTCGTGAGGATGGGTTGGTCGAAACGACGCCGGACTTGAACGATGCGCGCAGCCAAGTCATAAAAGTCACAGAGAAGGGACAGGCACAGTTCGAGGAATTCGTACGCCGCTCGCGCGCGCAGATCGCCGGATATTTCGAACAACTCGCGATCGGCGAACCCGAACGAGTTGTCGCGGCCATGCGGACGATTCAGGACACGCTCGGGGCCAGCGAAACCACCGCAGCCCCCGCGATCATCCGTCATCACCGCATTGGCGACATCGGCTGGATCGTGCAAAGTCAGGCACGTTTCTACAGCGAGGAATATGGTTGGGATCACCGATTTGAGGGGCTGGTGGCTGAAGTCGCCGGAAAATTCCTGTCCGATTTCGATCCCCGGAAGGACCGGTGCTGGATTGCGGAACGAGGCGGTCTGAACGTGGGTTCAGCCATGATCGCCGACGGCGGCGGCGGCATCGCAAAGCTTCGGCTGCTCTATGTCGACAAGGCGGCGCGCGGCCTTGGCCTCGGTAAACTGCTGGTCGACGAATGCATCCGCTTCTCCCGCGAGGCAGGCTATGGCAAGCTCTCGCTCTGGACGAACGATATCCTCGACACGGCGCGGGCGATCTACATCAAGGCTGGCTTCAGGCTTGTGGCGGACGAAAAACATCGGATGTTCGGCCCGGAACTCAACGGCCAGACATGGGAACTCGAACTCTGAGCTCTCGGCCGTTGCGGCGAACACGTAGACACGCCTCGGCTTCAGCCCTATCCTCGCTGCATGCCTGATTTGCATCAAGCTGTTTGCCATGAGCCCTGACGCCGAAATCCGGATAGAACACATATCGGACGAGCATATCGAAGGCTTTCACGAGGCGCTCGATACAGTCGCGCGCGAGCGAAACTATCTGTCGCTGCTCGAAGCTTTTCCATTGGACGAGACACGCGCCTTCGTGCTCGGCATGATCGACAAAGGCAATCCGCAATTCGTCGCCTTGGCCGACGGCAAAGTTATCGGTTGGTGCGATATTACCCGTCATGGCTTTCCTTCCCATGCCCACGCCGGCAGGCTCGGCATGGGTATCGTCCCTGCCTATCGCGGCCAGGGATTGGGATGTCGATTGATAGAGACGACGCTGCGAGCTGCGCGTGAGGCAGGAATAGAGCGCATAGAGCTCAGCGTGCATTCCGACAATAACAGGGCCATCGCGCTCTATGAGAAAGTCGGCTTCGTCCGCGAGGGCCTCGCGCGCAAATCCGTCCGCATCGACGGACGCTATAAGGACGCGATCCACATGGCGTTTTTCCACGAATAGCGGCCCCATCTGTAGCTCTCATTTTTGCATATCTCGCTGCGCCGCAAAAATTTACTTGATTTGGAAATGATCATTTCCTAAAAGAGGCGCATGACAACCAACACTCTCGACATTGCACCGAAGGTTCGTGGACGCCCGCGGGAATTCGACATGGATTCCGCGCTGGATGAAGCGCTGCGTGTCTTTTCCGAGCGCGGCTACTATGCCGCCTCGATCAGTGAATTGACCGAGGCCATGGGTCTGACCGCAGGCAGCGTCTACAAGGCCTTTGGCGACAAGCGCGGCGTCTTCCTCGCCGCGTTCAGCCGGTATCGCCAGGTCCGTCAGCAGCTCATCGATGAGACGCTTGCGAAAGCTTCGAATGGTTATGGAAAACTTCGTGCCTTGGTGATGTTCTTCGCAGAGGCCTCATGCGGGGAAATCGGCCGCCGCGGCTGCCTCGTGGTCGGCAGCGCGACCGAGCTTGTGCTTTTCGACGAAGAAATTGCCGGTCGCGTCGGCGTGGCCTTCGATTTCGACGAAAAGCGCATTCTCAATCTGATCCGCCTCGGACAGGAGGATGGTTCGATACCGAGCCATGTCGATCCTGAAAGCACCGCCTGCGCTCTGCTGGCGCTAACGAAGGGCATGCGCGTGATCGGCAAGACCGGCCGCAAGACCGAACAGATGCTCGCCGTCGCCGAGACGGCCATGAAACTGCTGAGCTGATTTTCACTGAAATTTCGGGGAACGTACCCCCGCTCCTATTGAGGACGAGACATGCCCGCAACTGCCGCCGCCAGACAGGAGAGCACGCCGCTCCCCGAAAAGACCATTTCGCCACTGCTCACATTCATGTTCGCTGCCGCTTGCGGGCTGGTAGCCGCCAATCTCTATTATGGTCAGCCACTCGCCGGTCCCATCAGCCAGTCGCTCGGCTTCAGCCCGGCGGCGACAGGCCTCATAGTCACGCTCACCCAGATCGGCTACGGTCTTGGCCTCCTGCTGATCGTGCCGCTGGGCGATCTTCTCGAGAACCGGAAACTGGTCCTGACGCTGGTCGCGCTCGCCGCCGTCGCCCTTGTCGGCGCCGCCTTCGCATGGTCGCCGTCACTGTTCCTGCTCGCTTCGCTCTGCATCGGCCTTGCATCCGTTGCAGTGCAGGTTCTGGTGCCCTTTGCCGCCCATATGGCGCCGGATGCCAGCCGCGGCGCTGTCGTCGGCAATGTCATGAGCGGTCTGCTCGTCGGCATCATGCTCGCCCGCCCGGCCGCCAGCTTCCTGTCCGAGCTTTCGTCATGGCATACTGTCTATATCATCTCGGCCGGCGTCATGATCGGGCTGATCGTCATCCTGCGCCTCGTTCTGCCGACTCGTGTGCCGCACACCAAGCTGCACTACGGACAGCTGCTGTCCTCCATGGGCCATCTCGCGCTTCGCACACCGGTCCTGCAGCGGCGGGCGCTCTATCAGGCCTGCATGTTCGGCGCCTTCAGCCTCTTCTGGACGACGACACCTCTCTTGCTGGCAAGCCCGGCTTTCGGTCTGACACAGAACGGCATCGCCCTTTTCGCGCTTGCCGGAGCTGCGGGCGCCGTCGCCTCGCCGATTGCCGGACGTGTTGCCGATCGTGGCTGGACCAAGCTTGCCACGGCCTTTGCCCTGACGATTGCGATCATTGCCTTCCTGATCGGCCATTTTTCAGGCAGTGGCTCATTGCTGGCGCTGATCACGTTGACACTCTCCGGCATCATGCTCGATTTCGGCGTTCAGACGAATCTCGTGCTTGGTCAACGCGCCATCTTTGCGCTCAGCGCCGAACACCGCAGCCGCCTTAACGGCCTCTATATGGCGACCTTCTTCGCCGGCGGCGCCCTCGGCTCCGCACTTGGCGGCTGGGCCTATGCGACCGGCGGCTGGAGCATGGCCTCCTGGATCGGCGTCGCTTTCCCGGTCATCGCGCTGCTCGCCTTCCTGACCGAGCGGGAGAAATGATCACGACGGCTGTGGCACAGCCTGCCGCAGCCAGTCACATTCCCGCAAGCCTGCGCCATGAAACGGGTCGACCAGCGTGCCGGAGACAATGCCGGCCAGGATCTGTGGCGCGGGAGGCACTTTGGCGATGGTGGCAACCAGCCGGTCCCGGATCCAGGCCAATGCTGCAGAGTCCGATTGGTAAAAGGGCGTGAAGGCTGCAGAGAGCAGCTGAAAAAGCCGCACATGCATCCGCCGTGCCTTGGCATAGGCAGCAAGAGCGGCTTCGATGGTTTCATGTCCTGCCAGAGCATGCGCAAGCGCGGCCACATCGAGTAACGCCATGTTGGCACCCTGCCCGAGCTGCGGACTGGTGGAATGGGCAGCATCGCCGACAAAAACAGTCTTCCCGCTGTAGGGCGTCATCACGGTACGATGGGCATAACGCGCCAGCGTCAACTGATCCCAGTCCTTGATCTGCTCCAGCAAGGGCTCGCACTCAGGCCAGTAGCCGCGGATCGTCTGCTTCCAGCGCTCGAGCCCACGCTTGCGCACTTCATTGGCATCAGCAACCTTCAGGCTCCAGAACAGAGCCGCCTGGCTCGGCATGTCCGGTCTCCTGCTTCCGACCGGCAAGACGCCGATCATCACGCTTGCCTTGTCATAACGTTGCGTCAGCGCCGCCTGATCCACCAATCCGTCCGGACAATCCAGCGTCGCCCAAAAGGCGCCGTAGACGAGATTGCGTGCACGCGGCGCAACGGGCGAAGTCGCCACAAGCTCCGAACGTGCACCACTGGCATCGATAACGAGATCGTAAGGTCCCAGGCGCTCGCCGCCTTCGACGGAGAGATAGTTACTGGCTCCCTCCTCCACTAAACCGATGACCCGCTGATCAGTATGGATAGGATGTCGCCGTGCGGAGACTTCATCGTAAAGCGTGTCGAACAGGGCTGCACGATGAACGCCAAGCCCATAGCGCCCGCCCGGTAACGCATTGTAGCGCACATCGAGAACGATGCGGCCGCGGGTGGTTTCTGTGCCGAACAACCGGTCGATGCGGTTGCCGGCGGCGTGGATTGCCGGACCCAGCCCAAGCGATTCCAGCACGGTCAGTCCGGTCGGCTGCAGCATCAGCGCTGAGCCGACTGGCGCCGGGCTGTCGAACCGTTCGATGATATCGGTCGTATGACCGGCGCGAGTGAGAAAGAGGGAGGCGGCAAGACCGGCAGGTCCGGCGCCAACGATAGCGATCTTCAAAGGCTTCACGATAAGGCTCAGTCCGGCGATTGATCGAAACGGACTCTAGCAGCCTTGACGGCCTCATGATTGGCCTCGGCCCAGTTAAGAAGCTGTGCCAACGGCTGGTAGAGCGAATAGCCGAGATCCGTCATGCGGTATTCGACACTCGGCGGCTTTGTCGGGAAGACCTCACGACCGATATAGCCATCACGCTGAAGTTCACGCAGCGTCTGCGTTAGCATGCGCTGGGAAATATCGGGCACCAGACGGCGCAACTCGCCGAAACGATATGGCCGTTTTGCCAATGTTTCGAGTATCAGCACCGACCATTTTCCGCCGATCTGTGAGATCAGGTCCCGCACGGGACAATTGCTGAAATCGAGATTGCTGAGATCGACGTCGCGTAGCGGCGGATCTATGCTGTCACGCAGATTGACGACGGCGCTGGCTGCCATACCGGTTCCCTTTTGGTAACTTGGAGCCGAAAAACTGCCTCCTTTACATCGCGAAGTCAATTCCTATTCTAGTGCTAGTCTCTTTTTGAGAGCAACGAGGCCTCTGCGACTTTGCGGCGGTCCAACAAGGGAAACCATATGAGCAGCACTCTTCTCGTCACCGGCGCCGCCGGCAAGCTTGGCCAGCGCGTCATCCATCACCTGCTGGAGACATACAAGGTCGCGCCCGGCCGCATCATTGCCGCCACGCGCAGCCCGGAAAAGCTAGCGGACCTCGCCGCCAAGGGCGTCGTTACCCGCAAGGCCGATTTCGATGATGCCGCTTCTCTGGTCACTGCCTTCGCCGGCGTCGACCGTCTGCTGATCATCAGCACCGATGCGCTTGCAATAGCAGGCCAGCGCCTAAAGCAGCACACAGCTGCCGTCGAAGCCGCCAAGAAGGCTGGCGTCAAGCATATTCTCTACACCTCCATGCCCGCTCCCGAAGGTTCGCTCGTCAGCTTCGCACCCGATCACCTCGGCACGGAAAATGCCATCAAGGCAAGCGGCCTCGGCTACACGATCCTGCGCGACGCCTGGTATTTCGACAACTACCTGATGAGCCTGCCGCACAACCTCGAAACCGGCAAATGGTATACGGCAACCGGCGGCGGCCACGTCAGCAACATCAGCCGCGAAGATTGCGCACTCGCCATCGCCGCAGCCCTAGCATCTGATGCAGCAGAAAGCGCCACCTACACGCTGACAGGCTCCACCGCGCTTACCATCGAGGATGTGGCGAGCGTCGTCAGCAAGATCACCGGCCGTCCGCTCGAAGTCGTTCAAGTCAATGACGAGCAGCTTGCCGCCGGCCTTACCGGCGCTGGCCTGCCGAAGTTCGTGGTGGACATGCTCGTCTCCTCCGAAGCCAATACCCGCGCCGGCAAATTCGACATCCTCACCAACGACTTCAACAAGCTGACGGGCAGGGAGCCGCAAACGCTCCGCAGCTTCTTTGAGGAACATAAGGCTGCGTTGGTTGGCTGAATTTTGGAAGAGGTCAGGTGAGTCTCTCCTTGCCGAGACTTCAAGCGTGGCCCCTCACCGCGCTTACGGGCAGGGCAATCGCATAGGAGCTGGATCAGCCCCGCAAGTTCCTTCTCCCCAACGGGGAGAAGGAGGTGCGCGGCAACGACCTCACTTCATATGCGATAGCCCTGCGCTTGCGGGGAGAAGGCTAGGATGAGGGGCTAGGCACTATTCTGCATCAGCGACGCCCTCGCCTGACCAGCCCAAGAACATTCCTATCAAACCATCTGGCCACAAGCCCGACGGAAACGGCGCACCGTTTCGGCCATGCCATATTCCAGCGCATCGGCTGTCAGCCCGTGCCCGATCGAGGTCTCCGCAAGCTTCGGAATGCGCTTCAGCAGCGCCGGCAGATTGGCGACCGTCAGGTCGTGACCTGCATTGACGTCAAGGCCGTTGGCGAAGGCGGCATCTGCGGTCTTGCCAAGCGCTTCGAGGATGACGGCGGCCTTCTGCGGATCATCGTAGCAACCGCCGTAAGGACCGGTGTAAAGCTCAATACGATCGGCGCCGACCTCCTTGGCGATCTTCACCGCCTCGGCATCGCCGTCGCCATCGGCAAACAGGGACACGCGGCAGCCAATCGTCTTGTACTTGGCGACGACATCGACCAGCAGCTCGCGATTTTTACGGAAATCCCAGCCGTGATCCGAGGTTGCCTGCGCGGGATCGTCGGGCACCAGCGTCACCTGCTCGGGCTCGGCAGATGCGCAGAGATCGAAGAATTCGTCGCTCGGATAGCCTTCGATATTGAACTCCGCCTCCGGACACTCGTCATCGATCAGCGCACGGATATCGGGCAGGTCGGAAAAGCGCACATGCCGTTGATCGGGACGCGGATGAACAGTCAACCCGCTGGCACCGGCAGCCAGCGCGATACGCCCCAAGCCCGTGACGCTCGGCCAGGGAAGATCGCGCCGGTTGCGCAGCATCGCTATGGCGTTGAGGTTCACGGAAAGCTTGGCGGGCATGATCGAAATCCCTGATTTTCAAAGCAGATGATAGCAGCCGTTTTATGCCATTATGCCCAGCAAAACCAACAGGATTCCGACATCAACCCATGCAAAACTTTGATGGACGCGTCGGGCGCGCATCACCACCTGGTGACGCAACGGCGGCAAGTCTTTTTGCGGATATTGATGCCCTCGCTATCACCTAGCGAACGATGGTCAGCGTCTCGGCGGCGCGGGTAATGGCGGTATAGAGCCAGCGCTCGCGCGTATCGCGAAACGCCCAGCTTTCGTCGAACAGCACAACATTGTTCCATTGTGAACCCTGTGCCTTGTGCACCGTCAGCGCATAGCCGTAGTCGAATTCGTCATAGCGCTTACGGGTCGACCACGGGATCTCGCCATCGACATCCTCGAAAGCCTGCTTCAGCAGCTTGATCTTCGCGGCCCCGCGGTCCATGTCGTCATCTTCCGGCCGCACCAGAAGATTGATGCCCGGCTTCGTCGTTTCCCTGGAAGAAGTCATCACCTGCCAGAGCGAGCCGTTGAGCAGCCCCTTGGCGGGGTCGTTGCGCAGGCAGACCAGCTTGTCGCCGGATTGCGGATAGTCGGCCGTAAATCCTTTCAGCTCGCGCAAGCGCTGATTATAGCGCCGGCGCGTCCTGTTGGTGCCGACGAGCACCTGATCGGCCTCCAGCACCAGCGGCTGCGTGACCTCGTTCTTCGAGATCACCTGCGCGGTGCCATAGTCGCCATGCATGATTTCCTTGCCCTCGCGCACCTGCATGGCGAGCTGGATGATTGGATTGTCGCGAGCCTGGCGGTGAATATCCGTCAGCAGGTAATCCGGCTCTTCGTTCGTGAAGAAGCCGCCGCCGGAAACGGGCGGAAGCTGGCCGGGATCGCCGAGCACCAGAATAGGCGTGCCAAAACTCATCAGATCCTTGCCGAGCGCTTCGTCCACCATCGAGCATTCGTCGACGATGATCAGGGCCGCCTTGGCGACCGGGCTCTGGCGATTGATGGTGAACATCGGCGCGATCGATGTCTTGCCAGTCTCTTCGTCCTCGACGGCCTCTTCGCCGCGCGGGCGGTAGATCAGCGAATGGATCGTCTTGGCATTCGAAGCACCACGCGAGCGCAGCACCTGCGCCGCCTTGCCGGTAAAGGCCGCAAACAGCACCTCGCCATCCACATGCTCGGCAAAATGCCGCGCAAGCGTCGTCTTGCCCGTGCCGGCATAGCCGAACAGACGGAATAACGGCGAGCGCCCCTCTTTCAGCCAGTTTGCGACGGCCTTGAGCGCTTCATCTTGTTGCGGCGCGAATTGCATGGTCCGACTTGGCAGGATTCGGTTGTTGGAAGCAAGCGGTAAAAAATACCCGGTGAGCCGGGAATAAAATCGCGAGCAACCGTGTCTCATGTCCGGCAAAGCAGAATGCGATGCCTGGACGAACATCGTCCACCACACCCGAGGAGAGACATCATGAAGACCTTGAGTTTCCTGGCCGCGCTAGCTGCGGCATCGGCCGTTGCCACGGCCGCCTTCGCCGCAGCCCCCGTCAAGACGGTCGAAAGCGCCAAGGGCAAGGTGCTTGCCGGCGAAAACGGCAAGACGCTCTACACCTTCAAGAACGACAAGGCCGGCGTGTCGAACTGCAACGGCGATTGCGAGAAAGCCTGGCCGCCGTTCATGGCAGATAGCAAAGCCAAGGCTGAGGGTGCATATTCGATCATTACCCGCAAGGACGGGATGAAACAATGGGCAAAGGACGGCATGCCACTCTACTTCTTCGTCAAGGATGCAAAGCCCGGTGATGTCACCGGCGACGGCTTCAAGGGCATCTGGAATGCCGCACGGCCCTGACCGGACCGGAAACGGCGCGGCGGGATCTTCCTCCGCGCCGGACAGCTTCGAGGCGGAGGTGCTGGCGCTCCTCCCCTCGCTGCGGCGCTATTCTCGCAGCCTTACCCGTTCGGATGCCGATGGCGAAGACCTGCTTCAAGACTGCGTCGAGAAGGTTCTGACCCGGCGCAGCCAATGGCGCGGGCTGAACCTGCGGGGCTGGGTCCTCGCCATCATGACCAATCTCTATCGCAACGGACTGCGCCAGCGTGGCAATCGCAGCTTCGTCGATATTGATGACAACAGCCATTTATCCGCAACCGAAACCGACAGCGATCCATTACAGAAGTCACGCCTTGAAACGGCCCTGAACAGCCTCGGAGAGGACTATCGCGCCGTGTTGATGCTGGTCGTCGTCGAAGGCTACAGCTATCAGGATGTCGCCGATATGCTCGATATCCCGATCGGCACCGTGATGTCGCGCCTGTCTCGCGCGCGCCGGAAGATGACCAGCCTGCTGAATGCGGACAATGTTGTCACGCTTCGGAGACCAAGATGAACGAAAACAATCCCACCGTGACCGAAGCGGACCTTCATGCCTTTGCCGATGGGCTATTGCCGCCGGAAAAGCAGGCGCAATTGCAAGCATGGCTGACCGAAAATCCCGAAGACGCTGCCGCCGTCGCGGCGTGGCAGGTCCAGAACGATGACATCCGGGCGATGTTCTCCCCCTATGCCGTATCGAAGCAAGGCGATGGAGATCTCGTCCTGCCGAAAGGAAAAACATCGATCGGACAGTCGGCGATGCCTCAACGCATCAACCGGCTGATGATGTTCGCCGCCTCGCTGGCGTTATTCTTCGCTGGTGCAGCGGCCGGCCACTTCGGTCCCGATCTTTTCGCCCGGCCCGCATTTCAGCTGACATCAATCGAAGCCCTGCCGCAGCAGGCGCGTTCGGCTTTCGTCGTCTATGCCAGCGATGTCCGCCACCCGGTCGAAGTCGGCGCAGATCAGGAGGCGCATCTCGCCACTTGGCTCGGCAAGCGCATGAACATTGCCGGCCTCAAGGTGCCGAGCCTGCAGAGACTAGGCTTCCAGCTGGTCGGTGGCCGGCTGCTGCCGGTCAACGGCACGCCTGGCGCTCTGTTCATGTATGAAAATGCTACGGGCCAGCGCCTCACCGTGCTGGTGGGGCGCAATAGCGGCAACACCACGACCAGCTTCCGTTTCGCCAGCGACAATACCGTTGAAACCTTCTACTGGATCGACGGCAATCTCGGCTATGCTGTGACCGGCGAAATCTCGCGCGACATGCTGCGGCAGGTTGCGGACGAGTGCTACAAGCAATTCTCGTCCTGATGATGGCCCCAAGCGAGCCAGTCCTTCTAATGCCGGGGATCATTCTCCAGCACGATCGGCCTTCCATGCGGCGTTGCCTCCGCCGCACGTTGCCAGCTTTGCTGCAAAGCCAAAATCGCCTCTGCGTCGGCAACGCCTTTCGTCACGAGCAGCCCCGAAAGCGCCGCCACCCAGCAATCGAAATAATCGCTACCGTCAGCCGCGCAACCTGGCTTGTGCAATTCGGCTGACAGCTGCTCCGCCCATTCGCTCCAGGCGAACAGGCCTTTTTCGTGCAGATGGACTGTCATCGCAAAGGCGTCCGCCGCCCAGGGCTGGGGAAAGACGGGCTCGCCATCAGCCGACTTCGGCAATCCGGGCGATTGCGCCAGAGGCGAGGCAACGTCACATGCGCTCAAGATAGCTCTCCCAGGCATCGATTGAGACGGTCAGCGAAGGATCGGCTCCCTCGCCCCAGACTTCGGCGCCGTCGAAGACTACAGTGTAGACCCATTGCGGATTTTCGCCGCGGCCATGGGCGTTGTCGTCAGGGAACACGAAGGAGCCTTGCACCGCTTCGACGACACCGGTCTTGGCGCGAGCGTAGCGCGGCAATCTTGTATGGCCGGTCGGATTGAAATTCTTCGTCCGCACATGATCGCCGACTGCAAAGAGCGGTACGGTATCGATCTGCCGGTCGCAGGGGCCGCCCTTGGCCAAGACGCCATCGACCATTTCAGCCTTCAGAACCCGCTTCGGCACCCCGCCCTGTTCGATCGCGTGACCCGCGTGCAGCTCTTCGGCCGTTGCGAAGCCGTGCCGCTCCAGCAACGTATCGACGGCACGAATCCAGATCTCGTAGTAGCTGGCACCGAGATAACTCGCCGGCGGAATATTCTCGCGCGCATGCCGGCTCTCGTCGATGTTCCAGGCACCGAAGGCGCCACAGGAGAGCGTTATGCCGAGCGCGCGCTTTTCCCATTCGGCGTGGAAGTAAGGCTCGTTCGGTTCCGGTGTGATCGGGCCGAAGCCCATCTGACCACCGAGATCGTGCGGACCGTTCATGACGCGGCCTCCGGCGTCTTGGCGAGCGCGGTTCCGATCATCGCATCGCGGCTGACGAGATCCGCGAGCGCCGCTTCGTCCATGCCTTCGGAACCGGCGGGCCGCTCAGGGATCACCAGATAGCGAAGCTCCGCCGTCGAATCCCAGACGCGGATCTTCCTCTCCTGCGGCAGCGTGAGACCAAATTCGGCGAGCACGCTGCGCGGGTCGATCACCGCACGCGAGCGATAGGCCGGCGCCTTGTACCAGACCGGCGGCAACCCGAGCACGGCCCAAGGATAGCAGGAGCATAGCGTACAGACGACCAGATTATGCGTTTCCGGCGTATTGAACACCGCGCGCATGTGCTCACCCTGACGGCCGGCAAAGCCGAGGCTTGCGATCGCCGCTGTCGCGTCGCGTCGCAGCCAGTCGGCAAAACCGGGATCGCTCCAGGCTTTCGCCACCACCTGCGCCCCGTTGCGCGGCCCGACCTTCGTCTCGTAGGTCTCGACGATACGGTCGATCGCCGCCGGGTCGATCAGCCCCTTTTCCGTCAGCAGCGTCTCGAGGGCTTTCACCCGCGCCTGCATGTCCGAATAGTGGTTGTCGTGGTTATGATGATGATCGTCGTCATGCGAATGTCCATGGGACATGGCTGTCTCCCGTCTCTCGGCCGTTACTTTAGCATCGGCCAGAGACTGAGCACCAGCAGGAAAGCCATGGTGATGTTGAACCATTTGAGCCGAACCGGATCGGAGAGCCAATCGCGCAGCGCGGAACCGAAGCCGGCCCAGGTCGATACGCTCGGCACGTTCACGACGGCAAATGCAAAACCGACGAGAAGAACACTGAAGAGGTAAAGTTGCTCGTTGGTGTAGGTCGCCATGGCGGTGACGGCCATGACCCAAGCCTTAGGATTGACCCACTGGAACGCGGCGGCACTCACGAAACTCATCGGCTGCGCCGAGCCTTCGCTCTCCGTCAGGCTGCGTGACGTGCCGATCTTCCAAGCGATCCAGACCAGATAGGCGCCGCCGGTAAATTTCAGCGCGGTGTAGAGCAGCGGCGCCGTGTGGAGCACGGCGCCGAGGCCGAGGCCGACGCCGAGCAGCAGCGACAGGAAACCGACACCGATGCCAAGCATGTGTGGAATGGTGCGCCGAAAACCGAAATTCACGCCGGAAGCAAACAACATCATGTTGTTTGGCCCAGGCGTGATCGAGGTCGTGAATGCGAAAAGTAAGAGAGCCAGAAATGTGTCCAGCGCCATGATGCCTCCTAGGACGCCGTATGGAATGGAGGACGGCATCCAAAATTCTTCCCAATGCGCGTGGAATATGACAGCGCATGTCCGTGCGACATTAATTGGCCGGCCACATGAACGCCATAGCGCGATTGTCACCGTGACATGGCGGATGCCGATTGAAATAAGGTTGAATGCCCTTATCCTTCGATTTCCTGCAGCGAGGAAAGACCATGCGCGAGCCCATCCCCACCGTCACCCTTCCCTCCGGCATCACGGTCCCGGCACTTGGCCAGGGAACGTGGAACATGGGGGAGAATGCCACCACGGCAAGAGACGAGATCACGAGTCTCAAAACCGGCCTCGACCACGGCATGACGCTGATCGATACGGCGGAAATGTATGCCGATGGCGGTTCGGAGGAAATCGTCGGCAAGGCGATCGAAGGCCGTCGCGACGAGGTCTTCCTGGTCAGCAAGGTCTATCCCGCCAATGCAAGCCGCAAAGGCGCGGTCGAAGCCTGCGAACGTAGCCTGAAACGCCTGAATACCGATCGCATCGACCTCTACCTGCTGCATTGGCGCGGCAATTATCCGCTTGAGGAAACGGTGGAAGCCTTCGAAGATCTCAAGGCCGCCGGTAAGATCGAGGCTTGGGGCGTATCGAATTTCGACGTCGCCGATATGGACGAGCTGCTTTCCGTGCCGAACGGCGGCAATGTCGCGGCCAACCAGGTGCTCTACAACCTTGGCCGGCGCGGCATCGAATATGACCTGCTTCCATGGTGCCAGGAACGCAGCATACCGATCATGGCCTACTCCCCCATCGAGCAAGGCCGTTTGCTCCATCACCCAGAGCTGATCCGCCTCGCCAAGACCTATCAGGCGACACCGGCACAGATCGCTCTCGCCTTTCTGCTGGAACGCGACAACGTGATAGCCATCCCAAAATCCTCGAACCCGCAGCGTGTCGAGGAAAATCGTGGCTCTGTAGATATCGACATAACCGATGAGGATTGGGCCGTGCTCGACGCCGCCTTCCCGCCGCCGTCGCGAAAAAAGTCATTGGAAATGCTGTAGGCTTCAGGCGGCAGCCTTCTGCTGCGTTACGATCAGCTCGATCGCCCGGAAGACGTCGATCTCTTGCCAGCCGGCGGGATCGCGATAGGTCGGGTAAAGGGAAAAGGCCGCAGCTGCAATCTGATCGACGGTTCGCCGTTTCGTCCGGCGGCCAGCAAGCGCAGCCTTGGTATAGGCGCCGAAATGATCCTCGGTCACACCCCAGCCCGCATAGAAGGGCGCGGCATAGCAGCGAACCGGAATGCCGCGAAGCAGCGCATCGAAACCGAACTGGCTCGAAACCGTCCAGACCTCGTCG
>JBCNPI010000102.1:0-17126 GCA_039593415.1 Rhizobium sp. | reverse complement strand
AATGGTCGTGGCCGGTTCCTGGCCAGCGAGGCGCATCTGCGCCAGATCCGCACCCATGTCGGCATGGTGTTCCAGAGTTTCAATCTGTTTCCGCACATGACCGTGCTGCGCAATGTCGTCGAGGCGCCGACGCGCGTGCTCGGGCTCGGGCGGGCGGAAGCCGAATGCCGTGCCGTCGATCTCCTGCGCATGGTCGGGCTTTCGGAGAAGAAGGATCACTATCCGAGCCAGCTTTCCGGCGGTCAGCAGCAGCGCGTGGCCATCGCCCGCGCGCTTGCCATGCGCCCGCGCGTCTTGTTGTTCGACGAACCGACATCGGCGCTCGATCCCCAGCTTGTCGGCGAAGTGCTGGGCGTCATTCGCGATCTCGCGCACGAGCACGATCTGACCATGCTACTGGTCACCCACGAAATGCGCTTTGCCCGCGAAGTGTCGGACCGTGTCTGCTTTTTCGACAAAGGCCGCATTTGCGAACAGGGCAAGCCCGAAGAGATTTTCAGTGCGCCGAAGGAAGAGCGCACGAAGGAATTTCTGCACTCGATTCTTTGACGGAAACGGTCGTGATGCCGGCGATCCGGCGCCGGAATTTTAAACGATCGAGCCCACGTCAAAAACGGGTGGCAATTGCTCGAAGGTGCTGCGAACGGTTTCGAGCGCCGAGCGAAGGGCGGAGTGGGACAGGCGCCCGCCGAGGCAGATGCGGATGCCGCCGACCGGCCGCTCTCCGCCGGCAACGAACGGTTCGGACGGCGTGACCGCCACGCCCTTGCGGGCAAGCGCGCGTACAAGACCTTCCTCGGTCCAGCGCTCCGGCACCGACAGCCAGGCGCAGAGCGACAGCGGATGGCTGCCGGCAACGAATGGAGCCAGCACGCCTGACACAATTGCCTGCCGCGCCTCCGCCTCGCTTCGCTGGACCGCAAGCAGGGCCTGCGCCGTCCCGTCCAGAACCCAGCGCGACGCCATTTCCGCGACGACGTTGGTGGCGCTCCAGCCGGTCACGCGCAGGATCGATGCGGCGCGGATCGAATAGTGAGCCGGCACGACGAGATAGCCGATGCGCAGTCCCGTCATCACCGACTTCGTGAAGCTGGTTACGAAAAAGCCAAGTTCCGGAATGAGATCGGGCATGGAGGGAAGGGGCCCCCGCAGCATCGGCTTGTAGACCTCATCCTCGATGACGAAGATACCATGCCGGCGGGCGATGTCGGCGATCGCGCGCCGGCGCTCCTCACCCATGACGTGGCTGGTCGGATTACCGAGCGAGGAAACGATGACGAGTGCCGTAACGTCGCCAATGGCACAGGCTGCCTCGAAGGCCTCGGGCAGAACACCCTCGCGATCGGTCGGAAGACCACGCAGTGTGAATCCGAGAACATTGGCAAGGCCGATGATGCCGTGATCGGTCAGGTTCTCGGTCAGGACGACTTCGCCCGGACGGACGACCGAAGCGACGGCAAGGAACAGCCCGTGCGCCGCGCCGTTCGTGATCAGTATCCGGTCGGAATCGGCTTTGACCGACAGGCCCGAGAGCCAGACCTGTGCAGCGGCACGATGGGCATCGAGGCCGGCGATCGGCCGGCAAGGCCGCATGAAGCTGCTATTGTCGCTCTCGGCGAGTGCCTGCATGAGTTCGCGGGCCGACCGTTCATGCGCCTCGGTATAGACGGCCCGGATGATGGAAAGATCGGCGCTGCCGCTTGGGTCGCGATCGAGCATGAAGCTATCGGCGCGCTCGGTGACGCGGCTGCGTACGAAGGTGCCGCGCCCGACTTCGCCGCGCAAATAGCCACGGCGCTCCGCCTCCTTGTAGCTGAGGCTCACGGTTTGCACTGAAATTCCCAGCGCATGGGCGAGGTCGCGATGCGTCGGCATCTGCGCGTGCACCGGCAGAATACCCTCGTCGATATCGGTAATGATCTTATCTGTCAGCAGCTTATGCTTGGTCACGCCCTTGCGGTGCTGAAGGACTGGTTTCCAGGCGCCATTGTCCTGGTCTTTTGAATCATGACGATACATGGATTGATCCGGTACAATTATAAAATCCATGTACACCATTCGTCGCTGGAAGGCGATGACCGAATGAGATGCGCGGCTCATTGTCAACAACAGGCCGCGCCATCATCGCTCGAGCCGGCAGAGAGGTCTGCCGGCTAGGACTGGATCAGCGGGCCGAAAGCACGCTTTCGATGGCGGCTGCCGCTGCCTTGACGACGATATCGGCTTCTTCCCGCGTCAGGCAAAGTGGCGGTGCAAAGCCAAGGATGTCTCCTTGCGGCATGGCACGGCCGATGACGCCACGCTCGAGCAGCGCTGCTGCGACCTGCGGGCCGATCTTCTTTGCCGGATCGAAGAACTTGCGATCATCCTTGTCTTCGACGAATTCGATGGCGGCCATGAGCCCATCGCCACGGACCTCGCCGACGTGCCTGTGACCACCGACGGCCTTGGCAAGCTCCGAACGGAAGTATGTGCCGGTCGAACCGGCATTTTCGACGATGCCGAGTTCATCGACCAACTCGAGATTGGCGATACCGGCGGCCGCGCAGATCGGATGGGCGGAATAGGTCCAGCCATGGCCGATGGCGCCGAGCTGGTCGGACCCCTGGACGAGAACCTGCCACACCTTGTCGGAAACGATGCTGCCAGACAGCGGGGCATAGGCCGAGGTCAGGCCCTTGGCGATGGTGATCAGGTCGGGCTTCATCCCATAATGATCGGAACCGAACATGGTGCCGAGACGGCCAAAGCCGGTGACGACTTCGTCGGCGACGAGCAGGACATCGTATTTGTCGAGAACGGCCTGGATCTTCTGCCAATAGGTCTTCGGCGGCGGAACGATGCCGCCGGTGCCGAGGATCGGTTCGCCGATGAAGGCTGCGACTGTTTCCGGACCTTCGGCAAGGATCATTTCCTCGAGTTTATCGGCGCAATGCTGTGCAAATTGTTCTTCGCTCATCGAGCGGTCGGCGCGGCGGAAGAAGTAGGGTGCTTCGGCATGGAGGATCGGCGCGCGCGGCAGGTCGAAGGCCTTATGGAAAAGCTCCAGGCCCGTAAGGCTCCCCGTCATGACGCCAGAGCCATGATAGCCGCGCCAGCGCGAGATGATCTTCTTCTTTTCTGGGCGACCGAGAATGTTGTTGTAATACCAGATTAGCTTGATGTTGGTCTCGTTGGCATCGGAACCGGAAAGACCGAAATAGACGCGGCTCATGCCTTCCGGTGCGCGGTCGATGATCATCTTCGACAGTGTGATCGAGGCCTCCGTGCCGTGGCCGACATAGGCGTGGTAATAGGCAAGGTTCTTGGCTTGCTCCGCAATCGCATCGGCGATTTTCTGCCTACCATAGCCGACATTGACGCAGTAAAGGCCGGCAAAGGCATCGAGGCTTCTCCTGCCGTCGGTGTCGGTGATGTAAACGCCCTCGGCGCCGGCGATGACACGCGTCGGGGTTTCGCCGCGTGCGTGCATTCCCATATGGGTCGAGGGATGGAAGAAGTGATCCCTATCCCAGGCGTTCAGTTCGTTGCGCTTGTCCAACATATTATGGTTCCTTCTTCTGAATGGGCGCGTCAGGCGCTCGTATCGACGCAGAGATATTTGAGCTCGGTGAAGGCCTCGATGCCGTGGCGCGAGCCTTCGCGGCCGAGGCCGGATTGTTTCCAGCCGCCAAAGGGGATCGGTCCACCGGTGATCTTCACGCGGTTGATGGCTACCATGCCGTATTCGAGCGTCCGGCCGAGCCGCATCTGCCGCGCCCCATTTGTCGTCGCAACATAGGCGACGAGGCCGTATTCGGTGTCGTTGGCACGAGCGACCACTTCGTCTTCGCTATCGAAGGCTGTCACGGCCGCGACCGGCCCAAATGTCTCCTCATGCATGATCAGGGCATCCGGCGAAGGATCGACGAGCAATGTCGGCTGGAAGAAGAGCTTTCCGGCCGAATGACGTTTGCCGCCGGTCACAAGTCTCGCGCCGTGTCTCAACGCGTCGGCAACATGCTGCTCGACCTTCGCAATGGCGCGTTCGTGCATGAGAGGTCCGATGTCGACGGCGCCGTCCAATCCGTTGCCGACCTTCAGGGTCGCGATACGCTTGGCGAAAGCCGCAACAAACGCCGCCTTGATGGAACGCTGAACGAAGATCCGGTTGGCTGCGAGGCAATCCTGGCCGGAGGTTGCGAATTTGGCATTGATGGCGATATCGACGGCGCGATCGAGATCGGCGTCGTCGAATATGATCAGAGGCGCATGGCCGCCAAGCTCCATCACAAGCCGCTTCATGCTTGCGGCGCATTGCCCGGCGATCAGCTTACCGATGCCGGTCGATCCTGTGAAGCTCAAGGCCCTGACTCGCGGATCGTTACAGAGGGCGCCCACGATCGTTGCCGCATCGCCGGTCAAAACATTGAAGACACCGGCGGGAAGGCCGGCGCGTTCGCCGAGTTCTGCAAGCGCCAGCGCCGACAGGGGTGTTTCCGACGAAGGATGGGAAACGACGGTGCAGCCGGCGGCGAGCGCTGCGGCCGCCTTGCGGGTGATCATGGCGGCTGGAAAGTTCCAGGGCGTGACGATCGCGACAACGCCCAAGGCTTCCCTGCGGACGAGCATCTCCGTGTCGGGCAGATGGCTGGTGACACTTTCCACATTGATGCGCTTGGCCTCCTCGGCATACCATTCGATGAAACCTGCGGCATAATCGATCTCGCCGCGGGATTCGGCCAAGGGCTTGCCCTGTTCCAGCGTCATGATGAGGGCCAGATCTTCGCGAGCCTCAAGCATCAGTTCATACCACCTGCGCAGGATCGACGACCGCTGTTGTGGCAGCAGCGAACGCCAGGCAGCAAAGGCATCCGCCGCTGCATCGATGGCGCTGATGGTCTCCTGCTCGCCGAGGCTGGCAACCCAGGCAAGCGTTGCAGAGGAGGCTGGATCTGTGACCTCGAAACTCTGATTGGCTTTTCCGGCGAGCCAATGGCCGGCGACATAGGAAAGGTCTCGCAGCAAATGGCGGTCGTTCAGCCTCGACAAGGCTTCATGATAGGTGGTGCGGGCGTGGAGCGCGGGCATGGTCAAGTCTCTCGTTCCAGATGCCCTGATGGTCTCACGGAACGCCGCGAGAGATTGTCCATTGCTGGCAGTCGAAAGAGAGAAAGGATCTAAAGAGAAGGGCGCAGGTAGAGAGTTTCTCTATTCGCAGTCAGGCGCATCCAGGGAAAGAAGGCCTGTGACGGGCAGTACCGTCTCTTCTTTCACGGTTTTCGTCACGATGTAGGTAAAATAGCGCTCGATGCCGAGATCGCGATCGAGGAGATCGTCGATCAGGCGCTGATAAGCGTCGATATTCGCGGACATGATCTTCAAAATATAATCGACGCCGCCACCGACGGCCCAGCAGGCAACGATTTCTGGCATGGTAGCCACAGTTCGCTCGAAACGATCGAAATCGGCCTGGCGATGGTTGGCAAGAGTAAGCTCCACCATGACACTGGCGATCGGCGCGAGCCTGCGTAGCGCCAGACGTGCGTGGTAGCCTGTGATGATCCCTGCTTTTTCCAGCTTTCGCAGGCGCAGCCAGCATGGTGTCGGCGATAGACCAACCTTCTCAGCAAGCGCGAGCTTGGTGATGCGCCCATCTCGTTGAATCGCATCCAATATCCGCAAATCGATTGCATCAAGTTTCATTTTAAAGCTGCTTATTGCCACGCGTCGTTCTCAGAGCAATCGCATTCGAAAGCTGGACTGACAAGCGTCCGGTGTGGAACTGGTCGAAATGGTCTGCTGTTGAAGGGACCTGCGGTTCCAGTCGTTCGCCCCGAAGATGGGCGGCGAACCCGGCATTCGTCCTCTTGGTTCCTGCCGGATCGGTGCCCTTGGCACGACCGCGTTGCAGCGCGGAGGCTTCTTGCCTTAGCAATAGCCAGCCGCGCCGGATGGCCGGAACCGACCTCCGCCGATCGCTGGCGGCATTCCCGCATTAACCAATAATTAAGATTTGCGACGCCCGCGGCGCTACCCAAATTGACTTCGCCGACTGCGGAATTTAACCATTTGTTAACACCGTCGCTCAAGGCAAAGGCGTTTGTATGTTTTGCGTCGTCCCGCCAGCCAGCTTGCTCCAGGCAGGCAAGTCCATGGTCTCAGCCCTGACTTTTGCAGCGATGTTGCTGGCCTGCGGCACAGGCGCTTCGGCGGCTTCGAATGCGTTCATGCCGACGGGTTCAATCACGTCGCAGCCGATCGGCCATTATGATTTCTGCCAGCGGCGCCCGACGGAATGCGAGATCCATCCTTCCAATCTGCGCCCGATCAAGCTCACGCAAAAGACCTGGGACGAGATTGTCGCCGTCAATGACTCGGTCAACAAATGGGTCAAGCCCATCAGCGACCTCGATCATTACGGCGTCGTGCAATACTGGAACTACCCTGACGATGGCATGGGCAATTGCGAGCATTATGCGCTGGAGAAGCGCAGGGAGCTGATGGAAAAGGGCATATCGCTCGCCGACCTGCTGATTACGGTCGTGCGCCTTCCCGATGGTGAGGGCCATGCCGTCGTGACGGTGCGCACCGACCGTGGGGATTTCATTCTCGATAATCTGAGCGATCAGGTGAAAAACTGGACGCAGACGCCGTATCATTTCCTGAAGCGGCAGGCGACCGACGATACCGGGCGTTGGGTGGATATCGTGCAGCCGCAGACTGTCGTTGCCAACCTCACGAAATAGCGATGCAAACGTTGCGCAGCGGTCCGCGCAACTGGCAGATCAATCGAGACCACATATTGATGCCGCCGCGCCAGTCTTCTCTTGCGCCCTCCGGTGATGCCGGGTCAGGGCAGCTTGAAGCTGCCCCATCATAATTCGGGACTGCGCGGCTAGGCGATCTGGACCAGAAGAGCGCCGGCCGCCATCAGAACCACGACAATCCACGGCGGCATATTCCAGACCACCAGAAGCAGGAAGCCGGAAAGAGCAAGAGCGAAATCGGTCGGCGTGAGGACGGCACTGGTCCAGACGGGGTTGTAAAGCGCTGCACCGAGCACGCCGACGACGGCTGCGTTGGCGCCGCGCATCGCAGCCCGCGCCATCGGATAGCCGCTCAGCTTGGCCCAGAAGGGGAGGGTGCCTACGAGAAGAAGGAAACCCGGAAGGAATATCGCCACGAGGCAGATTGCAGCCCCGAATATGCCGTTCGGAGTTGGCGTGACAGCAGCGCCGAGATAGGCCGAGAAGGTGAAAAGAGGGCCGGGCACCGCCTGCGCAAGGCCATAACCTGCAAGAAAGGAGCTTTCCGATATCCAGCCGGGACGCACGACTTCGGCTTGAAGGAGGGGCAGGACGACGTGGCCTCCGCCGAATACCAGCGATCCGGAGCGGTAAAAGGCGTCGAAGAGCGCAAGCCCCTGAGTACCGGCGCTGGATGCGACAAGCGGCAGCGCGAAGAGCAGCAGGAAGAAGGTGACAAGGCAGAATATCCCGACGGATCTGGAGACCTTGAACGAGATCGCGCTGTGACCATGCGTATCCGTTTGGCGGCAAAGCAGTATCCCGCCACATGCCCCCATCAGGATCGCGGCGAGCTGACCAAGGGGACCCAGGAAGGTCACCACGACGACCGCCGCCAGGGCGATACCGGCGCGTGGCTTGTCGGGGGTGAGCGCTTTCATCATGCCCCAGACCGCCTGCGCCACCACTGCCACGGCGACGAGCTTCAGCCCGTGGAGCAATCCTTGTCCGATGGGATTGTCGAGGGCTGTCGAGGCCATCGCGAACATAAGCAGGATCAATGCGGATGGCAGGGTGAAGGCAGTCCAAGCGGCAAGGGCACCGAGCGGCCCGCCGCGCAAAAGACCCAAGGCAAATCCGACCTGGCTGGATGCGGGACCGGGGAGAAACTGGCAGAGCGCGACGAGGTCGCCATAGCCTTTCTCGTCTATCCATTTGCGTCGAATCACGAGTTCACTTCGAAAATACCCCAAATGGGCGATCGGGCCGCCGAACGACGTCGTGCCGAGCTTCAGGAACGCCCAGAAGACTTCCGCAGGACTGCCTGCTGCGCGTCCCGCGATTTCATCCTTCGTCATTTGCATATCCGGCCGTCAGCTCTCAAGATTCCAGTTGCGAAAGGTGCTATCGTCTCTTGGTAAGACAAGATGATGAACCCGCGGTATATCTGCTGCATCTATCCCGAGCCAGGTCGAAATCGGCATTTTTCGCCATGACTGGCATCTCTTTTTCGCAACGGCCGCTGAATTTGCTCCAAAAATCTGTGTGACCGTCTTGCGCATCGGCGCAAGTCCCTCAACTGTCTGTAGGCGTCGCTATGAAGAGTTTTGGCAATAGGTATGAAGACACCGAAGAGAATCGGCATCCTGGAGGTTGCGCGGCTGGCCGGGGTGTCAGCCACGACAGTATCCCGTGTTCTGAATGGCCATGCCGATAGCCGTATCAGCCTGGAGACGCAGGAGCGCGTCAGGGCGACGGCGAACAGCGTCGGCTACGTCGTCAATCGCCTGGCAACATCGCTGAGGACACATAGGACCGGAGTTTTCGGCGCGATCGTCAATAGCCTCTCGGGCCATTATCAGCCCCATCTGACAAGCCGCCTTCAGGCAGCCGCTCAGCGCAGGGGGGTGGAATTGCTGGTCGCGCAGGCCAAAGCCGAGGCCGGCGAGATCGCGGGCCAATTGCGACTGTTTCAGGAGGATTTTTTCGACGGCGTCATCATGGTCAGCGACCTTCCCGGCCAGCAGGCGCTTTGTGATCATCTTGACCGGATGGGCAAGGCGCATGTGACGCTGGGTGCTGGATTGACCGGTCCGCTTCCTGCAGTGCTGACAGATGACCGGTTTGGCATGAAACTGCTGTTTAACCATCTGGCGGAACTTGGTCATCGCCGCATCTCCTTCATCTATCGCGTCAGCCGCAGCGCGCTTCGCGATCGCCTGTCGATTTTCCAGGAGGTCGTTGCCGGCAGCGCGGGAGCGATCGTCGGCGATGTCATCTCGTTCGAGAGGGCTGAGCGCGATCGCAGGCTGTTTGCGGATCTATTGTCGTCGCCAAAGCGTCCGACCGCCCTGATCTGCGGGAGTGACGGTCTCGCCATCGAGGTCGTTGCCTTCCTGCGGGAACTCGGTTTGCGGATTCCTGCCGATATTTCCCTCGTCGGCTACGATAACGTGCCCGATACCGCCTATTGGGCGCCGCCTTTGACGACCGTTGCGCAGCCTACGGACGCTTTGTGCGAAGCATCGCTTGACCTTCTGATCGAGCTGTCCAACCTTCCGGCGGAAGCGCGCATTGCAAAGCGTCCTATGTGCTTTGTGTCCCCCGAACTTGTCATACGTGCGTCATCGAGCTCGCCTAGTTTGCGGCCATTCTCCCTTGCGTAAAAGAAACGATGGTTCTGAGCGCAAGTGGTCGTTTTTCATTTGCGCAAACGTTTGTGCAAGCACAGGAGCGTGCCGATGTCCGAATATCTGCTCACCGGCTTCAACAGTCCGGTCACTCGCCGAACGACACTTCTCTTGGGAGCCGCGGCAGGTCTTGCCGCCTTCGTTCCGGCACCGTCCGCCTCCGCCGATGACAGCGGCGACAAAAGGCGGGAGCTTCGCATTGCCGTTCAGCAGAATCCGACATCGCAAGAGCCGGTCGATGCGGCCAGCAACGTCGCCTTCCGCAACAATTATTCGATCCATGAAACGGTGCTTGCGCTCGATATGCGCGGCGACTTCTCGGTCAAGCCCAATCTTGCCACTTCCTGGACCTGGGTCTCGCCGACCGTGCTCGAAATGAAGCTGCGTCCCGGCGTGATCTTCCACGACGGCCGCGAGATGACGGCCGAGGATGTCGCCTTTTCCTTCGGCCCTGAGCGCCTGTTGAACAAGGACGCGCCGGGCTATCCCGTCTATCGCACCAATTTCACCAGCCTCGACCATGTCGAGGTGGTGGATCCTCTGACGGTCCGCTTCGTCACCAAGTTCCAGGACCCGATCTTCCTGCAGCGCCTCGCATCCTATGCAGCCGTCGTCATCAGCAAGGACGCCTGGCAGAAGAATGGCGGCAACTGGACGACCTGGCGTCAGAAGCCGGTCGGCGCCGGTCCATACAAGGTCGAAAGCTACGCCACCAATGAAAATGTCGTACTGGCAGCTCACGACCAAGCCTTTCGCGGCAAGCCTGCGGCCAAGCGGGTAACGCTGCGCATCGTGCCGGAAGTCTCCTCGCGCATCGCCGGCCTGCTGGCCGGTGACTACGATATCGCAACGGACCTGCCGCCCGATCAGCTTTCGGTCGTTACCGCCAGCAGCGGCCATGACATTGTTGGCGGCCCCGTCCCCAACCACCGCATTCTGTATTTCGACAAGAACAACCCGGCACTCAAGGACCCGCGCGTGCGCCAGGCGCTGATCCTCGCCATCGACCGCCAGGCGATCGTCGATACGATCTGGAACGGTCGCACCCGCGTGCCGAACGGCCTGCAGTTCGAGCTGTATGGTCCCGTCTACCTCAAGGACTATCCGGCCTATCAATACGATCCGGATCGAGCCGCGCAGCTTCTGAAGGATGCCGGCTACAATGGCGAGGAGATCCAAGTCCGATCGCAGAACAATTACTACACGGCCGAAAATCCCGTCACTCAGGCCGTCGTCGCGATGTGGCAGGCCGTTGGCGTCAATGCCAAGATGAAGTTCGTCGAAGGCGGCAAGCTGTTTGAGAATTCTCCGACCCGTGCGACCGGCAACTGGTCGAGCACGGGGCAAATTCCCGATCCCTACATCTCCTTTTTCACCCAGTTCGGTTCGGCCGGCTCGCTGACTTCGTTCAAGATCTGGCAGAACGCGGATTTCGACGCGCTCGGCGCCAAGATGGAAAAGGCCGTCGAACCGGCCGAACGCGCCAAGATATTCCGCGACATGCTGCGTCTGATCGAATGGGAAGACCCGGGCGAGACCGTCCTGCATCAGAACGCCGTCTTCTTCGGGATTCGCAAGGGCATCAAGTGGCAGCCGCTGCCGGCTTTCCAGATGGACCTCGGTGCCGGCAGTCTTGCCTTTGAAGAGCAGAAGAGCTGAGCGGTTCGTGATGCCGACGCCTGTTCTTTCCGTCGACAATCTGAGTGTCTCGTTCAGAACGGGCGCCGGCCGGCTTCATCCCGTCAACAATGTCTCCTTTGACCTTGCCGAGGGCGAAATCCTCGGCATCGTCGGCGAGAGTGGATCGGGCAAAAGCGTTACCTGCCTCGCGCTTGCAGGGCTGCTGGGTCCAACGGCCAGAGCCAGCGGCTATATTTCCTTCCAGGACGGCATGTATGATGCGGCCGAGCTCGGCCCGCTGGCGCGGGTAAAGCTGCCGCCGATCGGTCTGATCTTTCAGGAGCCCGTTTCCTGCCTCGACCCCGTCCGCACGATCGGTTCCCAGATCGCCGAGGCAGCCGTCAGCGCCGGAATGTCGGCGGGCGAGGCCAAGGCCGAGGCGCTTCGGCTTCTGGCGGAGGTCGCCATCCCTCAGCCGGAAACGCGCTACAAGGCCTATCCCGCGCAATTCTCCGGCGGCATGTGCCAGCGCGTGATGATCGCCACGGCGCTTGCCATGCAGCCGCGATTGATCATTGCCGACGAGCCGACCACGGCGCTCGATGTCACCGTTCAGGCGCAGGTCGTCGCGCTGCTGGTCAAGGCGGTGCGGGAACGCGGCATTCCCATGATCTTCATCAGTCACGACCTCGATCTCGTCTCCGAGGTCTGCGACCGTATCGCGGTGATGTATGCGGGCTCGCTGGTCGAGATCAACCGGACGGACGAGCTCTACGATAATCCACGCCATCCTTATACGCGGCTGTTTCTGGAAGCCATGCCCGGACGCGGCAGGCCGCTGGAGAGGCTCGCGGACATTCCAGGCGAACTGAAGCTGCACGAAGGTCTGCCGCAAGCCTGTGCTTTTGCTCCTCGCTGCCCGCGCGCCGAAACTCATTGCGCGACGACGGTCCCGCCTCTGATCGCCGGCCCGGCCGCGCTTGCCTGCTTCAATCCGTGGAGTTCCCCATGACGGCTGAGAACCGCACTTTGCCGGATAGGCAAGGCGCAGAGCTTGCGCTTGCCGCAAACCATCTGCAGTTTTCCTATTCGGCCGGCTTTTCTCTCTTGCCCGGACGCGCAAAGGGCTTCCATGCCATCAGGGATGTAAGCCTGGCATTGAAGCCTGGCGAGACCCTGGGCCTCGTTGGAGAATCCGGGTGCGGCAAATCCACGCTTGCATCGCTTTTGTGCGGTGACCGCATCCCGACATCAGGGGAAATCACGCTGTTCGGCCAGCCCTTCAAAAGCCTGATGAAGCCGAACCGGCGCGGTCTGGCAAAGCATCTCCAGGTCGTTTCGCAGGATACGATGGGTGCGCTCGATCCGCGCCGCAGCGTCGGTCATCAGATGGTGGAAACGCTGGCAATCCACGGCATCGGCTATCCGGCAAGCCGGCTCGATCGCGCGGCGGAGACGTTCAAGGCCGTCAGCCTGCCGGTTTCCGCCCTGCAGAAATTCCCGCATCAACTGTCCGGCGGCCAGCGCCAGCGCGTCGCCATCGCCCGTGCCCTCATCGTCGAGCCGCAGATTCTGCTTTGCGACGAACCGGTCTCGGCGCTTGACGTCTCCGTGCAGGCGCAGGTGCTCAATCTCCTGCTCGAGCTGCAGCGGGCACGCGGTCTGTCGCTGCTTTTCATCAGCCATGACGTGCGGGTGGTCCGCCACGTCTCGCATCGCGTTGCGATCATGGAGGCGGGGCGGATCGTCGAAGCAGGGCCGACGGAGGAGGTCTTGTCGCGTCCGGCCCACCCCTACACGGCCAAGCTCCTGTCCGCCGTTCCGCGCGGACGGCGAAGCGGCCTGCGGCCGGCAGCAGCCATGCTCGAAACGCTCTGAAGGAACGGCAATGCTTCCATCCATTCTGCGCGCGCTTTTAAGAGCCCTCGTCACGCTCTTTCTGGCGATGATATTCACCTTCGTCATCCTGCGCGTCAGCGGCGACCCTCTGCATTCCCTGCTGCCCATCGAGACGCCGCCGGAAGTGGTGGCGCTGATGCGACAGCAATGGGGTCTCGATCAGCCGCTCTACATTCAGTATTTCGCCTATCTCGGCCGTCTTCTGCATGGCGACTTCGGCACCTCGCTTCTCAATGGCCAGGACGCGTTGACGCTGGTTCTGTCGAAAGTCCCGGCGACGCTGGAGCTGATGGGGGCTTCCTTGATATTGGCGTTTGGCGCAGGCGTGCCCTTCGGGATCCTGGCTGCACGCAACCGCGGCGGCCTCATCGACCGCTTCGTGATGGCTCTCGCCGTGCTGATGCATTCGCTGCCGAATTTCCTGATCGCCATCCTGCTGATCCAGCTTTTCGCGGTCTCCCTGCGGCTGCTGCCGAGCGGCGGCGGTTCGACCCTGGCGCATCTGGTCATGCCGGTTCTGGTCATCGGTCTTTACAATGCCGGCATCATTGCCCGCTTCGTCCGTTCGAGCGTGCTGGAGGTGTTGGGCCAGCGCTTCATCCTTGCTGCGCGTTCCAAGCGGATTGGCGAACGTGCGGTTCTTTGGCAGCATGTCATGCCCAGCGCCGCCCTGCCACTTCTTACGATGCTCGGTTTCCTCGTCGGCGGCATGATCGGCGGTGCGGCCGTGGTCGAGACGGTTTATGCCTGGCCAGGCGTCGGGCGCTTTCTTGTCTCCTCGGTCGCGCAGCGCGATCTGAACGTCGTGCAGACCATCGTGCTGCTGATTACGCTGACGATGGTGAGCGCCAACCTGATTATCGATTGTCTCTATATTCTCGCCGATCCGCGTCTGCGCCATCGCTCCGCCGCCTGATCGGTCATTTCGAAAGGGAAAAGCCATGGCGAACGCAGCGGCCGGCGCCGATGCTCCTCTAAAGACCAAACCGGAGAAAGCCCGGCGCCGCGGTCTCAGGCTCGATCCGACAACCGCGCTTTGCATCGCCGTCCTTGCGGTCTTCGTCATGGCCGCAGTCTTCGCCAACATACTGGCACCCCATGGCTTCATGCAGATCGACCTTCATGCCCGCAAGGCGCCGCCGATCTTTTTCGGCGGCACGCTCAAGCACATTCTTGGCACCGACGAACTCGGCCGGGATATCCTGAGCCGCATGTTCTATGGTCTGCGCACGAGCCTGCTGATCGCGCTCGGGGCGTCGGCAATCAGCCTGGCGCTCGGCACGGTGCTCGGGCTTCTTGCCGCCTTTTGGCGTGGATTTGCCGACATGCTGATCCGAGTTGCGGTCGATTTCCAGGCGTCGATGCCGTTCCTGATCATCGCGCTCGCCGTTCTCGCCTTCTTCGGCGACAATCTCTGGCTCTTCATGACATTGCTTGGCCTTTACGGCTGGGAGCGCTACGCGCGTCTGGTGCGCACCATGGCTGGGCTCGAGCTGGAGCGCGGCTATGTTGCAGCCCTCAGGCGAAATGGCGCGGCAACAGGACGCATCGCCTTCCTACATGTGCTGCCGAACATTCTTTCGGTGGTCCTCGTCAACCTGACGGTCGTCCTGCCTGAGATCCTGCTGCAGGAATCGGCGCTGAGCTTCCTCGGGCTCGGCATTCAGCCGCCGCTCGTCAGTCTCGGCAGCATGGTAGGCGCCGGCCGTGACTACGTCATGACTGAATGGTGGATCGCGATCCTGCCGGGCATCGTGATTTTCGTTCTCTCATTGTCGATCAGCCTGATCGGCGACTATCTGCGCGACGCCCTCGATCCGACGCTGCGCTAGCTAGAGCTGGCTTCAAAGAAGCAGGGCATAATGTCGTTCGAAGGTCGATCGCACTTTTCGGCATCATGCTCCAGACCATTGTCGCAAAATCCATTTCAAGGAGATCTACATTGCCTTTGCCCCTTCACGCCGCCCGTCACGGCTCGCTGCGTATCGCCGCCCATCGCGGGTTCAGCCGGCGCTTCCCGGAAAATACCCTCCTTGCCTTCCAACAGGCGGTGGATGCCGGCGCCAACGAGTGCGAAATCGACCTCATGCTGACGCGCGACGACCGGATCGTCGTCATGCATGATCGCACGCTGCAGCGCACGACCGACGGCTTCGGCTTCGTTGCCGATCATGATCTCGAGCATATTCTTTCGCTCGATGCCGGCGCGAAATTCGATCCGCGCTTTTCCGGTATTCGCGTGCCGACGCTTGCCGATACGGTCCTATGGGCCAAACAAACGGATACGCGCCTGGCGATCGAGATGAAGGAGCCAGAACGGCCGGATCGCCTGATCGATATCATGGTCGGAACCCTGCGGGATCTGGATGCCTTCGATCATGTCGCCATATCCTCTTTCGATCATCTCGATCTCCGGCGGGTCAAGGAAGTCGAGCCGCGGCTTCAGACGGAAGCGATCCTTCACCATCGTCCGGTGGACATCGTAGCCTCGATGCGGGCTGGCGGCATAGACGGCGTTTCGCTGGAATTGAACCGCTTTTACCGGGCCGATGCCGAAGCGCTTCAGGAGGCCGGCATCGCGGTGCGTCTCAGCCTGCCGTTGCCGGAAAAGCTTGCCGCCCTCTGGCAGGGTGGCCGGGATGCACTCCCGATGATCCGGCGATGCATCGCGGATAGCATCATAGACGCACTGATTGGCGACGATGTCGATTTCCTGCGGATGCTGGGCAGCCGCGCCTGAGACCGGCGAAAGTCGCTATTTGTCGGCAAGTTATCTTGCATGAGGTCGGCCACGCTCTCAGCCCGAGGCATAATGGATCAAGCCAGCTTCCGCGGTCATGACCCTGATCCCCGATGATAGGGTGCCCCAGCATGCCGATTACAAAGCCACTTTGATGGCGCATGCCGACGCTATGCGTGAAGCTGGCGTGGACGGTTTCATGTCCTTAACGTTCACTTCCGAGGGAATGTGAAGTTGGTCACATTGGGTCTCGTCCGCCTCGCCGTTTGCGAGGGCAGGAGCTTCACGGGCATCTGCAAAATACGTGATCCTACTTTGCTCATCTCCGCCGCATGATGTTCTTTGCTCGGCGTGAAACTCTCCGTGTCGCCCACGTCGTCGGACGAGCCATCGAAGGCGGCTTGATTACGCAGTGGATAAAACACGCAAGCGTTCGTATTCGCCGACGCTACATAACTAACCGCGCCGCCCGTCCGTTCTTTCGCCCGGCATTGTTGTAATAGCTTGCGGCCTGAGGCACTGATTTATGCAGGGATTGCTGCATGGCCTCCTGCAGCGGCACCCCGCGGTTGGCCGCCTCGGTCAGATAGCCTGAGCGCAGTCCATGCGCCGAGAAGACGTCAGGATCCAGGCCGGCCCGCTTGCATCGGGCTTTCAGGATCAGATTGACCGACTGCGGCGTCAGCGCTCGGCGGTCGATATTGCCCCACTGGTCGATGCGCCGAAAGATCGGTCCGGTGTCGATCCTGGCTTCCACAAGCCATTGCTTCAAGGCGTCGACCGGGCGACCGATCAGCACCACATGCACGCGGTCGTCTGCCGTTGTCGTCTTGGTGCGGCCGAGATTGATGGTCAGGCACGGCAGGAGAGGGGAGGCGGAGTTTCGGGGATCGGCGTGCACCGGCTCCTCATCGACCAGATCCTCGACCCGAAGGTCGGCGATCTCGGAGCGCCGACGGCCGCCGGAAGCAAAGGCGGTGAGCAACAAGGCACGATCGCGAAAGCTGACCAGGCGCTCGCCGGCACAGGTGGCCAGCAGCCTTACCAGGATATCGCCAGTGACGGCTCGTTTGCTGTTGCGCCGCCGTGGCCGAGCGCTGGCCCGCACGGCGAGCCTGAGCGCAGATTTCAGGGACGGGGCAGAAAACGATCCGCTCAGGCCACGCCAGCGTGTGAGGATGGACCAGGAGGTCAGCCGCCGGCGGACGGTATCGGGCGCATGCGGACCCTCAGCCCTTAGCAGACCTTTTGCGCGCAATTCTATCTCAATCGCGGCCGGCATGCCGTGACTAGGATCCTCGGCGCGTTTGATCGGATCCCAGAGATGGTGGGCGACGAATTTCAGGAGCAGGCCTTCTGGCGCCGGCCAAGGGAGGGGGGTGCCGGTGGCAAGCTCGCACCAGGCTTCGAGATAGCCGAGATCGGAGGCAAGCGCCCGAAGCGTATTGG
>JBCNPI010000101.1:0-17131 GCA_039593415.1 Rhizobium sp. | reverse complement strand
GATGGAGCTGTCGTCCGGGCTCTTGGCGGCGGCGGCAAGCGCCCGGCTCGCCATGAGAATGACGCGGCCGCCCTGCCCTTCCACATAGGCGATCTGTTCCTCGTAGGCGCGGATGACGTCATCGATCGTGATATCGGGACCGGGCTGGAGGTGATCGGTGCCGGCGCCATAGGCAATCACGGCATCCGAGCGGCCGCGGGCTGCCGACTGTGCGTGCGCAATCAGCTCCTTCGCCCCGGCCCAGTCGAGACCCATGCCGCGCTGGGCGGTGTCCATCGCCTCCGCCACGCCGAGGCCGAGGCCCCAGAGATATTCACGGAAGGCAATGGTGCGCTCCCAGTCGATGTTGCGGTCGAGCCAGGGGTCGTTGTCCGCCAGCGCATCGACAACGACATGCGCGGCGGCATAGGCCACGCGATTGAAATGGTGACCGCCGGCAGGTTTCACAGGCGCGATCAGCGGTTCGTTGACAGCGGTGAAGGCGGCGATGGTGCCGTCCGCCCTTGGCAGGTGAAGGCTTCTCTCCATGAGATCAGCCTCCTAGCGGGCCGAAAGAGAAGGCACGTCGACCCAGCGACGCTCCGCCCAGCTCTTCTGCGCCAGCTCCGCCAGCTGCACACCCTTGGCGCCCTCGCGAAGCGTGAACTTCCATGGCGCATCCTCGGCCACATGGCACAGGAACTGCTCCCACTGCGCCTTGAAGCCATTGTCGAAGGCCTGCGTGTCCGGCACCTCCTCCCAGGTGTCGAAGAAATTGATGGGCTGCGGCTGATCGGGGTTCCAGACAGGTTTCGGCGTATTGACGCGATGCTGCGTCCAACAGCGCATCAGGCCGCAGACGGCCGATCCATGGGTGCCGTCGACCTGGAAGGTGACGAGATCGTCACGACGGACACGCACTGCCCAGGATGAATTGATATGGGCGATGACACCGCCTTCAAGTTCGAAAGTCGCGTAGGCGGCATCGTCGGCATCGGCGACATAGGTCTTGCCGTTCTCATCGACGCGGCTTGGAATATGCGTCGCGCCAAGGCAACTGACGGATTTGACCTCGCCAAAGAGATTGTCGAGCACATAGCGCCAGTGCGGCAGCATATCGAGGATCATGCCACCGCCATCCTGTCTGCGATAATTCCACGACGGACGTTGCGCCTTCACACCCCAATCGCCTTCGAAAACCCAATAGCCGAACTCGCCGCACACTGAGAGGATTTTGCCGAAGAAACCGCTGTCGCGCAGCATGGCGATCTTGCGCAGACCCGGCAGGAACAGCTTGTCCTGGACGACACCGTTCTTGACGCCGCGGCGCTCGGCCGAGGCTGCAACCGAGAGCGCTTCCTCCAGCGTCTCGGAAATCGGCTTTTCGCAATAGACATGCTTGCCGGCGGCAATTGCCTTCTCGAGAAGCTCGACACGCATCTGGGTCGAGCCGGCATCGAAGAAGATCGTATTGGCCGGATCGGCAAGGGCAGCGTCAAGATCGGTCGTCGTCTTCGAAAGACCATGCTTGCGGGCGATCGCCTCGATCTTTTCGGCATTGCGGCCGACAAGCAGCGGCTCGGGCATCAGCCGGTCACCATTCGACAGCAGAACGCCACCCTGTTCGCGAATTGCCAAGATGGAGCGCACCAGATGCTGATTGTAGCCCATGCGGCCGGTAATGCCGTGCATGATGATGCCGATCGGCTTGGTTGCCATGAGTTCATCCTCCCGTAAATAACTATATAGTTACATAACTGACACGGCGATGCCACGCTGTCAACGGCCATCGTCAACGGCGGCAGCGGCAATGATCTGTCGTTGCTGAGCTGATTGCCCCTGGAAATTCTAGGGACGCAGATAGGCGAAGATCACCTCGACGATATGTTCGCCCCAGGCGTCGATTTCGGCCTTATCCGAGAGATTGCGGCGGAAGATCGTCGAAAGCGTCCAACGGTTCGTCAGGAAGAACGAGCCGAGTGCTGCAATGCTCATATAGATCTTGACAGGATCGCAGTCGTTGCGGAACACGCCCGTCGCAGCACCGCGGTCGAGCAGACTGGAAATCTCTGAGACCAAAGGTGAATGCAGTTCGAAAATGCGTGCCGAACGCTTCAAAAAGCGTGCCTTGTGCATGTTTTCCGTGCTGAGAATCCCCAGGAATTCCGGGTGGTCCAGGAAGTATTGCCAGGTGAAGACGACCAGCTCCCGCATACCGTCGGCAGGCGAGCGATGCGAGAGATCGAGCCGTGCTTCCGCAGAGCGAATGGCGATATAGCTGCCTTCCAGAACGGCGACGTAAAGCGCATCCTTGCCGCCGAAATAGTGGTAGAGCATCCGTTTGTTGATCTTGGCCCGCTCGGCGATGGCATCGACGCGAGCACCACCATAGCCGCGCTCTGCAAATTCCTTGGTGGCGGCAGCCAGAATCGCCTTGCTGGTGCGTTCGGCGTCCCTGAGGCGGGGCCGTTCCGAAACGGTGCGCGCGGAGGTTTTTTCTGCATTCGCAAGGTCTGCACTCTTTGCGCTGCGTTTTACGGTCTTGGCTTCCGACATTCTGGCTCCCGGCGGCATTTCGTAAGGCTTATGCGGTGCATCCTCGCGCCGATAAGTAACCGATCATCGCATAAGTTGACAGCCCCCGGCGAATCGAGAGCATTAGTAACCATATGGTTATATCGATTTAAGTGTTGATATCGCAGGAGATGCCGACCGGACAGGCGCGAATGGCGCCACTGCCGTATCCTCCGAACGAATGGTATTGGCAGAGCCAGACGGGAGTAACGGCCTTGCTTTCCAACCTCATCCGGTCCTAGAGAACGGTAGGCGAGCGACACCGGGTGAGCATGATCAAAAAGCAAATCGCAATCATAGGCGGCGGCCCTGCGGGTTTGATGGCGGCGGAGACCCTATCCCTGTTCGGCCATCATATCGCGATCTATGACAGCATGCCGACAGTCGCACGCAAGTTTCTGCTGGCCGGAAAATCCGGTCTCAACATAACGCATTCGGAAGACTACCGCCTTTTTGCCGGCCGCTTCGGCGCGGCTTCGGCTCGATTGCGTGCAGCACTTGACGACTTCACGCCCGATGATGTCAGGGCGTGGGCGAAAGGCTTGGGCACCGAAACCTTCGTCGGCTCTTCCGGTCGCGTCTTCCCGAAAGTCATGAAGGCTTCGCCTCTCCTGCGCGCCTGGCTGGCGAGGCTGGAGGCGCGAGGCGTCAGCATCATGACCCGGCATCGCTGGTGCGGTTTCGAGGACGGCAGCCTCGTATTCGAGACGCCTCAGGGGCGCGAGCTTGTACGCCACGACGCTGTTCTGCTCGCGCTCGGCGGTGCGAGCTATGCCCGGCTCGGATCGGACGCGGCATGGGTCAGCCTGCTTCGCGACAAGGGGATCGCAATCGCTGCTTTCCAGCCGGCCAATTGCGGTTTCGACGTCACCTGGAGTGCTCCGTTCAGCGAGCGCTTTGCCGGCGAGCCGCTAAAAGCCGTGACGGCGACGTCAAAGGCGGGAACCTTTCCCGGCGAGTTCGTCATCTCGAAAGCGGGGATCGAGGGCAGCCTGGTCTATGCCCATGCCGCCTCGCTGCGTGATCGGTTGACGAGAATGGGTGAGGCATCGCTTATTGTCGATCTTGCGCCCGGACGCAGCGAGGAGCGCTTGGCGCGCGATCTGGCACGACAGGACCCCAAAGCCAGCTTTTCCAACCGTCTGCGCAAGGGCGCCGGGATCGAGGGAGCGAAGGCGGGCCTGTTGCGCGAGCTTGTCGAACCCGCCGCTCTCTCGCATCCGAAAAGCCTTGCCCGCGCGGTCAAGGCCTTGCCGATTCCATTGCTGCGGCCGAGACCGATTGCCGAGGCCATTTCGTCCGCCGGCGGCATCCACTGGGACGAGCTCGACGAGAGTTACATGCTGAACAAGCTCCCCGGCATGTTCGTCGCCGGCGAGATGATCGATTGGGAAGCGCCGACCGGCGGCTATCTTCTGACCGCCTGTTTTGCGACAGGACGCGCAGCGGGCAAGGGCATGGCGGCCTGGCTTGACAACCGATGACTTGGCCCGAAAACCCGAGCTTTCAGCCGATCCGCCCTTTCTCCATCAGCCAGGCGATCGATTCCTGTACGGCCTGCAGCGATGTATAGCGGGGCTGATAGCCGAGCAGCCGCTCAGCCTTGGCAATCGAGCAATTCGGGCTTCTGGCGATATGCTCCCAGGTCGCCTGCGCATCTTCCGGCGTCTGGTCCTCGGCCCATTTTTCATAGGGCAGGAATTCCAGCTTCGGCTCATGTCCGAACCAGCGCGACATGGCTTCGGCATAGCCTCTAAGCGTCAGTGCCCCGTTTGAAACCGCATGGAATGCCTCTCCGGTCGAAGCCCGCCAATTGGCAATTGCGCCCATGAACATCTGCGCGACATCATCGGCATGAACATGATGAACCGTCTCTAGACCGAAATTCGGCAAGGCAAGCGTTTCACCACGCGCCAATGTCGAGAATGCGGAAAGATTGAAATGCCCGGCCGGATTGAGAGGCGCCCAGCCCGGACCGACAATATGGCCCGGATGGATCAGGGTCGCGGGAAATCCCCTGCGGCGTGACTCTTCCAACAGATGCGCCTCGATCGCCGCCTTCTGGATACCATAATCGCCGAACGGCCGCTTCGGCGCCTCCTCCGGTGTAGGAACGACGGTGGAAAAACCATGCGTCCAGATCGTACCGGTGTGCAGGAAGTGGCCGATGTGATCGGTAAGCGCCTCGCTCAGATGCTTTGCGCTATCGAGCGTAAAGCAGACCATGTCGATGACGATATCAGGCTTCAACGCGCGGATGGCCGGACCGAAGCTGCCATCGGTCTCCATCGCAGCACGATCCATTGTCCGTAGCTCGACCTCACTCCATGCTTTGTTCGGCGAATAGGGTTTGGCTTGTCCGCGGCTGATCGCCACGACCTCGTGTCCAGCCTCGACCAGCCGCGGCACGAGATAGGTGCCAACGTGGCCGGTCGCGCCGATGATGATTGTGCGCGTCATGATGTCCTCCCGATAGTCGAAATCAAAATCGGCCGTTGCCGAAGTTTGCGACAGGACTCGCCCGACAAAAATAGGAGAGCAAATGGCTTTGTCATCCTCAAAACGAAGAAGGGAGGATGATTTTCGATCGGGAGAGCGCGATGGGGCGATGCCAATGCAGGGGGTGCGTCCGGCGACAATGGATGGGGGCGGTCGCCGGACGCTGCACTGCCCGGTCCAAGGGTGGCATTCAGACCGGCGATTAGAATATTAGCATATACCGTAGGTTTAGAGGAGCTACCCGATTGGATTGGAAGGGTGGGTGGGTGGGACCACGGTGATACCTTCGTTCATCATGCTACACCGTTCGGGTTGTCAGATCCCCCGTGCGCAGCGACAAATTCAATCGCCGCAATTGCCGCCAGCCTATCGCCTGAAGTTTCGGGCAGTGATGTGACATGGCGGCCATGCCAAAGCGACCGATCGGGGCCCCTGCATTGCGTAGTCGATAGGTATTGCGTCTTGCCGGTCCGGTTCCCGGGAAGGCTCAATGATGATGCCCCTCCGGCTCCTCCATCCGGAACGGCAGGACTTCGGCCTTGTCTCCAGCTGTGAGGACCAGTTCCGCATCGAATTCATGCGGCTCGGCCGGAGCCTCGGCACTTAACATGGCATGATGATCTGTTGGAGATGGTGGGAGCGTCAGCATCTCGACCCCGCCGCCCGGCCGCTTGATGTTGACGACCGCCTGCAGGCCATGCGCGTGGCTGGCAATAGACAGCCTCATGCGCTCGCCATCCGGCGTGTCGATAATCTCCAGAACCCCGGTCGCCAATGAGGAGCTGACGGCAAAAGGCGCCGGAGCATGATGATGTCCATGATTACCATGGCTGGCGGCCATGGCAGAAGCGCCCGCCGTGTCGAACTGGATCGCCGCGCTGCCGAGAGGTGCGAGATGCGCATGCAGCTCCTCCCGAAGGGCGAGCGCGATACCGTTTGCTTCGGCGATCGACATGGCGTTCTCGACGGCAATCGTCACGTCGGCATGCAGTTTGTGGCCGAGCCAGCGGGCCTTGACATCGGTGATCCGCCCGATACCGGGCACATGTTCCGCGGCATGGCGCACTTCATCGGCAATGCTTGGCTCGATGCCATCGAGGTTTCGGGTAATAACTGCACGAGCCGACTGCCAGACGATGCCGAAAATCGCAATGGTGATGAGAAGGCCGATGATCGGATCGGCAAGCGGAAAGCCCAGCCAGACCCCGAATGCGCCCAACACCACGGCAAGGCTCGTCAGCCCGTCGGTTCGCGCATGATAGCCGTCTGCAATCAATGCAGCACTGTTCATCTCGCGCCCGACCTTGATGCGGAAGATCGCCACGATCTCGTTCCCGAGAAAGCCGATGATCCCTGCTGCAGTCACCCAGCCAAGCTGGGTGATCGGCTGCGGGTGAAAGAGGCGGGTGACGGCCTCATAGCCCGCCACGATCGCGCTGAATAAAATGATGAGAACGATCACCATGCCGGCCAGGTCTTCGACACGGCCCAAGCCGTAGTTGAACCTTGCCGTGGGCGGACGCCGCACCAGCACGAAAGCAATCCAGAGCGGAATTGCTGTCGTCGCATCCCCGACATTGTGGATCGTGTCCGCCAGCAGCGCCACCGAGCCGGATGCGAACACGACAATCAGCTGCAGGATTGCCGTGATTGCCAGAATGGCGAATGACCATTTGATGGCCCATATCCCCCGCTCCGATGTCGCGATGCTTGGATCGACGACGCCGTGGGTATGGCCGTGACCTCCCGCATCGCCATGAGAGTGGCCATGAGACCCGTGGCTGTGACCGCCATGATCATCGCCGTGAGAACCAAAACCGAGCCAATGCTTTATCCTCGTGAACATGAAATCCTCGCTGCAATCGGCCAGCCGGCAGCCATCAGGCCGCCAATTTCCTATCCTCCCGGAGAGGATATGGTCAAGCGAATAGTGAGGATCGGTTGCTCCCTTTCGGCGCGTGTCTCACGGAAATCTCCAATATGCTTCTCGCCTGGATCAGCGCTTTCTTTCGGCAGCGCCTGCACCGGCAATGCGGGCTGCAGGGACCTGTTTTGACCGCAGCGTCGCGTATTCTCTCGGAATATTTGCCGGCGGGTTCGACTCGACCGGATCACGATGCTTCTGATCGGTATCGGGCTTCTGGTCGCAGCCGATCTGGCGTTGCCTTTGATGCCTGGGTTTGCATGCCACAGGCTTGGAGTGTTGCTCGGGGTCTGCGCATGGACTGCACCCGTATCACAAGCATTCTTCGAACCCAGAATACCGCGAATCCGAAGCCGATTTTCCACAAGACGAGCCGAAAGTCTTGCGGCGGCCCGCCAGGAGCAAATATTGCGCGCTGTCCGGCTTGGTAAAAGCAGCAGGCGTTGGAAGGATGGGGAGGCCGATCTGCACGAAGGAGAAGCCCAATCGACGCCGCGCCAAGATTGCGAAATGGCGCGGCGTCGGTGGTGCTGATCAGCCTGTCCGGTGATCTCGACGTTGCCTACTGCTGTGCGGGCTGTTGTGCAGGCGCGGCTTTCTGAATCTTGTCCTGAACCTTCTTGACGAGCGCCGGATCGCTCTTAGCAGCCGTTAGAATTGCGTTGTATTCGCCTACCGACATGCCCGGAGAAGTCTGGACAGCCTGAACCATCTGTTTGCTGGCCTCGGTCTGCAGCTGTTGCTTCGCGGTCGCATCCGGCGTTGCTTCGATCTTGGCCGAATATTCCTGCCTAATCTTGTCCACCTGGAGGTAGGCAACCGCGAAAGCCTCGATCTTTTGATCGCTGACGGCCGCAGCCGTACCGTTGCTATCGGGTTGCGTTTGGGCAGGTTGCTTGTCCTGCGTTGCCTGCTGTGCGACGGCAGGATTGTTGAGAAGCATCAAGCTCAGGACAGCTGCAGTCCACGATGCGGCAGGGATATGACGAGTGATCATCTTCATTCCTCTCTGGGAGCGCGGGGAAACACCTCATTAATGGCGTAGAGCGAAGGGCGGCACATCGCATTGATTTGGCCGCGGTTCAGGGTTGAAGAACCATCCGGCGACAATGTGACCGTCAAACGTTTTCTATGAGGCAATAGCGCGGCGATCGGCGGACCACAGAGCGGCGACTTTGTGGCCGCGGCTGATTGACCCTCGCGCTTGTCTCTATTGTTGTCGTGGTATCCCGGCGCGCGGCTCCGCTCAAGTTAAGCGCGCGAGCTTTCCTCCTCGCCGGGCTTCATCCTCCGAACGGAAGAGACCTTACTTAGACACGCTGCCGTATTCGCACATGAGCTTTCTGAGGTAGTTCAAGCTTCATTTACCGCTCGCCGGACCTATTTTGCCGACGTCAGAGTAAAAGACTGCGGTCGGGGCCGATCACGACAGCAGCCGGGGTGCGCTTACTTCCGGTCATTCACATTCGTTTATCAGATTGCGATCCGCGCGCCTCTTACCGTGGTGGAGCAATCGAACCGCGTCGGATTAACTGGCATTCCATTTTCAATCGCACCGGCGGCTTTTTGGGTTGCATCACCCTTTCCAGGAGCTCGGCGACCGCCCAGCGGCCCATTTCCTCATGGGGCAACTTCAAAGTCGTAAGAGGCGGCAGGATTTTTCGAGCAAGGCTTTCATCGTCGAAACCGACGACGGAAATATCGTCGGGGATTTTCAGGCCGCGCATTCTGATCGCATCATAGGCGCCCATTGCAACCCGGTCGGAAAAGCAGAATACAGCCGTCGGCGGCGACGGCAGATCGAGAAGCTGCTGCATCTTTTCCCGACCGCGATCGAGCGACCAGGCTTCCGAAAGGATCAATTCCGGATCGACGGCGATATCGTAGGTCGTCAGCGCCTGGCGATAACCGCTCAGACGGTCCCTAGCGGCTTCAAGCCTCTGCCTGCCTGCATCGATCATGGCTATGCGGCGATGGCCGGCCTTGATCAAAGCTTCCGTCGCCGTATAACCACCGGCATGATCACCCGGAATGATCGACGAGAATTCCGCGCGTTGCTGGTGGCAATTCAGCAGGACAGTCGGATAGTTGCCGAGCTTCGAGGGCAGCACCGGCACGAGCTGGGTAATAAGCGTCGCGTAAATTACGCCGACAATCTGGCGCCGCCCGAGATAATCCAGAATGGATTCGGCGAATTCGATCTGTCCCCCGGTGACGACGGTAAGAGCCGCCAAGCCTTGCTCTTCCGCCGCGCTCCGTACGCCCTCGATCAGTGGTGCGGCATGCTGCGAAGCCATGAGATCGTCGATCAGGAGCACGATGATCCCGCCGATCGGGTCATTGGCCGGCGCCGTCTTCTGGTAGCCAAGTTCCTCGGCGACAGCCAGCACCCGCTCGCGCACCTTCTCCGAAACTCTCTTGCCGGGCGCCTCGTTCAGCACCAGCGAAACCGTCGCATGCGAAACGCCGACCTGCGAGGCGATATCGGACATGGTCGGTCGTTTCGTCGTCTTGTCGTTCACTCAGTTTCTTTCTCGGACTCAAGGGCGGCCTGCACGCACGTTAGAAAATCTGACGGACAATGTGAAGCTGCGGCCCTTGCGGAAGTTATGTTTATAAGTTACGAAACCTGCTTGTAACTTATTTTGTGACTTAATCCAACCAGAAAGCTTGCGGCTATGACCATCGCTTCCCGCCGTTTCGCGGACACCGGTTCCGGGCCGCGTGCGCGCCTGTCTCTCGACGGAGCCTGGGACTTTCAGCTGGAAGGAAGAACGCCGACGACGATTGCCGTGCCCGCCCCCTGGCAGGCGCATTTTCCGGATTTGAGGGCCGCGGCTGGCGTGGCAACCTATTCCCGCGGCTTCATCGTGCCACAGGAGTGGCACGACCGTCAGGTCATCGTGCATTTCGGTGCCGTGAATTATTTCGCCGAAGTGTCAGTCAACGGCCACGTGCTCGGTTCTCACGAGGGCGGCTATCTGCCGTTTGAATTTGTCGTTCCCGCCGATCTGCTCACCGGCGAATTGCGCCTGGACGTGAAGGTTACATTGCCGAGCGCCGATGCCGGGGCCTTCCCGGATTTTCCGTTCGACGAGATCCCGCACGGCAAGCAGAGCTGGTACGGCATGCTGGGCGGCATCTGGCAATCGGTCTGGCTCGAATGCCGTAGCGAGGCCCATATCACCCACCAAGCCATCCGCGCCGATCTCGTCACGGGCGATGTTGCCATCGATATCGAGCTGGCTGCGGCCTTTACCGGCGCCTTGAAAATCACGCTTCTGGACCGAAACGGTTCAGTCGCAGCTTCGACCGAGCTTTCGCTCAGCAAGGAGGCTCGGGCTTCGGCCGCGCTCAAAGTCGCCACCGTGGAGGCATGGTCGTTCGATGATCCCGCGCTTTATCGGGCTGTTGCCGAGCTGTCAGAGGGTGGCGCTGTCATTGATGCCACCGAGCAGAACTTCGGCTTTCGCACCTTCGAAGCGAAGGATGGAAAGTTCTTCCTGAACGGGCAACCCTTCTACATGCGCGGCGCACTCGACCAGGATTATTATCCCGAGGATATCTATACACCGCCGTCGCTCGAGTTCCTGGAGGATCAGGCACGCAAGGCGAAGGAGCTCGGCCTTAACCTCCTGCGCTGCCACATCAAGGTTCCCGATCCGCGATACTATGATGTGGCGGACCGGTTCGGCCTGCTGGTCTGGACGGAAATCCCGAATATTCAGACCTTCACCGAAAAGTCGGCGAAGCGTCTGCTCGATACGATGGAAGGCATCCTGCGACGCGACGGCAACCATCCCTCGATCGTGATCTGGACAATCATCAACGAGGATTGGGGAACGCGCCTGGTCGAAAGCGCCGACCAGCGGGCCTGGCTGGAAAGTGCCTATCACTGGCTGAAGAAGAAGGATCCGACGCGGCTGGTCGTTGACAATTCCGCCTGCATTCCCAACTTCCATGTGGTCTCCGACATCGACGACTATCACTACTATGCCTCCGTTCCGGAAATGGCGCGCGAGTGGACCGACTGGGTATCGGCCTTCGCCGCACGGCCCGGGTGGTCCTATTCGCCGAACGGCGATGCGAAGCGGCGTGGCGACGAGCCGCTCGTCGTCTCCGAATTCGGCGTCTGGGGCCTGCCGCATCCCGAAAAGCTCAAAAAGGACGGCAAGGAACCCTTCTGGTTCATCAATGGCCTGGAATGGGATAGCGACGGTGCGACCTATCCGCATGGCGTCGAGCAGCGCTTCCGCACCTATCAGTTCGACAAGATCTTTCCGTCCTTTGGCTCCTTCATCGAGGACGCGCAGTGGCATCAGTTCAATGCCCTCAAGTTCGAAATCGAGGAAATGCGCCGCCATGCCTCGATCCAGGGCTATGTCATCACGGAGCTGACCGATCTGCACTGGGAAGCCAACGGCCTGATGGACATGCAGCGCAATACGCGCGCCTATCACCACCGCTTCCACGAGATCAATACCGATGTCGTCATCGTCCCGCGCATGCAGCACTATGCGGTCTGGGCAGGCGATACGGCAAGCGTGGAGCTCGAAATCTCGACCGGCGGCAAGGCGCTCCCTCCGGCCGAACTGAGCTGGAGCATCGATGGTGCGACGGCTGGAAGCATGACGATCCCGGCCGTAAACGCAACGTCGGTGCATCATCTACCGGCAATTTCTCTGCCGTTTACCGCCACCATGGCCGGCAGACAGGCTAGCGTCCAGTTTAAGATCATCGCCGGCGGCAAGGAGATCGCGCGCAACAGCCTCGACGTCAGCGTCTATCGACGCCGTTCCAATCCCACGCTTTCCGTATTCTCGGCCGAACCCGAAATCGCCCGATATCTGACAGCACTCGGCTATACGGCTGCCGAGGCCGACAAGGCGGATGTGCGGGTCGCGTCTTCCCTGAGCCAGGCCGATATCGACGCCATGGAGCATGGCGCCCGTTATGTGTCGCTCGCCGATGTGGCGCCGCTGCCATTCGGCAACCTGCGCAGCGACCAGCCGAACTGGAACTACCCGACCGGCGGCGACCGCGGGCAATCCATGCCGCAGATGCGCGTCACCGAACGCAACGGCACCATTTGGAAAGGCAATTGGGTCACCGGCTTCAGCTGGGTGAAGCGTTCGGGAAAATTCGAGCGCCTGCCGGGCGGCCCGCTGACGGACCTCTCTTTCGTCGGCGTCAACCCGAACCGCGTCATCACCGGCTTCCGGCCGATCCATTTCGACGGTCTGGTCCATGCCGGCACGATGGTAGGCTGGATTCACAAGCCATGCGCAACCATTGCCGAGCGGCAAGTGGGTGCCGGCCACATCGTCGCCACGACCTTCGGCCTGATGCGCGAGGCGGCAGGCATCGACCCGGTGGCGGCGACCTTGCTTGATTGCATCATCGAAACGGCAGCCGGATAGGCCGACAAGAGATATCACGCGGCTCGTTAGCTGCAGCAGGGCATAAGGGCCATCCGGCGACGGGCGGCCGGGAGGAAAACAAAACAGCCTGGAGGAGAGAAATGCGTAGCCTGTTGAGAACATCGATTGCGGCGTTAGCCTTGATGACTGCCTTTCCGGCATTCGCAGTCGAAAATGTCGTCTGGTGGGACTTTCTGTCCGGAGGCGACGGCGTGCGAATGAAGGCGCTGATCCAGCGTTTCAACGATGAGCACAAGGACAAGATCCAGATCACGGGCACGACGCTCGAATGGGGTATCCCCTACTACACCAAGCTGCAGACATCCGCCGCCGTCGGCCAGGGACCTGACATCGCGACCTACCACCTGTCTCGCCTGGCAGGCGCAGTCGCAGCCAAGACCATCTCGCCGATCGATCCGAAAGAGCTCGAGGCCGTCGGTCTTAAGGATAGCGACTATCCGCCGAACGCAATCGCCGCCTCGACGGTCGATAACGTCCGCTATGCCGTCCCCTTCGACGTGCACGGAGAAGTGCTCTACTACAACAAGACTATACTGAAAGAGCTGGGCGCCTTGGGCAAGGATGGCAAGCCGACCGGCATCGACACGCTGGAAGGCTGGCGCGCGGTGCTGGCCAAGGCCAAGGACGCCGGCAAGAACGGCGTCGTCATCTCCTCATCCAACGGTGATCTGCGCGATATCTACACCCTGTTCGGCCAGGAAGGCGGCCAGCTGACAGCCGACGGCAAGTTCCTGCAGGGCGACAATTTCGACAAGATGGAAAAAGCCTACAACGAAGTCGCCGATTGGGTGAAGCAGGGTTGGGCGCAGCCCTATATCGACACCGAAACCATTACCCCCACCTTTATCGCCGGCCAGTCAGCCTTCTTCCTGAACGGCAATTGGGAACTGCCGACCATGGAAACGGAAGTCGCCAAGGGCAATGGTTTCGATTACGGTATCGTCAACATTCCAGCCTGGATGGGCAAGCCCGCCAACTGGTCGGACTCGCATTCCTTCGTGATCCCCAACAATGTCGGCAAGACCATGACCGCGGAAAGACGCGCCGCAGTTCTCGAAGTCATCCGGTGGATGAATGTCAACTCGCTGGAATGGGCTGCCGCCGGCCATATACCGGCCTACCTGCCGGTCAGCACGTCGGCCGCCTACAAGGCCCTGAAGCCGCAGGCGGACTACGCCGCCATGGCGCTCAACGCCTTCTACATGCCGAAGACGCCGCTGACGGGTGCGGCATCGAAATTCGACGACGATTGGCAGAACATGGCGTCGGGGCCGCTGAACGGCGAAGGCGATGTGAAGGAAACGCTCGAGAAGTTTCGCGACCACATGAACTCTCAGTGACGTTTTCTTCAACAGCTCCGGGGCTCCTCCCGGTCCCGGAGCTGCATCAACGAGAGAGGTGATGGATGGCCGCCGTCAGCAACAGGAGGCAGGATAATGTGGTTGCAGCGCTGCTGGTCGCACCGGCGGTCATCGCGTTTCTGGTGATCTTCGCTTACCCGACATGGCGGATGGTGGCGATGAGCCTGACCAATGCGCCGCTGATCGGCCCCGGTGAATGGGTGGGCCTCGACAATTATGCGCACCAGCTCTCCTCCCCCCAGTTTCAGAAGGCGCTCCTGAACACACTCTATTTCATCGCCCTGACCGTCGTTCCCGGCACGCTTCTCGCGCTTTTCATCGCCACGGGCATCAATCGCCTGAACGGGCGCATACAGATGCTGGTGCTCGCCTGCTTTTTCCTGCCCTCGATCCTGCCGGTGTCGGTGGTGACGCAGATCTGGACCTGGATCGCAAACATGCAATACGGCGTCATCCAGACTGTCATCGGGCTGTTTACCGGCGGGCGGCCGCTTCCGGTCTTACGTTCGCCGACCTATTTCATGCCCTCCGTCGCGATCGTCACGATCTGGTGGACGATCGGCTTCAATATCCTTCTGTTCCTCGCGGCACTGCGCAGCATCTCGCCTGACATCTACGAGGCGGCCGCGCTCGACAACGCCAATCGCTGGCGGGTGTTTACGAGAATAACCTGGCCGCTCATCTGGCCGGTCACGGCACTGGTGCTGACGCTGCAGCTGATTGCCCAGTTCAAGATCTTCGCGCAGCCCTATCTGCTCGGCTATTTCGCCCATACGCCGGCGGATGCGCAGGCTGTTGTCATGACTGTCATCTACGATCTGGCTTTCAAGCAGAACAAGGGTGGCGAGGGGGCGGCCGTCGCAACCATCCTGTTCGTCATCATTCTCATCGCTTCGGTCCTCCAATATCAGTTCCTGCGAGCGCGAGGCGAAAAATGAGCGTTCTCACCACAAGCGCACAAACGGAACTGACCACGGCAAAAAGCCATGTCGCTTCACGGGGCTGGAGCGGGCGCACACTGACCGCCTTGACGGTGTTCGGCGCTCTCATCTGGTTCTTTCCTCTCTATTGGGCGGTCATGACGTCGATCAAGTCCGACACGGAAGTGGTCAACCGCACGCCGGGGCTTTTCCCGAAGGCACCGACGCTTGAGCCCTATCGTTATGTGATCGAACGGTCGAACATCGTCCAGTGGTACATGAATTCGGTCGGGACCTCGGCGATTATCGCGGCTCTGGTGCTTGCGATGAGCGTTGGCTGCGCCTACGCGCTCAGCCAAATCCAGTTTCCAGGTCGCCGCGTGATTTATGGGGCGCTGATCGCCTCGGTGATGGTGCCGGCGGAGGCGCTCATCATCAACCATTTCGTGCTGATGAACACGTTCGGGCTCATCAATAGCTGGGGCGGCATCGTACTGCCGCAGCTCGTGGTGCCATCAGTTATCATCATCCTCAAACAATTCTTCGACCAGATCCCAAAGGAATTCCGCGAGGCGGCGATGCTCGACAATGCCGGGCATTTGAGAACGCTCTGGAAGATCTATGTGCCGATGAACTGGGGGGTGATCACTGCACTTGGCATAACCACCTTCATCGCGGCATGGAACAATTTCCTGTGGCCATTCCTAGTCGCAACGTCTGACAACACGATCACCATTCCCGTCGGCATCACCCAGGTAAAGGACGTGTTCGGCGTGCGTTTTGCCAAGGATATGGCCGCCGCTGTGCTGGCTGGCCTGCCTGTCGCCGTTCTCTACCTTCTTTTTCAAAAGCAGATTACCCGCGCCATCATGCTTTCCGCCGGCATAAAGGGATAGCCGTCTACCGGCGTCTTACGCTCTTGAAAGACGTCGAACTTTCGACACTCCTACTCCTGTAACAAATTGATTAGACAAGCCGGGAACTTGGGCTCGGGTCTGTATCCGTAAAAAAGACAGGCGGGAATATTCATCCTTTCAGCCCTTCGTGCTACGCGAGGCAACGGAGTGTCCGCTAAGGGCCAACCTGGGTCATGACGGGTGCTAAACCGCGGATTTTCTAGCAACGATACGGCGGATCATCTTTCCAGACGAAGCACTTTGACGTCGTTCATCAAGCAGGATTGTTGCGGCACTCAATCCGCCCCGCACCAGTTCATCATCGACATATGCATAAAGACGCCCATGCTCATCTCGGTCGCGCCCGGTCTCGTTAAGGCGCCAGCTGAGATATAGTGTACCTTCAGGTTCCAGAACGCAAAGCAGCCGGCGCACAGCATCAGAGATCATTGCGGGCGCAAGATGCATGATGACGGTTTCGCAAAGAACATTTGCAAAGACACCATCGGCAATGTCCTGCAGCTCGGGGAGAGCGCTACGCCGGAAAGGGATGGTTGGATGGAGGCGGCGCGCTTCCGCCAGCAATCCTTCAGACGGCTCATAGCCAATGGCTGAAAAACCATTTTGGCAAAGCCATGCCGTGTCGCGGCCGCTTCCACAGCCGATGTCCGCCGTGAGCCCCGGCTTGAAAAATCGTCGAATTATTTCCTGAAGGTCTGCCGGCACGGGCTGCGCATCCCAGTCGGACGCAAAGAGTGCTGCGTTGCGGTCGTAAGCCTGAAGGGTCGATTGGTCCATCGCTTTCACCGGTCAGCCACGAGGAAGATAATGCGACTAGGAAATTCGAAGAGATGTGTCAATCGAATGTCGAGCTCCACAATGCTTCACCCCGGATCTTCGTGCGAAGAAGCATATTGCGTCCGGTTAGCTTGGTAGTGACGCTCACAGAGTCTCTTCTGTGCCCGCAAGCTTGCGGGTCGAAGTATCGGAAAACCGAGCCTCCATCGGCGAAAGACTCTGCGGATTGGGCTTCGTCAGGCAGCCGTAAAGCTCTGGACGGCGGCCGCGCATCCAACGCTGTCCGGTGCATTTGTCGAGCAACCCAAGATCGAGTTCAGCGGTCACGATAGCGTCGGCCGCCTGCCAGGTCTCGACCAGGGTTCGGCCATACGGATCGAGGATCATGGCATTGCCTGTCCGCACTTCATCCTCGTCCTGGCCGACGCCATTACTGAAAATCAGGAACATGCCGTTATCGTGTGCACGAGACGGCAACCAGCGCATGAACCACTCACGGCCATTGGGGCCGCGAATTTCCGCTTCGATCGCCTCCGGGTCTTCATGCCGGCGGGTCCATTTCTCGACCGGAATTCGCTTCATGCCGTGCGGGCTGACGGAATAGCCGCCGCCGGCCTGATGCGGTGCGATTAGAATTTCCGCGCCCATCAAGGCGTTTGCTCGCGCATTTTCGATGAGGTTGTTGTCCCAGCAGATCAGAATACCGGCGCGGACGCCCCAAGGCGTATCGAAGACGGGT
>JBCNPI010000100.1:0-17379 GCA_039593415.1 Rhizobium sp. | reverse complement strand
CAATCTTCTACTGTGACACGGGCCATTGCCTGTCCTTTGCGGTCGTGATGTCGTCATCATGTCTCGGAGTAGCACGCCGATACAAGCAAACGATGGCAAATTCAAGTTTTTCCTGTTTGAGCACCTTTTCACCCGTCGCGAAAGTGTTAAAATTCTCCTAGACAAACAATGGTTTCTACCTTTGGTTGCTTGGAATATCGCATTTCGTGCCCTAAATCTCGATTATATGAATAATTCATAAAGTACTACGAATTATTCTGCGCCGCCTCACAACGCATTGTTTTAGCTGACTTTGAATAAAGTGATTACGTTTTTATAACAGTGGATATGTAAGCGATGTTTGACCCACGCGAAAAAATTGCACTTTTTATCGACGGCGCCAATCTCTACGCCGCATCCAAAAGCCTCGGTTTCGATATCGATTATCGCAAGCTCCTGAAAGCATTTCAAAAACGCGGATATCTCCTGCGCGCCTATTACTACACCGCCCTCATCGAGGATCAGGAATATTCCTCCATCCGTCCGCTGATCGACTGGCTCGACTATAACGGCTACAAGGTCGTCACCAAGCCGGCCAAAGAGTTCACGGACTCCATGGGACGCCGCAAGATCAAGGGCAACATGGACATCGAGCTGGCAATCGATGCCATGGAGCAATCCGAAACTGTCGATCATCTGGTGATCTTTTCCGGCGACGGCGATTTCACGACCCTCGTGGAAGCCCTGCAGCGCCGCGGCCGCAAGGTTTCGGTCATCTCGACCATGTCAACCCAGCCGCCGATGATCGCTGACGACCTGCGCCGCCAGGCCGACCATTTCATCGATCTCGTATCGCTGAAGGCGGAAATCGGCCGCGAAGCCTCGGAGCGCCCGGTGCGCAGCGCTGAAGCGGCCCATTCCCCAGCGGATACCGACGAGCCATAAGGCTTGCGCACGGGCAGATGCGATCATGGCCGGTGCGTCAGGAGCGGTTCGACTTTTCACTGAACCGCTCTATTCCCGTGTTTGCATGCAGGTCCGCCGCCACGCACTTCCACTGGAATTGCGCGAGGTCGAAAACCTGAAAAAGCGGATCTGAAAGATCGCGACGCGCTTAGCCGTTGTCTTTCAACAGACGGCTCTTCTGCCGGTTCCAGTCGCGTTCCTTTTCGGATTCACGCTTGTCGTGGAGCTTTTTGCCCTTGGCGAGAGCCAATTCCAGCTTTGCGCGGCCGCTGTCATTGAAATAGATTTTCAGCGGTACCAGTGTCATGCCTTCACGGTTGATCGCTGAACGCAGCCTGCCAATTTCGCGGCTGGAAAGCAGCAGCTTGCGGCGGCGGCGCGGCTCGTGATTGAAGCGGTTGGCCTGCAGATATTCCGGCAGATAGGAGTTGATCAGCCAGATCTCGCCGTCCTCATCCGAGGCGTAGGATTCGGCAATATTGGCCTTGCCTTCGCGCAGCGATTTGACCTCCGTGCCCTTCAGCACGAGGCCTGCCTCATAGGTATCGATAATCTCGTAGTTGAAGCGGGCCTTGCGGTTCTCGGCCACAATCTTCTTTACCACGCGCTGGCTGCCTTTGGGTGCCATGTTTCTTCTTCTTTTCTTACATCATTCCGGCAGCGGCCAGGAGCGCGCCAAGTTCCAGTCTCCTAAATAAGCGAGACCGCCCTCCTTGTGAAGAGAGCGGTCCTGGAGAGTTTCGGCAACAGGCACGCAATGACTTCAGTTCAGCAGGCCCGCATGATGCAGGGCAGCATCGATCGCAGCCTCCGTACCCGGCTCCAGCGTCGACAAGAGCGGGGAACGCACATTGCGGCTCATACGGCCAAGGCGGGAAAGACCGTACTTGGCGCCGCAAAGGCCGGGCTCCAGGAAAATCGCCTTGTGCAGCGGCATCAATCGATCCTGATATTCCAGAGCCTTTGCATAGTCGCCGGCAAGGGTGGCCGCCTGGAATTCGGCGCACAGGCGCGGCGCGACATTGGCCGTGACCGAGATGCAGCCGACGCCGCCATGGGCGTTGAAGCCGAGTGCGGTGGCATCTTCGCCGGAAAGCTGGCGGAAATCACGGCCGCAGCTGATGCGCTGCTCGGAGACGCGTTCGATCTTGCCGGTCGCATCCTTCACGCCGACGATATTGCCATAGGCCTTGGCGAGCGCGCCCATCGTCTCCGGCGTCATGTCGACGACCGAACGGCCGGGAATGTTGTAGATGTAGATCGGCAGCTTCACGGCTTCCGCGATGGCAGCGAAATGCGCGTAAAGCCCCTTCTGGGTCGGCTTGTTGTAATAGGGCGTCACGACCAGAACCGCATCCGCGCCGACCTTTTCGGCATGCTGTGCCAGCTCGATCGCCTCGCGGGTATTGTTCGAACCCGCTCCCGCCATGACCGGGACACGCTTATTCGCAGTCTCGATGCAGAGTTCGACGACGCGCTTGTGCTCGTCATGCGACAGGGTCGGCGATTCACCCGTCGTTCCCACCGGCACCAATCCCTTGCTGCCCTCTTTTATCTGCCAGTCGACATGCGAGGCGAAAGAAGCCTCATCCACCTTGCCGGCGTCTGTGAAGGGCGTAACGAGAGCGGGAATGGATCCCTGGAACATGCAAGTCTCCTAGCGGCGCGGCATTCATGCTTCAGCCGCAATCCATGGTTATGAATCCGCGCACCATAAAGCGCCGGCTTGACGGCGACAAGCACGCTTTGAATGGTAAAGGGCAGTTTCCGATATCATAATTGATTGAAATTCAGACCACCGGTAAGGTTTCGTTAATATAGCATTTGGCAAATGAGAGGGGCCTGTTTGCTTTGTGAGTAGCCGGATGAAGAGACCCGTCATGATCTGGACCGCTGTGGGCTTGGCGGTCGCGTGGGGCACGCTTGCCTCGCAGCTTCCCGGCCGGCAGACACCGACACGCGCCAGCGCCGACGTCGCCATGGCGACGGACCCGATGAGCACGGCTGCGATCCTGCGCAACGGCACCATCGCGCCGGTGAACGGAGACCTGAAAGCCGGCCTTGACGCCCTTTCCAACAAGAACCCAATGCAGGCCCTTGCCATCCGCAATGGTATGGGCGAAGGCACGCTCGATCGCCACATCCTGACCTGGGCGATCGCGACTTCGGGCCAGCCGGGCATTCCCTCCGGCGAGATCGCCGCCGCTGCCCACGAACTTGTCGGCTGGCCGGGGCTCGGCAGCCTGCGCGCCAATTCCGAGCGGGCGCTCTACACGGAGAATCCGGCGACCGATCAGGTCCTTGCCGCGTTCGGCAACTCGCAGCCGGAGACTGTGGAAGGCAGCATCATCCTCTCGCGTGCGCTCATGGCGCGCGGCGCATCGGCACGGGCCGGAACGCTGATCCGCAAGATCTGGCGTGACGAGCCACTGGACAAGTCTCTCGAGGACAAGATCCTTGCGGAATTTCCCAGCTTGCTTTCGCCTGCCGATCATAAGGCGCGCATGGACTATCTGCTTTATCGCGACCGGACCGCGCAGGCAAAACGCTTCGGCGATCTCGGCAGGGCGCAATCGCTCTACAAGGCGTGGGCGGCGGTCAATGATCGCTCGCCGAAAGCCGACGCGCTGATCGCGGCCGTCGACGCTCAATGGCGCAGGGACCCTGCCTATCTCTTCATGCGGATCGAAAACTTGCGCCGGCAGAACAAATATGACGATGCGGCCAACCTGCTGGCGCAAATGCCGAAGGACCGCAGCGTGCTTGCCAGCCCCAGTGCATGGTGGAGCGAACAGCGCATCGTCAGCCGTGGCTTGATGGATCAGGGGGAATTCAAGGCTGCCTATCGCATCGTCGACGCCAGCGTTGCGGAAAGCCCGCAGGAGGTCGGCGAGGCCGAATTCCATGCGGGCTGGTACGCGTTGCGCGGCCTGCAGGACGGTGCGAACGCGTCAGCCCATTTCCGCAAGATCCTGCAAGTATCGAACGGGCCGATCTCGCAATCGCGCGGCTGGTATTGGCTCGGCCGAGCCGCCGAAGCGGGCGGACCGGGCAAGGCTGCCGAATTCTATGCGAAGGCCGCCGCCTATCCCAGCACCTTCTACGGTCAGCTTGCCGCTGAGAAGCTCGGACGCCGCACCTTGAACGTTACCTATCCCTCCCCTTCGCCGGAGGACCGGCAGCGCTTTCAGGCGCGCGAGGCCGTTCAGGCGATCTCTCGGCTTGAAGCGGCAGGTCACGGCTGGCGTGCCGAGGCGCTCTATCGCGCCCTGGCAAAGCAGTTGGACAGCCCCGGCGAGATCGCCATGCTGGCGGCGCGGGCGGAACGCTCCGGCAACCATCAGCTTTCGCTGCAGGTCGGCAAGATCGCCTATGGGCGCGGCATAGACGTCGCGGCACTCGCCTTCCCGATCGGCGTCATTCCGGACAATGCCAATATTTCGGGCTCCGGCAAGGCGCTCGCCTATGCCATTGCCCGGCAGGAGAGCGCCTTCAATCCGGCCGCCGTTTCCTCCGCCAATGCCCGCGGCTTGCTGCAACTGCTGCCGAAGACGGCAAAGGCGGTTGCCGGCCGGCACGGCATGGCCTTTTCCGCCGACAAGCTGACGCAGGACGCTGGCTACAATGCCACGCTCGGCGCCCACTATCTCGGCGAGCAGATCGACGCATTCGGCGGCTCCTACATCCTTACCTTCATCGCCTACAATGCGGGACCGAACAAGGTGCCGGAATGGATCGCCCGCTATGGCGACCCGCGCGGCAAGTCGCTTGACGACGTCATCGACTGGATCGAGCGCATTCCCTTCCCCGAGACCCGCAACTATGTGCAGCGAGTCATGGAAAACTACCAGGTCTACAAGGCGCGGCTGGGACAGAAAGCCGATATCATACACGATCTGGTCGACGGCCGCGGCTAAACGCAAGGGACTGCACAGCGCCGGCCCGACATGTTTCCGGAAACCGCCGCGGTTGTATAGGCTGCGGAAATGACGTTACATCCCTCGCAATATCGGAAGCGCGAGGGATGACGCATGCGCAGCGACGATGAAATTGGTTTCCATTCCAAGACCATTCAGGCCGAGGACGGCCTGAAGCTTCATATACGCGACTATGCCGGCAACGGAACCGCTGCACTCCGGTTGCCGATCATCTGCCTGCCCGGCCTGACGCGCAATTCGCGAGACTTTCATCAACTGGCGCTGCTTCTTTCACAGGATGGGACCGCGCCACGCAGGGTGATCACGCTTGATGCTCGCGGGCGTGGCTCGTCCGAATGGGATAAAGACAAAAGCCACTACAATCTCGCCGTGGAAGCGCAAGATGTCCTGACGGTGTGCGCCGCGCTCGATATTCGGCAGGCCATCTTCATCGGCACCTCGCGCGGCGGGCTGGTCTTGCATGTGCTTGCAGCCAGCCGGCCTGACATCCTCAAGGCGGTCGCTCTCAACGATATCGGCCCCATCCTGGAAAAGATCGGGTTGGCGGATATTCGCGACTATCTCAATCGTGACAGAAAACCGGCCGACTGGAATGAGGCGGCCCAGATCCTGCGGGAGAATCACGGCAGCGCCTTTACTGCGCTCGGCGAAGAGGATTGGCGAGATATGGCGCGGGCTATCTATGCTTTTTCCGACGGCAAGCCCGTCGCCGATTATGATCCCGCTATCGCTGCTCAGATGCAATCGCTCGATCTCGAGGCGCCGATCCCCGACCTGTGGCCGCAGTTCCAGGGATTCAAGGATGTTCCGCTGATGGTGATTCGCGGCGAAAATTCCAAGCTTCTCACCCAGGCCACGACCGACGAAATGGCAAAACGCCATCCAGGCATGGTCATCAAGACCGCCACCGGCCAAGGGCATGCCCCCCTTCTCCACTTCGGCGATATTCCGGAGGCAATCCGGCGCTTCATCTCGGGGCTTTGATCAAGAACGATCAAAGCGTCCGATACGGACGCGATATGAAAAGGCCCGGTTGGGAAACCGGGCCTTCCTCTTCCGATCGGAGGTCTGATCGGAAGATCAGTCAGATTCGATTCGGCGGACCGAATTAGAAGCTGCGCTGGAAGCGGAGGATACCAGCCCACTGATCCTGGTTCACAGAATCGAAGTTGGTGTAGGTGACTTCCGGCTCGACGAGCAGGTTCTTAACCGGGTTCCACTTGAGGTTCGTGGTTGCTTCGAAGATCTTCGAGTCGGTGTAGGCGAGCTGAACGTTCCACTTCAGCTTTTCGTTGATCGGAACGCTGACGCCACCCCAAACAGCCCAGTCACCCCAGCCGCAGAGATCGCCACGGCCAACCGGGCAAGCAGATGCGTTCAGGTTCGAACCGGCATACTGGTTCAGCTTCTTGCCGTCGGTGTTCCAGCCGCCCATCAAGAAGGCCTTGAAGACGCCGAAGTCGGCATCGACGCGAGCCTTGATGGCGCCTTCCTCGACGATCGAGTCGTAGCCGCCAACAACCTTGAAGCCGAAGTTACCAACCTTGTAGCCGATACCGGCAACGGCGTTCGGAGCATATTGGTTGGTCTTCGCCTGAACCCAAGCGCCGCCGTAGGAAGAGGTATCAGCACCGGAGTTGCTGTCTTCGACCGAGACGACAGCCGTGAAGCCGTTGCCGGCATCGTAGTTGTAGGTGATCTGGTTCAGTTCGTACGGGCCGTCATAGACCACGTCGTCGTTGATGACGTCGCCGGCATAACCGGTGAAGACGTTGTACTGCGAGTCAGCCTTACCAACGAGGAAGCCGCCGAGGCTGATGTTAGCCCAGAGCAGCTTGGTGGCGGTGGAGTTGCCTTCCTGCCAGTCCCAACGGATAACCGTGTTGGTCTTCAGTGGACCGTATTCGGTGTCCGATGCCGTGTCGAGGCTCAGCTGAGCGCGGGTGTGCCAGAGAGTACCATTGTGGCTGTTCGGGTTGTAGGCATCGTACCACTTGCCTTCGGTACGGACCATACCGCCGACCTTAAGGCAGGTTTCGGTGCCCGGGATGAAGAAGTAGCCAGCGCCGTATGCGTCGCAGATGCGAACGTATTCCAGCGGCTCCGGCTCAGCAGCAACAATAGCGTCAGCTGCATGAGCACCGGATACTGCTGCCAGCGCAGCAGCGGAGCCGAGAAGAAGGCTCTTGATGTTCATTTGAAACTCCAGTTTCGATATCAATAAGGCATAGAAACCGCGCCGAAAAATCGACGTTTCCCACCCTACCTAGTTTTTAAAGTTGACCCCTGATCTGGGAGAACCAAGACCGTAAGTCTTGCTTCTGAGTTGGACCCTACAGATCGTTTTTTTCAGAGCAATATCAGATACAAACTGTCGGCATTTATGACGTGAGTTTCAAACGGTGCGTTGCACAAAAATCACGTCGCAAATTCGTCATATTTTTTCCGCGCCGAGAATAAGTTCTACTTAAAATTACATGGAAAAAACTTTCACCCGAGAAGCGACGCCCGTTGCAGAAAGTGTTCTGCGCCAGGATAGCCGGCTTTATACTTCCAACATCAAAAAAGAAATGCTGTTATAGGCAACGCAAAAAGCCCGGCCTTGCGACCGGGCTTTTCCTCACCGAAGTGAGAGATCTCATATGACCTAGGTCAAATCAGATTAGAACGAACGCTGGAAGCGGAGGATACCAGCCCACTGATCTTCGTTGATGGAGTCCCAGTTGGTGTAGGAAACTTCCGGCTCGATGAGAAGGTTCTTGACCGGATTCCACTTGATGTTCGTCGTAGCAGCGAAGATCTTGGAGTCGGTGTAGGCGAGCTGCAGGTTCCACTTCAGCTTTTCGTTGATCGGAACGCCAACGCCACCCCAGACAGCCCAGTCGCCCCAGCCGATACCGGCAGCATCGCCAGCACCGTTTGCACCGGCATACTTGTTGAGCTTGTTGCCGTCGGTGTTCCAGCCGCCCATCAAGAAGGCCGAGAATACGCCGAAGTCTGCATCGACGCGAGCCTTGATAGCGCCTTCTTCAACGATCGAGTCGTAACCGCCGACGACCTTGAAGCTCCATGCGCCAGCCTTGTAGCCAGCACCGGCAACAACGTCAGGAGCGTAGTGGTTGGAGCTGTCTTCGCCGTTTGCGCCGGTAGCACCGGTGCCGGAATTGGTGTCTTCAACCGAGATCACAGCCGTGAAGCCGTTGCCAGCATCGTAGTTGTAGGTGATCTGGTTCAGTTCGTACGGGCCGTCATAGACCACGTCGTCGTTGATGACGTCGCCGGCGTAACCGGTGAAGACGTTGAACTGCGAGTCTTCCTTACCAACGAGGAAGCCGCCGAGGCTGATGCTGGCGTGCAGCAGGTTGGTCTTGGTGGCGTTGCCGTCGTTCCAGTCCCAACGAATTTCGGTGTTGGTCTTCAGCGGGCCGTATTCGGTGTCCGAAGCCGTCTGCAACTGCAGCTCAGCGCGGGTATGCCACAGCGTGCCGAAGTGCGTGTTCGGATTGTAAGCGTCGAACCACTCACCTTCGGTACGAACCTTGCCGCCGATCTTGAGGCAGGTTTCCGTGCCCGGGATGAAGAAGTAACCAGCACCGTAGGCGTCGCAGATACGGACGTATTCCAGCGGCTCGGGCTCAGCAGCAACAATAGCGTCAGCTGCGTGAGCACCGGAAACTGCTGCCAGCGCAGCAGCGGAGCCGAGAAGAAGGCTCTTGATGTTCATATTGACCTCCAGTCAAAGTTTATATCGAGAATGAGAACTACCCGAAGGCATTCCCTGTCCCATCCTCGCGTTTCAAGAAGTGGACGATCAATCGCCCTCGCTTCCGAGAGTGAAAATACAAGACGTGCACTGTCACGCAATCGACATCTTGCCGGAAAGGGGGATTTGCGTAAGCCTTCCCGAACTCCTGTTGCTGAAAGGACACAAGTCAGCAACGCGGTGGCCGCATTTATTTAGACTTCGTTAAGAAACCTCTTAATCTACGGGCACTTACGCCAGCTGCTAAAATGGCTTCAGCCGGCTGGAAAAAGGCGGGGAAATGGCCATTCCGTGGCCGACCCGCGTATTTTTGCGCGGCCTGAGCAAGCTCTTTGCGACGCTTGGCTCGCCGCTGCCTCAAGATGAGCTGCCATTGGTGGGTTCGACCCGCGTCCCAAAACGATGCAGGACGCGGGTGATTCCGGGATGAGCGATTCGGAGGGCAGCTAGCGGCCATTGGATAAGGACGGGCCGCTGAGGACCAAACGCCACCCGAACATCATTTCCTTCGATATAGGATCATTCCGGCGTGGTGGAGTGCTCCATCGATAAAGTCACCATCGGCGGTGAACCCGGTATCATCCCAGTAGTCGATATGATCATTCGTCACCACAAACCGCCCCTGATAGGCACGTTCGCGACTGCCCCGCGCCTCGATATAGCGGCCGTTCGGCAGGAGCTCGTGGCGAATATGACCGTCTGCGGTCACCCACATGCCGATGTAAGCGTGAGTCGGTTTTTCCATTTGGATTCGATCCTCAGAGAGTGCTGGCGAAGCGAACAGGATGCACGCCGAAATGAGAGCAAGAGCGCGTATCAATGTTCCGCCCGCGTCGGGCGCATGACGATCTCATTAACATCGACGTCGTCAGGCTGCTCGACCGCGAAGCGCACCGCCCGACCGATGGCGTCGGGGGTCAGCGCAACAGCTCGGTAGGATTTCATCGCTTCGGCTGCCACAGGGTCGGTGATCGTATCCGCCAGCTCACTCTCCACGACGCCCGGATGGATGCAGGTGACCCTGATATCGCGACACTCCTGGCGCAGCCCATCGGAGATCGCCCGAACCGCGTACTTGGTTGCGCAATAGACGGCGGCAGTCGGGGAGACGGCCAGCGCCCCGATCGAGGCGATATTGATGATGTGGCCGGAGCCACGCACCGTCATTTCCGGCAGGACCGCCGCGATACCATGCAGCACACCCTTGATGTTGACGTCGACCATTCTGTCCCATTCCTCGACCTTCATCGACGTCATCAGGGAAAGCGGCATAATGCCGGCGTTATTGACGATGACATCGACGCGTTCCCAGGCCAGGCGTGCCGCCTCAGCAAAGGCGGCAACGTCAGCCCTGTCGGTGACATCGAGCCGGCGGGTCATCACTGTGCCGCCCTTCTCCCGAATCTCGGCCGCCAAGGCCTCCAATCTGTCGACTCGTCTTGCGCCAAGCACGACCCTTGCCCCGGCAGAGGCGAGTTCGCGGGCGATGCCGGCGCCGATACCGCTGGAGGCACCGCTGATGAGGATCACTTTATCTATAGGCATTCGTCACTCCTTCTTGCATGAACGGCTCTCTTTCCAGAACCGGACACGAGGAGGATACAGAGCCTTATTGTCGTGATAAGACATCCATTCAGCGACAGCTTGGAAAGCAATAGTTACCAATGTGGCCTGATCTCAATGCTCTCTCCGTTTTCATCCTCGTCGCTCAGGAGCGTAATTTTCGCGCCGCTGCCGATAGACTCGGCGTCACCCGCTCGGCAGTCAGCCAGACGATCCGGCGATTGGAGGAGAGCATGGGCATCGCGCTGCTGCAGCGCACAACCCGCAGCGTCAGCCTGACGGAAGCCGGGGAACGGCTTTATGCGGAGGTGGAGCCGGCAGTCTCGGACATACGCACCGCGATGGAAAAGACAGAGACTTTGCGCACCCGACCTCGCGGTCAATTACGGCTTGCCATCTCGTCGATCGCGGAGCGGTTTCTCGCCGGCGATTTTCTCGCAGGCTTTACGGACGCCAATCCCGAGATCCAGCTCGACATCACCGTGACCGACGAGGAATTCGACATCGTGTCGGAAGGCTACGACGCCGGCGTCCGGCTTGGCGAAGTCATCGAGCAGGACATGATTGCCCTGCCCGTTGCCGGCAACGAGCGGCAATTGGCTGTATGTTCCCCTGCCTATCGCGACCGATTCGGCATTCCCAAGCATCCGAAAGAGCTCTCCGTGCATCGATGCATAGGCTGGCGCCCCTCGCCAAAGGCTGTCCCCTATCGCTGGGAGTTTGCGGAGGAAGGCAAGGAATTCCGGGTGGAAGTCGCACCGGAGGTGACGACGAATGATATGGGCGTGATGATCAAGCTGGCCGTCGCCGGAGCGGGAATCACATTCGGGATGGAGGAAAGCTTTCGCGCCTTCATCGGCAGAAACGAGCTAATGCCGATCCTGGAGGAATATTGCCCCTATTTCCCTGGCTTCTACCTCTATTATCCCAATCGACGAAACATGGCCCCGAAGCTTCGAGCGCTGATAGCATATCTGAAGCGCTACGAGGGCTTTGCAGGCCGAAATTCCCGATAATAATAGCTGGCCTTGCTCGATTTGGCGGTGCCAGGATCGCGGGCGCGTCTGCAAGGGAGGACAATCTGGAAAATGGCGGAGAAGATGGGATTCGAACCCACGATACCATTTCTGGTATACTCCCTTAGCAGGGGAGCGCCTTCGACCACTCGGCCACCTCTCCGGTGCGGCCCTGATAGGGCCATTCATTTATCGACGCAAGCGCTTTTTCGCGCTTGTGTACGTTCTTTCCATGAATCAGCAACAGGCGATTGCTGGCCGAAGCATGCTTCGGCCAGCTTGAAATTTTACATCAAGCCAGCAGCTGCTTCAAATCGGCGGCAGGATCGGCAAGGATGTCCTTGGAGGGGTTGGAACCGGTTTCCAGAAGCTTCTTGCCGGTAACATAGGCCTTTGCATCGTTGATGGCGTCGACGGCGATGAAGCGGCCCTGCCTGAAATACCATATTGATGCCGCCCCCTCGCGGGCGCCCGGGCGGAACAGCGTCTCGTCATAACCCAGATTGAAACCGGCGATCTGCAGCTTCACATCATATTGATCGGACCAGAACCACGGCTTCGGATCGTAGGCCTTGTCGCCACCCGCGATGATCGCAGCAGCAGCCTCCGCCTGGTCGACCGCATTCTGGACTGATTCGAGGCGGATTCGCCCGCCCTCCCATGGCAACTCCACGCAATCACCCACCGCAAAGATGGAGGGATCGGAGGTACGGGCAAACGAATCAACGACGATGCCGTTGCCGACTTCCAGGCCGGCTTCCTTGGCAAGCCTGTCATTGGGAGCGACGCCAATGCCGACGACGACGAAATCCACATCGATCCTAGATCCATCGGACAGTTCCGCGGCCCCGACATGGCCGTTGTGGTCGATGAGCTGCTTCAGCCCCGTCTTCTCACGAATGACGACATCGTGCTTCTGATGGATAGCTCTGAAAATATCAGCCGTTTCCTTGGCTGCGACACGCTGCAGGATACGATCGCTCATCTCGATGACGGTTACCTCGAGGCCACGATGGCGCGCGACGGCAGCAGCCTCGAGGCCGATATAGCCGCCGCCGATGATGAGAACCCGTCGGCCCGGGCGCATTTCAGCGGCAAGGCGATCGGCATCACGCTTATCGCGAGCCAGATAGACGCCCTCGAGCGCCCCACCGACGGACGGCGGAAGGCGGCGCGGCGTCGAGCCCGTTGAAAGAGCCAGCGTGTCGTACTGCAGCGTCGAACCATCCTGCATGACGATCTGCTTTGCGGCGCGATGGATCTGCTCGACCCAGGTGGAGAGGCGAATCTCGACATTATTGTCCGCATACCAATGTTCCGGCCGGAACAGCAGGCGATCGAAGGTCATTTCGCCGAGTAGATACTTCTTGGTCAATGGCGGCCGCTGGTAGGGAAGGTTCTCCTCAGCCCCGACGATGGTGATCGGCCTTGAATCCCCCAGCCCGCGCAATTTGGCTGCAAGCGCGAAACCCGCCTGCCCGGCGCCGACAATGACCAATCTGCCCGTCACGATCCGTACTCCCTCATTTTATCGCGATCCGACCCACGCGAATGCGATCGGATACCTCTGGGATTCAGGGGTAACGCTTGCGCCCGCAAGCGTCAATCAAGACTGACCCTGCGCCCCGGATCGGGAGAAAGTTAGGCTGGCGGGCTCGGATGCCTAGTTGATTTCAACCCAACGTCGCTCGTGGAAGGATTGCGCCATGGCATGCACAGACTTCTCGATGCGCAAGCCGTCTTTGAAAGACACGACAGACGCAGCTTCCTCCGATATGGCACGGATCAGCTCGCGACATTCGATGATCTTCAGGTCGTTGAAGCCTAGACCATGGCCGGGTGCTGGAATGAAGCGATCATAGGGTTTATGGGCCGGCGCTGCGAGAACCTTGCGGAAACCCTGCTCACTGTCCCTGCCCTCGGCCTGATAGAGCTCGAATTCGTTCATGCGCTCCTGGTCATAGGAGATCGCCCCCTTGGAGCCGAAGATTTGCAGGGCGATCCGCCCCTTGCGACCCCAGGCGGAGCGATTGGCCATGAGCACGGCGGAAATGCCGCCGCCGAGCCGCATCAGCACGTTGGAAATATCATGATTCTCGACGGTGCGGCGGCCACCGTCCTTCAGCGGCCGTTCGGCATAGGGCTTCACCATGTCAGTGATGACGGCCTCGACATGGCCGAAGAGGAACCAGAGCAGCGAAAGCGGATGCACGGCAAAATCATCGAGCGCGCCGTAACCGGAGGCAAGCTCGCTCTTCCAATAGAAAAGGCCGTTCGGATCGGCCATGAAATCCTCATCCATCTCGACGCGGACGTGATTGACTGCACCGATCGCGCCTTCCGCAATCAACGACTTGATATGCCGCATCATCGGGTTCTGAATATAATTGTAGCCGAGGATCGCGACCATGCCGGAGGTTTTGGCTGCAGCCAGCATACGCTCCGCATCGCCATAGGAAGGAGCCATCGGCTTTTCGCACCAGACGTGTTTGCCAGCCTCAAGCGCTGCGATCGCCATTTCCGGATGGAACTGGTTGGGGGTCGTGACCGAGACGACGTCCACATCCGGGTCTGCAATCAGATCCCGCCAGTCGGCGGTTGCCTTCTCAAAGCCGAATTCGTCGCCGCGCGTCCTTGCCAGATCGGCATTGGCTTCGGCGAGATGCACCAGGCGCGGCCGCGCGACGTCTCCGAATACGGTTTTCACTGCATTCCACGCCAGCGCATGGCATTTACCCATATAGCCGGTTCCGATCAATCCAACGCCCAACGGCTTCATTGCCTGCTCTCCTCAAATCCTCTCCCGAAGTCGGGTAAGTTTTGGAATATTTAGACCGTTTTGACAAGCACAGCCCTGCGAGCAAAATCTCCCGCAGAGGAAGGAATTCATATTTATTCATTTAAAATCATCATGTTAAAATTATTCGTGCCGAATTATCCAAAATCCGGTATCGTTGCGAATATGGAACGTTTGTTTCATTGAGGGCGTTGGAAAAAGCTGAAGGACGGCGCATGGACAACAATGTCGGGACGCAAACCAGGGTGCCGCGCGACTTTGAAAGTCTGCGCAGCACCATCATCGAGCGGAAGAACGCCATGCCGAAACGTCTGGCACAAGTTGCCGCCTTTGCGCTCGGCAATCCCGATGAAATCGCCTTCGGCACGACCGCCAGCATCGCAGCAGCCGCGGAAGTCCAGCCTTCGACGCTGGTACGCCTTGCCCATCACCTCGGCTATGAAGGCTTTTCCGATCTGCAAAGCATCTTCCGCGAAAGGCTGCGCGACCGAACGCTGAGCTATGAAGAGCGGCTTGTGACGCTCGAACAATCCGGAATAAAGGACGAAGAAGCCGGCATTCTCTCCGGCTTTCTTTCCGCTGCAAGCCAATCTATCAACAAGCTGGCCGCAACCATCGAAACGGATAGTTTCGCCAAGGCGGTCGATATCCTTGCCGCAGCCGAAACGATCTATCTTATCGCCAAGCGCCGCTCCTATCCGCTGACGGCGCATCTGAGTTACGCCTTTTCCAAGCTGAACATCCGCCATCAGATCGTCGCCTCGCCCAACGGCATAGATGGCGAGATCGCCCGTTTCGCCACGGAGAAGGACGCAGCGATCGCCGCGAGCTTTTCGCCCTATGCGGCCGACAGTCTGGCGCAGGCGCAGGATCTCGCCGCACGCGGCGTGCCCGTCATCGCCATCACCGATTCGGCTTTCTCGCCCCTCAGCGCCTGCGCCACCCATTGGTTCGAAGTAGCCGAGGCCGACTTTGCGGGCTTTCGCTCATTATCGGCCTCCATGGCGCTCATCATGGCCTTTCCCGTCGCCATCGCAGAGCGTCGGCGAAAAGGAGCGACAAAAACCGATAAAACGAAAATGGAATAAACATTCCGAATTGACAAAATCTCGGAACCAATGTTTCACTATTGCCAAGATCACGGCTGTGGGAGATGGCCATCCGATCCATCGCAACCGGGACGAAAAGCATACCGGCAGTATCAATAACGCATGATCTCGGCACAGGCTGTAGAGCAGGAGAGATCATGCCCCCGACGGGAGGACATCATGGCACACGACAATCCTGGCGCGGAGCCGGAAGCAAAACTCGATGTGATCACCATCGGCCGGTCCTCCGTCGACCTTTACGGCCAGCAGATCGGCTCTAGGCTGGAAGACATCGCCTCTTTTGCGAAGTCGGTTGGCGGCTGCCCGGCCAATATCGCCATCGGCACCGCAAGGCTCGGCCTGAAATCCGGTCTCATCACCCGCGTCGGCGACGAGCAGATGGGCCGCTTCATCCGCGAGCAGGCAGCCCGGGAGGGCGTTGCCGTTGATGGGATCGCGACGGACAAGGAGCGGCTGACGGCGCTGGTGCTGCTGGCGGTCGAGGCCGAAGGCGTCTCGCCGATGATCTTCTATCGCTCCGACTGCGCCGACATGGCGCTGGACGAAGACGACATCGATGAAAATTTCATCAAGTCTTCAGGCGCCGTTCTGGTATCCGGCACGCATTTTTCCAAGCCCAATACCGAGGCCGCCCAGCGCAAGGCGATCCGCATCGCCAAGGCGAACGGCCGCAAGGTGATCTTCGACATTGATTACCGCCCGAACCTTTGGGGGCTTGCCGGCCATGCCGAAGGTTTCGAGCGTTATGTGAAATCGGATCGCGTCTCCTCGAAGATGAAGGAGACGCTGCCGGATTGCGACCTGATCGTCGGCACGGAAGAAGAGATCATGATCGCCTCCGGCGCCGACGACGTGCTCGGCGCCTTGAAGGAAATCCGCCGTCTCTCGTCTGCCGTCATCGTGCTGAAACGCGGCGCCATGGGCTGCATTGTCTATGAAGGCCCGATCTCCGACGATCTCGAAGCCGGCATCGTCGGCCAGGGCTTCCCGATCGAGGTGTTCAACGTTCTCGGCGCGGGCGATGCCTTCATGTCCGGTTTCCTGCGCGGCTATCTGCGCGGCGAACCGCTGAAGACCTGCGCAACCTGGGCCAATGCCTGCGGCGCCTTTGCCGTTTCCCGCCTGCTCTGCTCGCCGGAATATCCGACCTGGACGGAGCTCGATTTCTTCCTGAAGACGGGGAGCAAGTACCGCGCTCTGCGCAAGGACGAGGCGATCAACCATATCCATTGGGCAACGACCCGCCGCAGCGACGAAATCCCGTTGTTGATGGCGCTTGCGATCGACCATCGTTCGCAGCTCGTCAGCGTTTGTGATGAGCTGGGCATCGGCCACGACAAGATCGTTGCTTTCAAGCGGCTTGCCGTCGAAGCGGCGGCGCGGGTGGCCGACGGCCGCCCCGGTTATGGTATGCTGATCGATGAGCGCTTCGGGCGCGATGCCTTCTTCGATGCCGCCACCAAGAATTTCTCCTGGATCGGCCGTCCTGTGGAGCTGCCGGGATCGAAGCCGCTGAAATTCGAATTCAGCCAGGACATCGGCTCGCAGCTCGTTGAATGGCCGCTCAATCATTGCATCAAATGCCTTTGCTTCTACCATCCGGACGATCCGAAGGAATTGAAGGCGGAGCAGCAGGAGAAGCTGCGCACGCTTTTCGAAGCCGCGCGCAAGGTCGGTCGCGAGCTTCTCGTGGAAATCATCGCCAGCAAGAATGGGCCGCTGACCGACGATACCATTTCGACGGCGATGGAAGAGCTCTACGCACTCGGCATCAAGCCGGACTGGTGGAAGCTGGAACCGCAGGAATCGACATCAGCCTGGAAAAAAATCGATGCCGTGATCGCCAAAAATGATCCATGGTGCCGCGGTATCGTGCTGCTCGGCCTGGAGGCGCCGGCTGAAGAGCTGATCCGCAGTTTCGAGGCGACGCTGGCAGCGCCCTCGGTCAAGGGTTTCGCTGTCGGGCGGACCATCTTTTCCGATGCGGCCCGCGCGTGGCTCTCGGGCGGCATGAACGACGAGGAAGCGATTGCCGACATGGCCGGCCGCTTCCGGCAACTGACGGATGCGTGGCTGAAAACCCGCGGCCAGTGACATTAAAGCATTTGGGAGGCGCCCGATGGGCAAGACGATCCGATTGACGATGGCACAGGCCGTCACGCATTTCCTCAAGAAGCAGATGACTATCATCGACGGACAGAAGCAGCCGATCTTCGGCGGTGTCTGGGCGATCTTCGGTCACGGCAAT
>JBCNPI010000010.1:0-53619 GCA_039593415.1 Rhizobium sp. | reverse complement strand
TGTTCTTTCCAAACGACACATTTTCGACATAAAATTTAACGGCTGACTGAGGAGGAAGACATGGGATTAACACGATCCATCAACGTCCTGGTGGTCGGTGCGGCCTTCGCGTTCGTCGTGACGATGCTTTTCATCTGATACGCTTGGCGAAATTCGCAGACGATCAAACTCCGAAAAAGCTAACAAACCCCTGTTTGATTAGAAAGGCGCGTGTCCGGGTTGGGCATGCGCTTTTCCATTAGAGCCTTTCCGCTTTTCTTCGAATCGCGAAAACGCTCCGTCCTGTTATTTTTACGCAATTCCGGACGTAAAACTGCTGCGCAATTTTTCCTGGAATTGCTTTACCTCACCCTAAGTGCTCAGGCGGCAGCGCCTGCACGGACATCCGCCTTGCGCTGAAGACCCAGCCTTTTGAGCACGTCGGAAATCAGCGCCGAGCGGTTCATCGTGTAGAGATGAAACTCATGGATGCCACGACGCACCAGGTCCTGGATCTGCTCGGCAGCCACCTCGGCGGCGACCTTGGCGCGGTCTTCGGTATTCTCGTCCAAACCTTCGAAACGCGTGTCGAGCCAGGAAGGGATGCTTGCGCCGCAAGCACCCGCAAAGCGCTTGAGCTGCGTCAGGTTCTGGATCGGCATGATGCCCGGCACGATGGGAATCTGGATACCGGCCGCACGGACGCGATCATGATAGCGCTCGAAAGCATCATTATCGAAGAAGAACTGGGTCAACGCCCGATCGGCGCCATTCTCGGCCTTGCGCTTCAGCATGTCGATATCGGCTGATGTGTCGCGGCTTTCCGGATGCTTTTCGGGATAGGCCGAGACGGATATATCGAAATCGCCGCGCTCGCGCAAAGCACCGACCAATTCCGCGGCATTGGCATAACCGCCCGGATGCGGCTGATAGGCCGCGCCGACACCGCCTGGGGGATCGCCGCGCAGGGCAACGAAACGACGAACGCCTGCCGCCAGAAATTCGTCGATCACCCGATGCGTATCCTCACGCGTGGCACCGACGCAGGTCAGGTGCGATGCGGTCGTGAACGGCGTCTCATGGATCATCCTGCGTACGGCCGAAAGCGTCGGCGCCTTGGTCGAGCCGCCTGCCCCATAGGTCACTGAAACGAACTCAGGCTCCCAGTCGCTGAGTTCCTCGACGGTGTTCCACAGTTGCTGCTCGGCCTCTTCCGACTTCGGCGGAAAGAACTCGAAGGAGATGCGGATACCGTCATTGCGGCTTTCTGATCTCGGAGACATGTCAAACTCTCCCGGCAAGAATGGGGGACGAATGAAGGTCTTGGCCGGCTGCAATCAGCAGCCGTGGATCGCGTGCCAGCCAGATGGTGACCGTCAGCGCCTGCCCGCCTTCCTTCCCCGAATGAAGGTCCTGCACGCGCTCCACATCCAGCCCCGCCAATTTCAGCCAATCCGACATGGTCTGATGCGAGAAGCCGAGACGCAGATGCGCATGCTCGTCACGCAGATATTCCAGCCCGTGCGGCGCAAGATCGATGATCACAAGCCGGCCGCCGGGCCGCAGCATTCGCGCCGCTTCGGTCACGGCGATCTCCGGCTGATCGAGAAAATGCAGGACCTGATGGATGGTGATGAGGTCGAAATCCTGCTGTTCCAGCGGCAGGTTGAAAATATCGCCGTGACGCACTGAGGCGGCCGTGATGTTGGCCCGATCGAGATTGGCGCGGGCGACCGCCAGCATGTCGCGGCTAGCATCGATGCCGACTGCGCGGCGATAGTGTCCGGCCAGAAGCTGCAGCATCCGACCCGTACCTGTGCCAAGATCGAGGAAGGCGTCGATAGGCTGCGGACCGATCAGCTCGATCAGCGCCTTGTCGACGTCTTCGTCGGCGACATGGAGGCGCCGCAGTTCATCCCATTCGGCGGCATTCCGGCTGAAATAGGTCTGAGCACGCTCGGCGCGAACACGCTTTACGGAGGCAAGACGCTCGCCGTCACGCAGCAGCACCGTATCCTTTTCGGCAGTATGGCGCAGGAGACTGCGCGCCAGCGTCACGGCCTTGCCCTCTTGCTTCAGGCGGAAATAGGCCCAGGCGCCCTCCTGGTAACGATCGATCAATCCGGCTTCGCCAAGCAGCTTCAAATGCCTGGAAATGCGAGGCTGCGACTGGCCGAGAATTTCGGTAAGATCGGTCACCGTGAGGTCGCCGGCCGCGAGCAGCGCGAGAAGACGTAAGCGGGTTGGCTCGCCGACCGCCTTCAGCACGTCCACCACCTCATCCAAACCGAGTTTAACCAGATCCGTCATTTCACACCCAATCAAGATATAAAGATATCTTTATGTGATTTAAGTACAGTGCGCAAGAGCCAATCCGCCACGGCGGCAATTCGACGTCGGAAATCTGTTAATTTCTGGCGAAAACGGAATATTCCATTCCGTTCCCAGATACGCAAAAACCCCGGACAAGCCGGGGTTTTCAAAGAGCGAAACCGAGAGGTTTAGCGCGTCAGCCGCTTGTGCGCCTGGCTGCCCGGATTGAGGGCATCAGGGCCGAGCCGGCGGATCTTGTCCTGCTCGTAATCCTCGAAGTTGCCTTCGAACCATTCGACATGACCTTCGCCTTCGAAGGCCAGGATATGCGTGGCCAGGCGGTCGAGGAACATGCGATCATGGCTGATGATGATGGCGCAACCGGCGAAGTTTTCGAGTGCGCTTTCCAGCGCGCCCAGCGTTTCCGTATCGAGGTCGTTGGTTGGTTCGTCGAGCAGAAGCACGTTGCCGCCAGCCTTCAGCATCTTGGCCAGGTGAACGCGGTTGCGCTGACCACCAGAGAGATTGCCGACCTTCTGCTGCTGATCGCCGCCCTTGAAGTTAAAGGCGCCGCAATAGGCGCGCGAGTTCATGTCGAACTTGCCGAGCTTGATGACTTCGGCGCCGCCGGAGATTTCCTCCCATACGGTCTTATTGCCGTCAAGCGCGTCGCGGCTCTGGTCGACATAGCTGAGATGCACCGTCTCGCCGATACGGATCGAGCCGGAATCCGGCTTTTCCTGCCCGGTGATCATCCTGAACAGGGTCGTCTTGCCAGCGCCGTTCGGGCCGATGATGCCGACGATGCCGCCGGGCGGCAGCTTGATCGACAGATCGTTAATCAGCGTGCGGCCTTCGAAACCCTTGGTGATGCCCTCCATCTCGATCACCACCTGACCGAGACGTTCGCTAACGGGAATGATGATCTGCGCATCGCCAGGACGCTGATTTTCGGCAGCATCGACCAGCTGTTCGTAGGCGTTGATACGCGCCTTGGACTTGGCCTGGCGGGCTTTGGGGCTGGAGGCGATCCATTCTTGTTCACGGCTGATCGCCTTCTGGCGGCCAGCTTCTTCGCGGGCTTCCTGCTGCATGCGCTTGGCCTTGGCCCGCAGATAAGCGGAATAGTTACCTTCGTAGGGAATGCCGCGGCCGCGATCGAGTTCGAGGATCCAGCCGGTAACATTGTCGAGGAAGTAGCGGTCGTGGGTGATCATCATCACGGCACCCGGATAGTCGCGCAGATGCTTTTCCAGCCAGGCAATGGTTTCAGCGTCGAGATGGTTGGTCGGTTCGTCGAGCAGCAGCAGGTCCGGCTGCGAGAGAAGCAGGCGGCACAGCGCGATGCGGCGGCGCTCACCGCCGGAAAGGCTGGTGACTTCGGCATCGCGCGGCGGGCAGCACAATGCTTCCATCGCCATCTCGACCTGGCTTTCCAGATCCCAGAGATTCTGGCTGTCGATGATGTCCTGGAGCTTGGCGCCCTCGTCCGCCGTCTCGTCGGAATAGTTCATCATCAATTCATTGTAGCGATTGAGGATCTCGGTTTTCTTAGCAACGCCTTCCATGACGTTTTCGAAAACCGTCTTATTGGGATCGAGCTGAGGCTCCTGCGCCAGGTAGCCAATGGTGGCGCCTTCGGCCAGCCAGGCTTCGCCGGTATATTCCTTATCAAGGCCGGCCATGATGCGCAGCACCGTCGACTTACCTGCGCCGTTCGGGCCGAGAATACCGATCTTGGCATCCGGATAGAAGGAGAGATGGATATTTTCGAGAATTTTCTTGGCGCCATAGGACTTATTCAGACCGGCCATATGATAAATGAACTGACGTGCCATAGCTTGGGTTGCTCCACGGACGAATAGCGTTGCGATTTGTGCCGCTATGTAGGCGAAACCCCGCCCTCGGGCAACGGCGAAACCTTGTCCGAGGGCATTATCCGCGTCAGAAAGACCGTATTTTCTCAGAAGCCGGCCGCGTCCACCACGCCCCGATCGCAGCCGAAGGAGGTGCTGCCAGCACCTTGGATCAGTTTGGCGAGCCGCGGCTCACTGCCCTGCCGGGGGTCGATCGCATCTTCCGAGAGACCGATGGTCAGCTCCGAAATCATTCTGACATCGCCAACCCGGCGGCAGCTCATCTTGATGCGGGCATTGGCGCCCTCGCCGAAACTCTGGTCGAAGGCAGCCTTGATGCTTTCGGCATCCAGCTCCTTGCCGATATTCTGTGCGAAGAGATCACGCACGGCCGAAGCGTTGAGCTCGGTAATCAGACCGGCAGCGATGGCGAAATATTGGTCGGCGCTGAGCTTCGTGCAGGTGCCATGCTTGACCCATTCGTGCCGCTCGAGGCCGGATTGCGTACCCGGCATCACCTTGTTCAACTTCGTCTTGACGTCCTGGGACAGCTGCACGGCCGGCAGGTCTTTCCAGTCGCGGCCGCGATCCGCCTGCTTCAGGTCATCGGAAATGTCGCAATATTCCTGTCGCATCGGCCAGAGACCATGCAGCGAGAAATTCGTTGCATCGAAATTGTTCGATGACTGGTTCCGGCATTCCGCCTTCTTCTGGTTCGCCGCACAAAATGCCGGCTCCCAGCTTGCCGCCAGGATGAAACGTGTCCGCCCACGGCTATGTTCCTGCGCCATGGCGCCCGTCACAGTGCCGATCGAAAGGAGCACAACCGCAAATACCCGAAGCCAATGCTTCATTCCCTGCCTCCAATTAGAACATTATAGGAACAAATAAGCAGTTTGATCGAGCAGATGCAATCCTGAATCGCAGCGCTCGGAAAGATTTATTTCTGTGAGCTTCAACACCTATCCATTGCAATCGAGCGAATGATGACCTTTCGTTCAGTTAGGGAGGAACGAATGCATGTTCGCCGAGACACAGCGCCTGAATAGTTCGACGGGTGCGAAGCTTGCCTATCATCATTTGCCGGCGACGACCCAAGCACGCGGCATTCTCTTGATATCGCATGGCCTTGCCGAGCATTCTCGCCGCTACAAGGCCTTTGCAAACGCAATGGCCGCTCAAGGCTTCCACGTTTACGTGCATGACCATCGCGGTCACGGCGAGACGATTGCCCACGATGCGCCGATTGGCCGCTTCGCGCGAAAAGGTGGAGTGGAACTGGTAATCGCGGATGTACTCGCCATGCGCGAGCTTGCCGCAAGCGCCCATCCTGGCCTGCCGATTATTCTCTTCGGTCACTCCATGGGCGGATTGATCAGTCTGAACACGGTCGTCACGTATCCGGACAAATTCGACGCCGTCACCGTCTGGAACTCTAACTTCAATCCTGGCCTTGCCGGCCGCGCCGCCCAGCTCATCCTCAAGACCGAGCGCATGTTCAAAGGATCGGACGTGCCGAGCGGACCATTGCCGAAGCTGACCTTCGGCACCTGGGGTAAATCGATCGCCAACCGCCGCACCGATTTCGATTGGCTCTCGCGCGTTCCTGAGCAGGTGGACAAATATATCGCTGACCCGCTTTGCGGCTTCGATGCCTCCGTCTCGCTCTGGCTCGACATATTCGAGCTCACCTTCCGCGCGCCGCAAAAGACCTATCTCGACCGGCTCCGACGCAACATGCCGATCCACCTCGTCGGAGGCGGCAAGGACCCGGCAACCGACAACGCGAAAGCGATCTCCTGGCTCGCAAATCACTTGAAACGCGCAGGCTTCTCTCATATTACAACCGAGATCTACCCCGACATGCGGCACGAGACACTCAACGACATCGGTGCCGACGAAGCCACCGCCCGATTTGCCAACTGGTGCAAGATGGTGGTGACAAGGAACTGATTCTCAAGGAAATTCTGCAATGAACACCTCCAGCGGTTCCGCTGTCCGATTGCCGCAATCGGAACTGACCTTCGGCCTGTTGATGATGTTCCTCTCCGTTATCCTTTCGCCGATCATCGACATTTTTTCCAAGCTCGCTGCCGCCACCGTTCCGCCGGGCGAGGTGACCGCCGCCCGCTTCATCTTCCAGGCTCTTTTTGCGCTGCCGGTGATGGCGGTTCGCTGGCAACGGGGCGTGTGGACCTGGCGACGCAGCGGCGTCCATGCCATCCGCGCCGCCGTGCTGACGCTGTCCATGGTGTCGTTCGTGACCACGCTGCAGGTGATGGAGGTGGCTGATGCCATTGCCATCTTTTTCGTCGAGCCAATGATGCTGACGATCTTGAGCAGCATCTTTCTGAAAGAAACAATCGGCTGGCGGCGCTATACGGCCTGTGTTGTCGGCTTTTTCGGCGCGATGCTGATCATCCAGCCGAGCTTTCAGGAAGTCGGCTTCATCGCTCTGCTTCCCGTCGTCACCGCGCTTTGCATCGCCATCTATGTGATGATCACGCGCGTCGTCTCCCATAGCGAGGATGCGTGGTCGATGCAGTTTCAGACAGCTTTGTGGGGTACGGGCCTCAGCCTGATCCTGCTCGTCATCGGCCGGGCGACAGGGTCTGTAATCCTCGATCCGGTCATGCCCGATCTGACCGCCATGCTCCATCTGCTCGGCGTTGGTGCCACCGCAGCCGCCGCCGGCATCCTCACGGTCTACGCCTATCGCGCCGTACCGGCCTCGACGCTCGCACCGTTGCAATATTTCGAAATCGTCTCGGCAACGATCTTCGGCTGGCTCGTCTTCCACAACTTCCCGGATGCCATCAAGTGGCTCGGCATCCTTATCATCATCGGCTCGGGCCTCTACATCCTCTGGCGCGAGCGGCGCTTTGCTTCCAAGCCCGTATCCGATACATCTGAAACAGCATTCACGCCCTAAGCGGGAGAGCGGAGCGACATGATGGACGAGAAGACCAAGAAACCTCCGCTTTCCGGTATTCGTGTCATCGAGCTTGCTCGCGTGCTTGCCGGACCGTGGGCCGGGCAGATGCTGGCCGATCTCGGCGCCGACGTCATTAAGGTGGAAAATCCCGATGGCGGCGACGACACCCGCCACTGGGGGCCGCCCTTCGTCGAGGGTAAGGACGGCGAAAATCTCTCGGCCGCCTACTACCATTCCGCCAATCGCGGCAAGCGCTCCATCACCGCCGACCTCAAGACCGAGGAAGGACGGCATCTGGTGCGCAGGCTGGTAAAAACAGCCGATGTGGTGATCGAGAATTTCAAGCTCGGCGGCCTGGTCAAATACGGGCTGGATTATGAAAGCCTGAGAAAGATCAACCCCGCTATCGTCTATTGCTCGATTACCGGTTTCGGGCAGACCGGCCCCTATGCCAATCTCGCGGGCTACGATTATATCGTCCAGGGCATGTCGGGCTTCATGTCGATCACAGGCGAGCCGGACGGCCAGCCGATGAAGGCGGGTGTCGCGATCGCCGATATCTTCACCGGCATCTATGCCGTCTCGGCGATCGAGGCGGCCCTGATCCATGCCTTGAAGAGCGGCGAAGGACAGCTGATCGACATGGCACTGCTCGATGTGCAGTCGGCCGTGCTTGCCAACCAGAACATGAACTATCTGATCTCCGGCAAGCCGCCCGTGCGGCTCGGCAATGCCCATCCCAATATCTCGCCCTATGAGGTCGTGCCCACAGCTGACGGCTATCTCATTCTAGCCGTCGGCAATGACGGACAATTTCGACGGCTATGCGCTATTCTCGGCATAGGGTCCCATGCCGATGATGAGCGCTACGCGACCAACAAGGCCCGCGTTGCCAATCGCAACGAGGTTCGGGCTTTCATAACGGCGGAGACGCTGAAGTGGAACAAGGCGGAGTTGCTGAAAGCCTGCGAGGCTAATGCCGTTCCGGCCGGCGCCATCAATTCGATCGAGGATATGTTCGCCGATCCGCAGATTGTGGCACGCGGCCTGAGGATCGATCTCGAAGATAGCGCCGGCACCGTCATTCCGAGCGTGCGCACACCGATCGTGCTGTCGGAAACGCCGTTGGTCTACAAGCTGCCGAGCCCGCGCCTCGGCGAACATCAGGAGGAAGTTCTGGCCGAATTGGCCGAGCTGGAGGGAAAGGCAGGCATATGAAGCGAACAGGCGGACAACTCATCGTCGAGGCTTTGAAGGCCAATGGGGTGCGGCGTATTTCCTGCGTGCCGGGCGAGAGTTTTCTCGCCGTGCTCGACGCTCTGCATGACAGCGACATCAAGGTGCTCGTCTGTCGGCAGGAAGGCGGCGCTGCGATGATGGCGGATGCCTGGGGCCGGCTCACCGGCGAGCCTGGCATCTGCATGGTCACCCGCGGCCCCGGCGCCACGAACGCTTCCGCCGGCCTTCACATCGCGCGGCAGGATTCAGTCCCGATGATCCTTTTCATCGGCCAGGTCCAGCGGGATGCCCGCGAACGCGAGGCCTTTCAGGAAGTGGAATTCCGCCGGGCCTTTACCGAATTCGCCAAATGGGTCGGCGAGATCGATGATGCCGCCCGCATTCCGGAATTCGTCACGCGCGCCTTCGCGGTCGCGACATCGGGACGGCCGGGCCCGGTCGTATTGGCCTTGCCCGAAGACATGCTCCGCGATGAGGTCGAAGCGCCGGAGGCGCTGCCCTATGTCCCGGTCGCCGCTCACCCTGGTCGCAACCAGCTTGCTGATCTCAATAGGCGCCTTGCTGCTGCCGAACGACCGATGCTCATTCTCGGCGGCACGCGCTGGAACGAAGAGGCCGTTGCCGGCATCCGCCAGTTCGCGGAGCGTTTCAGGTTGCCGGTAGGCTGCTCCTTCCGCAGGCAGATGCTGTTCGACCATTTGCATCCGAACTATGCCGGCGATGTCGGCATCGGCATCAATCCCGCGCTGGCAAAGGAGATCAAGGAAGCGGATCTGCTGATCCTTCTCGGCGGCCGCCTTTCCGAGATGCCATCCTCCGGTTACACGCTGGTCGATATCCCCTACCCGCGCCAGCAGCTCGTCCACATCCATCCAGATCCCTCCGAGCTCGGCCGCGTCTATCGTCCGGACCTGGCAATCTGCGCCAGCCCGGCAGATTTCGTCGCGGCGCTAGCGGACTTCGACGCGCCGACCGAAACACCTTGGGCGGAGCGCACGCAACAGATGCACGCCGCCTACCTTTCCTGGTCGACGACACCGGAGAAAAGCCCCGGCTCGGTTCACATGGGCCGCATCATGGATTGGATCGAAGCCAATACAGCTGACGATGCGATCTTCACCAATGGCGCCGGCAACTATGCGACCTGGCTGCACCGCTTCCATCGCTTTCGCCGCTTCAACACGCAGGCGGCGCCGACATCGGGCTCGATGGGCTACGGCTTGCCGGCGGCAGTTGCTGCGAAACAGCTCTTTCCCGAGCGCGAAGTCATCTGCTTTGCCGGCGACGGCTGTTTCATGATGCATGGCCAGGAATTCGCAACTGCCGTCCAGTATGGCCTGCCGCTGATCGCTTTGGTCATCAACAACGGCATGTATGGCACGATCCGCATGCATCAGGAGCGGGAATATCCCGGCCGCGTCAGCGCCACGGCGCTCGATAATCCGGACTTCGCGGCTCTTGCCCGTGCCTATGGCGGCCATGGCGAAACCGTGAAGGCGACGGAGGAATTCGGCCCGGCCTTCGAACGGGCGCGCGCCAGCGGCAAGCCGGCGATCATCGAGATCGCGCTCGATCCGGAAGCGATCACACCCTCTCGCACCTTGACGGAAATCGCGCAAACAAAAGGCCGGTGAGCGCGAGCCCACCGGCCATGGCATGAATATCCCGACGCGCCTTAGTCGATCGCTGCGGTCACGATGAATTCGACCTTGTACTTCGGCGCTGCGAGCTTGGCTTCGCTGGTGGCGCGGGCCGGCGTATTGACCGGATCGACCCAGGCTTCCCAGGCGGCGTTCATTTCGGCGAAGTAGGAAATGTCCGAGAGGTAGATGATCGTCTGCAGGATCTTCGACTTATTGGTGCCGGCTGCAGCGAGCAGGCGATCGACCTCGGCAAGTGCAGACTTGCACTGTTCGGTAACGCTTTCGCCTTCGCCTACCTGGCCGGCGAGATAGACGGTGTTACCGTGGATGACGGCACCGCTCATCCGGGCGCCAACGTCGATACGCTTGATGCTCATGGTCTTCTCCTGATGTTTTTTCGATAGTAAACAGGGCACGGCCGATGACCTGCCCTAAATTCTAGAGGGCCAAGGACATAATCGCTCAGCCGCGAATGTGGTGCGTCTTCTGATAGATCGCCGTGGAGCGCGCGCCCGAACGGCAATAGCCGAGCATCGGCCGCGGAAACTCGTCCAGCGCATCGACCATGCCCTGTACGGCCTCCTCAGTCACGCCCATCGGGCCAACAGGCACATGGGTAATTTCGAGACCGAGTTCCTTGGCACGGGCTTCGATAACGCCGAACGGCGTCTGATCCGGGCTCTCACCGTCGGGGCGATGGCAGACGATGGACTTGAAACCGAGGGCCTTGATCTGGTCGAGATCTTCCAAGGCAATCTGGCCGGATACCGAATACTCATCATCGATCGGGCGGATATCCATGGTTCATGTCCTTTCTAAAACCGTGGCCTTGGTCTACGCCGCGACAGGACGAGCGTCAACCGCGGCGCGGGCTCAAACGAAAGCAAAGTTGAGCATGAAATTGCGGGCTTCGCCGGGCTGGAGAATATTGAATTCGCCCGCCTCTTCAAGCTCTGCGCGCGAGACCCAGCGATGCGAAACCGGCTCTATGCCGAGCACATGTGCAGGAGCACGCTGATTACGCCAGACCTGCAGGAACGGCAGCGTATCGGTGCCGAAACGCACCCTCAGGGATTTGCCGCCAATGGCTGCGATCGGCCCGAGGCTGATTTCGGCCCAATCTTCCCCCTTATCCAGTGCAGGCACGCAGAAGATATCGCCCCCCTCCCTGCCGAACGTCCAAGGGAATCCCCCATTTTCCAGCATCTGCCCGGTGAGGCGCGTGCCGCTGTCGAGCCATTTTCCCCCGATATTCATGTGGTACATTAGGAAGACGGGCATCGCCTCGACGCTCGTATTGACGATGCGATCGGCAAGCGACACTTCACCGGTCATGCCGTCGATCCGCCAGTCGCGCTCCAGCCTTGCCGTCAGTCCCTCGGCGGTGACGACGTCGATATCGGCCCGGCATTCCGCATTGCCGTTCTCGAACCTGGTCCAGAGAATTTTCGCCGGATGAGAGGAAAAGGAACCGTGCAAAGGGTAGCGCTTGCCTTCGAAAGCGCCCGTCATCGGAACGGGATGACGGATATGATCGGGGCCGCAGGTGAAAAGGAAGCCCTGTACGGAATGACTGATACGCGGATCGCCATCGTCAGGAACGGCGCCTCCGGGCGCAAGATTGTTCCCCTCGACGAGGCATTCGCCGATATCGAGCACGGAGGCTTCGTCCAGCATCAGTTTCGGGCCTTTGGCCGCCGAAAAATCCATCATCCTTAAAGTCCTCCCTGATCGGCTCCGCATGCGGGGGTCATCCCACGATGTCACGCGGCTGAAATAAACGGTGATTTGGCTTACCAAATCTTAACTTGAAGCCTTGATCACATAAATTTTTATATTTTATTCAGCATGATAATCTAAATCTCCATACTGGCGTCAAAATTGCCATGTGTGTGTCAGCCGAACGACTATCCCGAGGATTCGACAGACGTGAACCGGTTCGTAAAATTGAGTTTTGCCCTGGCAATGACTGCCACCGTGTCCATGCTTGCGCTCACAGACGCGCAGGCACAATACTACCGCAGCGGCAATGGCAACACGGTTCTCGTCACTCCTGACGGCCGGATCCTCGATCAGTATCCCTATGGCGGTGGATACTCAATGGCGCGCGACGGGCGCGGCCGCCGGGTTTTGATCGATGCCTATGGCAATGTCGTCGCCACCGAGATGAAGGCAAACACCTATTATCCGCGCGCGCCCGCTCGCGATACCTATGGCAATAATGGCGGCCGCTATGGCGACACGCAGCTTTCCGACAACGGCAAATACCAGGACTATCGTCAGTATCGCACCGACAGCTACGGAAACTACGATGGCGCTCCCAACAATGGTTACGATCAGCAGGATCGCAGCGTAGTCACCGGCGGCATTCCGCGTGACAACGGTATCCAGCGCCAGCCTCTCGACAATCAGCCATTGCCCGGCACGAACCAAGGGCAGGCGAACCAGAACGGCAGTGATTACGCATCGATCGATCCGCAGCAAAGCCCGCCTGACGTCGTCAACAAGCCGGCGGCCGAGCCCGTTATCACACTGAAGGGCAAGTCGAAGATGGAAATCACCGCGCTGGAGGTTTTCCTCGCGCGGCAGGGTATTTCGCCGGGTGCGATTGACGGGCGCATGGGCGCAAACGTCACCAAGGCGATCTATGCCTATCAGCAGATGACCGGCCAAACGCTCGATCCGAACAATACCGATGCGATCCTCGAACAACTGCGCTTGTCCGGTGGCATGCCGATCGTCAACTACACGATCACGGCAGCCGACGCGGCAGGTCCCTATGTCGCATCGATCCCCGAGGATTATGCGGCCAAAGCCCAGATGCCGTCGCTCGGCTACACGTCAACGACGGAAATGCTGGCGGAACGCTTTCATATGGACGAAGGCTATCTGAAGGCGCTCAACCCTGGCGTCGACTTCACTGTACCGGGCAATACCATCAAGGTCGTCAATATCGGCCCCGGCAAGACGGGCACGGTCGCCAAGATCCTGGCGGACAAAGGTCGTAAGCAGGTTTTCGCCTATGACGCCAACGGCACCTTGATTGCGGCCTACCCGGCCAGCATCGGTTCCGCCGACACGCCCTCACCGTCAGGGACTGTCACGGTCGAGCGTGTCGCCTTCAATCCGGGCTATACCTATAATCCGAAGATCAACTTCCAGCAGGCGGGAAACGACAAGGTTCTCAACATTCCGCCCGGCCCGAACGGCCCGGTCGGTACAGTGTGGATGGCCCTGTCGAAGCCAACCTACGGTATCCACGGCACGCCGGACCCTTCGAGGATCGGCAAGTCACAGAGCCACGGCTGCGTACGCCTCACCAACTGGGATGCGACCGAACTCGCGAAGATGGTCAAGCCTGGCGTCGTCGTCGAATTCGTGGATTGATCGGCCACAAAGCAGCAACAGGAAAAGCCGCTGGGCCTCACCAGTGGCTTTTTGTTTGTCTTTAACTCACTGACGCACCGCAATTTCCATGCGGCGCGTCGAGTATCGGGCAGCCGACTAGAAACAATCCCGGAAAAGAGCCTTCGTGTTTTCCAGCGTCATCGGCACCGGATTACCGCCAGCGCTGGGATCTTCGATCGCCATGGCGGAGAGTTCGTCGATCCGGTCTGGTGCGATACCCATTGCCGAGAGGCTTTCCGGCACGCCGAGTTCGGCACGCAGCTTCAGCACATAATCATAGAAGCCGTCGAAGCCACCTGAAATGCCAAGATAGGCTGCAGCGCGGGCAATCTTGTCCTCGATGGCCTTGCGGTTGAAGTGCAAGACCGCCGGCATGACGACGGCATTGGTCATGCCGTGATGCGTATTGTAGACGGCGCCGATCGGATGCGACAGTGCGTGAATGGCGCCGAGCCCCTTCTGGAAAGCAACAGCGCCCATGGCTGCCGCACTCATCATATTGGCGCGGGCTTCGAGATCCGTTCCCTCGCGGTAAGCGCGTGGCAGGAATTCCTTGACGAGCCGCATGCCTTCCAGCGCGATGCCAGCCGACATCGGATGGTAGAAGGGCGAGGAATAGGCTTCCAGGCAATGGGCGAATGCATCCATGCCTGTACCCGCCGTAATGACCTTCGGCATGCCGACGGTCAGTTCCGGATCGGCGATGACGACGCCGGGAAGGAACTTCGGATGGAAGATGATCTTCTTCACATGCGTCGCGGAATTGGTGATGACGCTGGCACGGCCGACTTCCGAACCGGTGCCAGCCGTCGTCGGGACGGCGACGATCGGCGCAATGCCCTCGACGCTGGCGCGGGTCCACCAGTCACCGATGTCTTCGAAATCCCAGACTGGGCGCGTCTGACCGACCATGAAGGCGACGCACTTGCCGAGATCGAGGCCGGAGCCGCCACCGAAGGCGACGACGCCGTCATGGTCACCATCCTTGAAGGCTTTCACGCCGGCTTCGAGGTTCTTCTCATTCGGGTTCGGGTCGACGTCAGCGAAGATGGCGCGGCCAAGACCTGCATCTTCCAGAATATCCAACGCCGTCGCCGTGATCGCCATCGAGGCAAGTCCCCGGTCGGTGACCAGCAGCGGCTTCTTCATGCCCAGGCTCTTGCAGGCGTCCGCGAGTTCCTTGATACGGCCACGGCCGAGCTTGAAGGCGTTCGGATAGCTCCAATTGGCTGAGATAGTGCTCATGCTGTTACTTTCTTCAGGTGATAGGATTTCGGGCGCGTCAGGTTATGGAAGCCGATGACCGATAGCGAGCCGCCACGGCCGGTTTCCTTGACGCCTGTCCAGCACAGGGCCGGATCGAGGTAGTCGGCGCGGTTCATGAAGACGGTGCCGGTTTCGATCTCGCGGCCGATCCGCGAGGCGCGCTCGACATCCTTGGTCCAGAGCGAAGCCGTCAGGCCGTAGGGGCTGTCGTTCATCAGCTCGACCGCTTCCGCATCGCTCTTCACCTTCATGATGCCGACGGCCGGGCCGAAGGTCTCTTCGCGCATGAAGGCCATGGAGTGATCGACATTGACGAGGATTTGCGGCGCAAGATAGGCGCCGCCGTCATCGGCAGGGAACAGCTTGGGATCGACCAGTGCCTTGGCACCCTTGGCAACCGCGTCCGCGATCTGCTCACGCACGACCTTGGCAAAGCGCTTGTGCGCCATCGGCCCGAGCGACGTCTCAGGGTCGAGCGGGTTGCCAAGCTTGTAGTTCGAAACCCAGGCAACGGACTTCTCGACGAAGGCGTCATAGAGCGATTCATGCACGTAGATGCGCTCTATGCCGCAGCAGCACTGCCCGGAATTGAACGTGGCGCCATCCATCAACGTATCGACTGCGGCGTCGAGATCGGCATCCTCCATGACATAGCCCGGGTCCTTGCCGCCAAGCTCGAGCCCGAGACTTGTGAACGTACCGGCGGCGGCGCGCTCGATCGACCGCCCGCCTTCGACGGAACCGGTGAAATTGATGAAATTGAAACTGCCGGCTGCGATCAACGCCGAGGTCGTTTCATGATCGAGGAAGACATTCTGGAACACATCGGCCGGAACGCCAGCCTCCACGAAGGCCTGGACGAGCCGCTCACCGACGAGCGGCGTCTGGCTTGCATGCTTGAGAATAACGGTATTGCCGGCCATCAGCGCCGGGGCGACCGTGTTGATCGCCGTCATATAGGGATAGTTCCAGGGAGCGATGACGAAGACCACGCCATGCGGTTCGCGCTCGATGCGGCGGGCAAAATTGGCGCTGTCCTCGACGACCAGCGGCGCCAGCGCATCGGCAGCGATCGAGGCCACATAGTTCGAGCGCTCGTTGAAACCGCGATACTCGCCGCCATACTTGATCGGGCGGCCCATTTGCCAGGCAAGCTCCGGTACGACAACATCGGCCATCTCGTTGAGCCGCGCGACACCCTTCAGTACGAGCTGAACGCGATCCTCAAGCGGGCGGCGGGCCCATTCCTTCTGCGCCTTGCGGGCGCGGGCTACGACTTCCTTGGCGGCGTCCAGCGACAAGGCCGGACGTTCGGCATAAACCTCTCCGTTCACCGGAGAGACGCATGTGATCATAGTCATGATCGAATTCCTGTGTTCTTGGTCATCCATTGATTGCCGGATGCTGCGCAGCCCGCCGCACGCAAAGGAGAAGCGGCAGACAGGCAAACATGCCTGCGCCCCTGTCCGATCATAGAATGAAAATCGGGCAAGAGGCAGATCGCAAAAGCCTTACGCCCTTTCGAATCCGCGCGCCACTTCCCAATCGGTGACGCGACGATCGTATTCCTCCTGCTCCCATTCGGCAGCGCGGGTATAGTGATCGATGACATCATCGCCGAAGGCCGCGCGCAGCATCTTCGAAGTGGTCAGGGCCGACGTCGCATCGCGCAAGGTGCGCGGTATCTCGCGAACTTCGCGCGCACCATAGGCATCGCCGACGAATGGCGCCTCAAGCTCGAGCTTGTTTTCGATCCCGTCGATACCGGCCGCGATCAGGGCCGCAAACGCCAAGTAGGGATTGAGGTCCGAGCCGCCGACACGACACTCGATGCGGATCGATTTCGTATCCTCGCCGCAGAGGCGGTAGCCAGCTGTGCGATTATCCTTGCTCCAGATCGCCTTGGTCGGCGCGAAGGTGCCGGCCATGAAGCGCTTGTAAGAATTGATATAGGGTGCCAGGAAGTAGGTAATTTCGCTGGCATGCGTCAGAAGCCCGGCGACATAGTGCTTCATCATCGGCGACATGCCGTATTTGCCACCCTCCTCGAAGAACATCGGGCTCTTGCCGTCGACACTCCACAGCGACTGATGGATGTGCGAGGAGCTGCCGGCAGCGCTGTAATTCCACTTTGCCAGGAAAGTGATGGCTTTGCCCTTCGACCAGGCGATTTCCTTGCAGCCATTCTTGATGATGGCATGGCGGTCGGCCATGGTAAGCGCATCGGCATAACGGACGTTGATTTCCTCCTGCCCCGCCGAGGCTTCGCCCTTGGAATTCTCGACCGGGATGCCTGCACCCTGCAGACCGGTACGGATAGCCCGCATGACCTCTTCTTCCTTGGTGGTCTGGAAGATGTGGTAATCCTCATTATAGCCGCTGGCGAGCTTCATGTTGCGATAGCCGGACTCTCGCGCGCTGTCATAGCTCTGGTCGAACAGGAAGAATTCGAGTTCCGACGCCATGTAGGCCTTGAGACCCATGGCTTCCAGCCGCTTGACTTGCTTCTTCAGGATGGCGCGCGGAGAATGCGGCACGTCTTCGTGGGTATGGTGGTCGAGCACGTCACAGAGGACGAGTGCCGTGCCCTCAAGCCAGGGGATGCGACATAGCGTGGCAAGATCGGGCTTCATGGTGTAGTCGCCATAGCCCTTCTCCCAGCTCGTCGACTTGTAGCCCGAGACGGTCTCCATCTCGATATCGGTCGCCTGCAAGTAATTGCAGCTATGCGTTTCCTTCCAGGCGCTTTCGATGAAGAATTCCGCTTGGAAGCGCTTGCCCATCAACCGGCCCTGCATGTCGACCTGGCATGCCAAAACCGTGTCGATGCGCCCTTCGGCCACATCTCGTTTGAGGTCGTCGAACGTATAGCTGCTGCTCATAATTTGGTCCGCCTAGAAAATAGAAGTGGGTCGGCCAGCGGCACTGTCGGATGTATCGCCAGAGCCGCTCGTCAAGTTGGATGGGGGCCGCGGTGGCGGCCCCTGCCAGTTTGATAGAATGGATCACACCTCGCCGACGGCCCGTTCGGCAGCGACAATATCGGCCTGACGTTTGGCGATCATGTCGCCGATCGGTGGACCTTGGAAACGGCGCTTTTCAAAGGCGAACCAGACGATTGCGGTCAGTACCAGGAAGCCGATCGTGATGTAGAGCGCCCATTCGTTCGGCGGCTGCACGCCGATGATGAAGATGATCGCCATGGCAATGACAACCAGAACCGAGATCAGCTTATAAGTGCCGATACCCATGTTCCACGGCCCCATCTTCGGCCACTTCGCAGTTCCGATCGCCTTGATGCCGAGGACGATCGGCACGGTGAAGGAGAGGAATAGGAAAATGACCGTGCACGATACGACGATGGTATAGGCCGAAGAGCCGGCGATCGTAACGAGCGATGCACCCCAGACGAACAGCACGGAAAGAACGGCCGCCGTCCAGATGGCGATGGAAGGCGTGCGAAACTTCGGGCTGACCCTGGCAAGCGATCTCGAGAACGGCAGACCGCCGTCACGCGAAAAGGCATAGATCATGCGCGACGCCGATGTGACGGTCGCAAGGCCGCACAGGAGCTGCGAAATGAAGATCGCAACATAGAGGATATTGGCGACGACGGGATTGGTGATGCTGTTGATCGTCCAGAAGAAGACGTTCCAGCCCTGTTTCGATGCCTCGTTCATATCCGGGATGGCCAGCAGGAAGGCCAGCAGCATGATATAGCCGAAGAGCGACGACCACCAGACCGAGGAGACCATGCCGCGCGGGACGGAACTGGATGCCTTGACAGTCTCTTCGGACGTATGCGCCGATGCGTCATAACCCGTGATCGTATAGATCGGCAACAGCAGCCCAAGGGCGAAGACGTACCAGATATTGTCCATCTTCGGCCAGACGGCGGAATCGCCCTCCGGCGTTCCGGAGTAGTTGGTGAAGGTCCAGATGCGGCTGATGTCCCAGCTTTTCACACCGATCAGGCAGACGATGGTGAGTGCGATCGCGGCAGCGAAGATCAGGTAGCCGGACATGTCGGTCAGCTTTGCCGTAAGCTTGATGCCGAAATGATTGATCAAGGCCTGCAGACCGGTGATGATCGCGACGAAAATGATCTGGTTCGCGAAACCGGCCGAAGTGGTGGTGTCGACCGCAATGCCGAACCATGGGGCGATGGAGCCGCTGAAGAAGCCCCAGGTGCCGACATTGATCGCGCCGAGCACGGTGATCAGGCCGAGAAGATTGAGCCAAGCCGTCAGCCAGCCCGTGAACCGGTTGCCGAGGATCGAGCCCCAGTGATAAAGCCCGCCGGCCGTAGGATAGGCAGAAGAAATCTGCGCCATCGAGAGCGCGAAAACGCCGGAGATCAAGCAGCCGAGCGGCCAACCGATACCGATCGCGGCACCGCCCGCGCCCGATGTTGCTTGTGCAAGCGAGTTGATACCGCCGGATAGAATGCAGATGATGGAGAAGGAAATGGCGAAATTCGAGAATGAACTCATGCGCCGTTCCAGCTCCTGAGCATAGCCCATGGAGTGCAGGATGTGGACATCCTGCTTTTTGTCTAACTCTGTATAATCAGACATGTCATTCCCCCTAAAGCCCGGTCGTCCGCGGGATTGCGAAGAACCATGTGTCACATAAGCCGCCAGCTTTGCCGTGCGGCTTGATCGCAGTTGAACTGCTCCCCGGGGTCTTTTTCTTTTATGCTCGGGCTTCCAGACTGTTCTGGAGAAGCCCAGTCAGATAATCGGCCATGACCCCTTGACCGACGTCATCTCGAATGAGGTCGTTGCGGACCTCGATCATTACGTTATGCAGGCCGTTGGCGATCCCATGCAGCTTCAGCGTATGGGTGACGCCGTCCTCCGGCCCGTAAGGCTGGTTGCGTTCAGTCTGATAGAGCGGCGCCTCGGCCGCGGCCTCCAGCATGCGATCGGCCAGCCAATGGTCCTCATCGTGCAGAATGCCAAGCTCCACTGCCCGCGGCTTGCCGTTGTAGATCGGTGTGAAGCTGTGGATCGTGACGATCACGGTTTTTTGTCCGCGCGCCGACCTCTCCTTCAGGAGCCCCCGGATGCGATCGTGAAACGGTATGTAGAGCCCCTCCGTGCGCGCCTGCCTATCCGCCTCGCCCAGATGCTGGTTGCCGGGGATCATGTAGATCTCGCTCGTCTCAGGCATGGCGCCGGCGCTTTCCGGCGGCCGGTTGCAGTCATAGATCAGCCGCGAGAAGCGCTGAAAAACCAAAGTGGCATTCAAGCCTGCGGATATTTTCCTTGCAACCGGGAGTGCGCCCGGATCCCAGGCGATGTGGCTGGCAAGCGCCTCCGCGGAAAGCCCGAGATCGCCAAACCGCTCCGGCAAGGTACGAGAGGCGTGCTCGCAAACGAGCAATACCGCACTGATTCCGTCCGGCCTTTCGACCGCAACACAATCGCCGTCCGCCTTCGTCAAAATGCCTTGCTGCGCAAGCATCGGAGACGCCCCATTGCCGGTTAATAAATCTTATAAGAAAAGAATTCTTCAGGTTCTCGTCCCTGTCAACTGGAAACTGAAATTATTTCTTCATTTGTGACATTGACTCGAAATGTGACAGCGTTGTTATATCCTGAGAGGAAAGCGGCATAAGACCGTCCTGGGGAGCTAAAATCGAGTGAACAATGCGTCGAAGACAGTTTCGGACGTGATCAACGCGCGCTTTGACACCCTGACGCGCGCCGAAAGGCAGCTCGCAAAGAGCCTGCTCGACAACTATCCCGTTTCCGGGCTGGGCAGTATTACGACGGTCGCCGAGAATGCGCGCGTGTCGACCCCGACGGTCGCGCGCATGGTGCAGAAACTCGGATACAAAGGCTATCCGGACTTTCAGGCCCATCTTCACCAGGAGGTCGAGGCAACGATCTCCAACCCGCTGACAAAACACGATCGCTGGGCCTCTAATGCGCCGGGCACGCATATCCTCAACCGCTTCGCCGACGCCATCATGAGCAATTTGCGGCAGACGCTGTCGGATATCGACGTGGTAACGTTCGACAGCGTTGCGGCATTGCTATCCGAGAGAAAACGCGGGCTTTATTTCGTCGGCGGCCGCATCACTGGCGCGCTTGCCGAATATTTCTTCACCCATATGCAGGTCATCCGACCCAATACGACGCTACTTTCCTCCAATTCAAGTGCCTGGCCGCAATATGTGCTGAACATGAATCCGGGCGACCTGCTCGTCATATTCGACATCAGGCGTTACGAGCAGGAAATGGTCAACCTGGCGGTAGCCGCACGGCGGCGCGGCGCCGAAATCATCGTCTTCACCGATCAGTGGGCAACTCCGGCCGCCAAGCACGCCAAGCACACGTTCCGCGTGCAGATCGAGGCGCCATCCGCCTGGGACTCATCGGTCGTCACTCTCTTCATCGTCGAGGCTCTGATCGAAGCCGTGCAAAGCTCGACATGGGACGAAACGAGCGAGCGCATGAAGACACTGGAAGGACTTTTCGAGCAAACCAAGCTGTTTCGCAAGCTGAGCTAAAGGGGAATGAAAATATTAAATAAGGTAGCGGGGAGCAGCGTGAAATGCAGCAGCTGTCACACTTGACGATTAGAAGCGAAATCAACCGCGTTTACCGCAAACATAGCGCTTTGAAGCCGTCACACAACCTTCATGTAACGTCATTAACAGCAACGCCAGACACTGAAAACCTAAAAGGAGGAAATACAGTGATCTCGAAAATTCATCGTCTTCTGACCATCTCCACAGCGATCCTAGTCGCTTCGAGCGCCATCGCCGCCGCAGAACCGAGCGCCGATCTGATCGCTGCCGCCAAGAAGGAAGGCACGCTGACCACCATCGCCCTGCCCCACAACTGGTGCGGTTATGGCGATCTGATCGCTGCGTTCAAGGCGAAATACGGCATTGAAGTCAACGAACTGAACCCGGATGCCGGTTCAGGCGATGAAGTCGAAGCAATCCGCGCCAACAAGGGCAACAAAGGCCCGCAGGCTCCCGATGTGATCGACGTCGGTCTCTCCTTTGGCCCGACCGCCAAGAAGGAAGGCCTGCTGCAGCCTTACAAGGTTTCCACCTGGGATTCTATTCCGGACAGCGCCAAGGATGCCGAAGGCTACTGGTATGGCGACTACTACGGCGTTCTTTCCTTCGTGGTAAACAAGGACGTCGTGAAGAACCCGCCGAAGGATTGGGCTGATCTGCAGAAGCCGGAATATGCCAATACCGTTTCGCTCGCCGGCGATCCGCGCACCTCGAACCAGGCCGTTCAGGCCGTCTACGCCGCCGGCCTCGCCGCTGGCGAAAAGGATGCCACCAAGGTCGGCGCCGCCGGTCTCGACTACTTCGCGAAGCTCAACAAGGCCGGCAACTTCGTTCCGGTCATCGGCAAGTCTGCTTCGCTGGCTCAGGGCGCAACCCCGATTGTCGTCGCTTGGGACTACAACGGTCTTTCCTGGCGCGACAGCCTGAAGGGCAACCCGCCGGTCGACGTCACCGTGCCGGCTTCGGGCGTTATCGCTGGCGTTTATGTTCAGGCAATCTCCGCCTTCGCTCCGCATCCGAACGCTGCCAAGCTCTGGATGGAATTCCTCTATTCCGACGAAGGTCAGATCGGCTGGCTGAAGGGCTATTGCCACCCGATCCGCTTCAACGACCTGGCGAAGAACAAGAAGGTTCCGCAGGAACTTCTCGACAAGCTGCCGCCGGCTGCCGCCTATGAAAAGGCCGTGTTCCCGACACTCGACGAACAGGATGCCGGCAAGACCGCCATCACCACGAAGTGGGATTCCGTCGTCGGCTCGAACGTACAGTAATCATACCTGACATGACCTCCCCGCTTCGGCGGGGAGGTTTTCCATTTTTCTGACGCGGCGGATTGGATCAATCATGAGCATCGCCACAACATCGACGGTCAGTTCCGCTCCCATGATCAACAAGCGCTTGGTTGTCGACTGGCTGGGAATAGCGCCCTTCCTGATCTTCGCACTGCTGTTTCTGATTTTGCCGACGATCTATCTCATCGCCGGCGCTTTTCTGACGCCTGACGGCAGCCTGACGCTCAAGAACATCGCCGACCTGTTCACGCCGACGATCATGAGCGCCTATTTGATCAGTATCAAAATCTCGGTCGCTTCGGCGCTCGGTGGCGCGATCATCGGCTTTTACCTGGCTTGGGCGCTCGTCCTTGGCGGGCTTCCCACCTGGATCCGTCATGCGTTCCTGACCTTCTCGGGTGTCGCATCGAATTTCGCCGGCGTGCCGCTGGCCTTCTCGTTCATCGCCACCCTCGGCCGCCAGGGTCTGGTCACGATATTGCTCGCTCATTTCGGCTTCAATCTCTACGGCACCGGCTTCAATCTGCTGAGCTTCTTCGGCCTTACCATCACCTACATGTACTTCCAGATCCCGCTGATGGTGCTGATCATTACGCCTGCACTCGACGGCATGAAGAAGGAATGGCACGAAGCGGCTTCCATTCTCGGCGCAACCAATGGACAATATTGGTGGATGGTCGCTCTGCCGATCCTCTGGCCGAGCCTGCTTGGTACGACGCTGCTGCTGTTTGCCAATTCGTTCGGCGCCATCGCGACGGCGATTGCGCTTACCGGCAGCTCGTTGAACATCGTCCCGATCGTACTCTATGCCCAGATCCGCGGCGACGTGCTGCACAATGCCAATCTGGGCTATGCACTCGCGCTTGGCATGATCGTCATCACCGGTATTTCGAACGTCATTTATATCTTGATGCGCATGCGCGCTGAACGGTGGCAGAAATGAAGCTGCAAAAATTCTTCGCCTGGGTCGCCGTTGCCATCGGCCTCATTTACTTCCTGGTGCCGCTCATCGGTACGCTGGAATTCTCGCTGCGCATGCGGCGCAACGCTTACAGCTTCGACGCCTATGCCTCCGTCTTTTCGGATTTCGGCTTCATAATGGCCTTTGGCTTCTCGATGCTGATGGCGCTTCTGACCATCATCTTCGGCATGCTGCTCGTTGTGCCCACAGCATATTGGGTGCGGCTGCGGCTGCCCCAGCTTCGCCCTGTCGTGGAATTCATCACCTTGATGCCGCTGGTCATTCCGGCCATCGTCATCGTCTTCGGTTATCTGCGGCTCTATAACTCGTCATCGATCCTGCCGCTGACCGGTTATAATTCGACGACGAACATTCTGCTCGTCTGCTCCTACATTGTGTTGTCGCTGCCCTATATGTATCGTTCGGTCGATACGGCGATGCGTACCATTGATGTCGGCACGCTGACGGAGGCTGCCGAAAGCCTTGGTGCAAAATGGACAACCATCATGTTCAAATGCATCTTTCCAAATGTCATGAGCGGTGTGCTTTCCGGAGCATTCATCACTCTTGCGATCGTCATGGGCGAATTCACTATGGCATCGCTGCTCAACCGTCCGGCATTTGGGCCCTATATGCAGCTCATGGGCGCCAACAGAGCTTACGAGCCCTCCGCCCTGGCCATCATCGCGCTGGCCGTCACCTGGCTTAGCATGGGCTTACTGCAGCTCGTTTCCCGTTTCTCAAAATCCGCTCCGATTAAGGCGTAAGGCTTCTCACCATGGCTTTTCTCGAACTCACCCACATCAAGAAGTCCTTCGGCGACGTTCAGGTCGTTCACGATTTCAACATGAACATCGAGAAGGGAGAATTTGTCTCCTTCCTCGGCCCGTCGGGTTGCGGCAAGACGACCGTGCTGCGTATGATTGCCGGCTTCGAAACACCAACCGCCGGTAATCTGACGATCAACGGCAAGGACCAGCGGCCCCTGAAACCGAATCAGCGCAATATCGGCATGGTGTTCCAGGCTTATGCGCTGTTCCCGAACATGACGGTGCACGACAACGTGGCGTTCGGCCTCAAGGTCGCCGGCATGGCGAAGCCCGACATCGACAAGCGCGTCAAGGAGATGCTTGCTCTCATCAAGCTCGACCATCTCGCCGGCCGGTACCCTTACCAGATGTCCGGCGGCCAGCAGCAGCGCGTGGCGCTTGCCCGCGCCATCGCCGTCAAGCCGCAAGTTCTCCTTCTCGATGAGCCGCTCTCGGCGCTCGACGCCAAGATCCGCATCTCGCTGCGCGAGGAAATCCGCGCCATCCAGCAGCAGCTCGGCATCACCACCGTCTTTGTGACGCACGATCAGGAAGAAGCGCTGTCGATCTCCGATCGTATCGTCGTCATGAACGCCGGCCGCGCCGATCAGATCGGCACGCCGTTCGAAATCTACAACAAGCCGGCAACCCGTTTCGTCGCCTCCTTCGTCGGAACGCTGAACCTGATCGAGGGCAAGGTCGTCGATCCCGATAGCAACCGCATCATGATCGGCGATCAGGGGGTGACTCTGAAGCAATCGGTTACGGCCTATAAGCCCGGAGACACCGTATCGCTAGCCCTGCGCCCGGAAGCCGGTTCACTAGCGGAATCGGCCAAGGGCGATACCGCTCTCACGGGCGAGGTTTCCTCGGCGCACTTCCTGGGTTCGGTCATTCGCACCCGCATGAATGTCGCCGGCAATACGATTTCCTTCGACATGTTCAACAGCCCGGGAATGATGCCTCCGAGCGTCGGCGAGAAGGTCACGCTGCGCTTCGCCTCCTCCGACCTGCTCGTCATTCAGGATTGAGAATGGCCCCTGCGCCGCAGGTAAACTTTGAAAAATTATTCGCAGACGCCGGGTCAAAAGCCCGGCGTTTTTCTTTGATTTCCATAAGCGAAAGCATCTATAGTTCACGCGTTCTCAGGGCGGGGTGCAATTCCCCACCGGCGGTATGGGGAGTTTCCTCGAGCCCGCGAGCGCCTTCCGAACTTCGGAAGGGTCAGCAGATCCGGTGAGACGCCGGAGCCGACGGTATAGTCCGGATGGAAGAGAGCAAGCAGGGTCGCATCTCCTCCGCGTGGGGAGCGCCGCGATCTCGCGTGTTCGCCCAAGGGATAATTGACAACAACCCTTGAAAGGCAAAGTTCATGACCATTTCGATTTCTACCCAGCCGAGCCGCATCGCGATCATTCGGGCTCGCTGGCATGCCGATATCGTCGATCGCTCGGTCGACTCTTTCGTTGCCGAATGGCAGACGGTCGAAGGCGCACCTCCGATCGATATTTTCGATGTGCCCGGCGCACTGGAAATTCCGCTGCACGCCCAGACGCTGGCGCGCAATGGTCGCTATTCCGCAATCGTTGCCACCGCTTTCGTTGTCGACGGCGGCATCTATCGCCACGAATTCGTAGCCGACACGGTTCTTGATGCCATGATGCGCGTTCAGCTCGATACCGGCGTGCCGATCCTTTCGGCGGTCCTGACGCCGCATCACTTCCAGGAATCGGAAGCGCATATCCAGTTCTTCAAGGAACACTTCATCATCAAGGGGCGTGAAGTGGCGAGCGCCTGCCGCCATATCTTGGCGGAACGGGCCAAGCTGCTGCCCGCCGTCACGGTCTGAGCCAGCATCGTGGAGGCGCGGCGCAAGCCCGCCTCCATAACCCAAGCGAGGAACGTCAGTGACCGTCCTACGCATTATCCCAAACCTGCCTGCCCCGGACCCCGCCGCGGCTAGACTGTTCTATCATGACCTGCTCGGCCTTGATATTGTCATGGATCACGGCTGGATCGTCACCTTCGCCTCCGAAGCAGCAACAGTGCCGCAGATCAGCGTCGCCAGCGAAGGGGGTTCCGGCACCATTGTTCCAGATCTTTCCATAGAGGTTGATGATGTCGACGCACTCTATCAGCGCGCCACCTCCATGGGTTTCGGCATATTGTATGATCTTACGGACGAGCCGTGGGGCGTTCGCCGTTTCTACGTCCGCGACCCTTTCGGCAAAGTCGTTAATATCCTCTCCCACCGCTAGGATAAAGCTCACTACGAATTCATCCGGACGACCGGACTACTCAGCATGCGTCCTGCTCATTCAAAGGAACTTCTCTATTTCATGCAATCCACCATCCATTGCACGCCGAACCGATCCGCCAGCTTGCCGTAGTAGCTGCCCCAAGGCTGAACGGCGAGCGGCGTCGTCACCGCGCCGCCTTCAGCCAATCGGGCAAAAATCCTGCCGGTACTGTCGCGATCATCCATAAGAAGGATATGGGCAGATCCGCGCATCGGCTCAGCATCATGATTGTCGGAGGCGAAGAACAAGACGCTTGGTCCCTCAAAGCGAGCGTGCATTACCCTGCCTCGCATCGCTTCGTTGGTAAGCGGTATCCCCTCCGTACCGTGACGGATCAACAGCGTCACTCGGCCCAGCCCGCAGGCCGTATAGAAAGCGAGGGCTTCGTCGCAGTGCGTCGTAAAAAACAGATAATTGGCGAGTTGCATTTCTTACCTCCCTTGTTGTCGAACGAGCGGCCCACGCGGCCGCCCGGTATTGATGCCAATTACCTCATCTCAAGCGCGGCGAGCTTCGACCTCGGACACTGCGGCGCTTGCAATCGCAGCGACCAGATCGGCATTGCTGTAACTTTGCCCCGCGATGCCCCAGGCGCCTTCCGGCGCATAGACTATATTCGACCAGATATGCTCGCGCTTGATCCGCCCTTCGGCCGCCTGCTCGACGACATCGGTCGCCCTTGCAATGAAGGCACACTTGGCTTCGGCGGTCGTGAGTGCGATTTCGGGCAGCTTGAGTTCGATAAAGGCCGCGGCAACGGGCTCTCCGGCTGCCAGCACATGCGCGGCCGGAAGCACATTGATCGACCCGATGACATTGGCCGTCATGAATTCATTCCCGGTTAAGCCAGCAACATTGAGGACTGCATCGGTCAATCCGGCGAAGGCTTGCGCCTGCGCTTCGGGTGAAAGCAGCCCTTCGGACACGGTGAGTGTAATGGGCATGGGATATCTCCTTGTTGAACCTGTGACGGCAAATGATATATACCGATCACTCTTTAACGATACATATCGATCACTCTCTATGCAAGCAATAAAGAGAGATCGCTCTCAATGGAGGCGGCAATGCGCTATAGCGCCGAACATAAGGAAGAGACCCGGATGCGGGTCGTTGCCGCTGCGGGGCAAGTCTTTCGGAAGGAAGGCTATGGCGGCGCGGGCATCGATGCGCTGACGAAAGCAGCCGGCGTTACCAACGGCGCTTTCTACGGACACTTCAAGTCGAAGAGCGAAGCGTTTCGTACCGCGGTGGTGGAAGGATTGGAAGAGTTGCGCCAGGCGATCTTGGCACTCAAAGAAAGCCAGCCGAAAGATTGGTTGAAGGCGCTTGCCAGCTTCTATCTCGGCTACAAGCGTACCTGCGATCTCGGTGACAGTTGCACGCTGCCGAGCCTGTCTCCCGATGTGATGCGCGCCGACGAGGAAACACGCCGCGTCTATACGATAGAGCTGAAAAAGCTCATCGCGGATGTCACCGCCGGCCTGCCGGAGAGTACAAACTCCGGCGAAACGACGGCAGAGGATCGAGCCATCGTGCTTCTAGCAACACTGAGCGGCGGCCTGACACTTGCCCGCGCCGTTTCCGATCCCGCCCTGTCCCTTCACATAGCCGAAGTCATCGAGCGGGCTGCTCTCAGGGCCGGCAACCCTTCGCGGCCGCAACGAGAGTGACGATGCAATTCACGCAATGAAGCAGGAACCGAGGCGAAGCTTGCCGCTCCATCTCGGAGGGACGATTTACGCCCGGATCGCCTTATCATTAGCACCGAAGCGATGCATCTGGTTCGCATCCGGCGTCGCATAAACCATCTCATCCGGCTCGTATTTGTGCTCGCCGAAGAGACGCGCGGTGAGAAGGCCGCTCGTCTCGGATTCGAGATAAATGATCGTGTCGGCGCCGAGATGCTCGACATGAATGACCTTGGCGGCCCATGTGCCCTGATCGCGCGACAGCGTGATATGTTCCGGGCGGATGCCGATGGTCTTGGCACCGCTTTCGCCGAGGCGTTCTGCCGGGATGAAATTCATCTGCGGTGAGCCGATGAAGCCGGCAACGAAGGTGTTGGCCGGGCGGTTATAAAGTTCCATCGGCGAACCGATCTGCTCGATGGCACCGGCATTGAGCACAACGATCTTGTCGGCAAGCGTCATGGCTTCGACCTGATCGTGGGTGACATAGATCATCGTCGCCTTCAGGCTGCGGTGCAGACGGGCGATCTCCAGGCGGGTCTGCACGCGCAGAGCCGCATCGAGATTCGAGAGCGGCTCGTCGAAGAGGAAAAGCTCCGGTTCGCGCACGATGGCGCGGCCGATTGCGACACGCTGGCGCTGGCCACCGGAAAGCTCCGATGGGCGGCGGGCGAGATAGGGCACAAGCGACAGCATGCCGGAAGCCTTCTCGACACGACTGTCAATCTCGGCCTTCGGCGTGCCGGCCTGCTTGAGACCCAAGCCCATATTGTCCTTGACGGTCAGATGCGGATAGAGCGCATAGGACTGGAAGACCATCGAGATGCCGCGCTTGGCAGGCGGCGTGACCGTCACATCCTGGCCGTTGATCAGCACGGCGCCGGAGGTCACGTCTTCGAGGCCGGCGATGCTGCGCAGAAGGGTCGACTTGCCGCATCCGGAGGGACCGACGAAGATGACGAACTCACCATCCTTCACTTCGAGGTCGATGCCCTTCAGCACGTCGTGCGAGCCATAGGCCTTGCGGATGGATTTCAGTTGAAGCGATCCCACAGTCTTTTGTCCTTATAGATAAACAGGCTTGCCGGTGCGCACGCTCTCATCGGCGGCGAGGCATATGCGCAGCGATTGAACGGCATCGGCCATATGGCGATTGAGGTCGAGATCCTCACGAATAGCCTTCAGCATGAAGGCCTGCTCGAAGTCGCAGAGCTCCTGATGACCCGGTTCGCCATCCATATGCAGATCCTGATCCGGCCGGATGAACTGGCCGTTCGGCCCTGTCTCGGCGCTATGGAGCCGGATGACCGACGTCTTCGTATGCATGTCGATATCGTCGGACTTGGCGTTCTGATCCATGACAATCGAGACCGAGCCGTTGGGCGACATCACGTCCTTCACGAAGAATGCCGTCTCCGAGATCATCGGACCCCAGCCGGCCTCGTACCAGCCGACGGAACCGTCCTCGAAGATCACCTGCAGATGGCCGTAATTGTACATCTCCGGCTTGATCTCCCGCGACAGTCGCAGGCCCATGCCCCGCACCTCTACGGGCTTAGCATCAGTGATCTGGCACATCACATCGACATAATGCACGCCGCAATCGACGATAGGCGACGTCGTGCGCATCAGCGCCTTGTGCGTCTCCCAGGTCGGACCGCTCGATTGCTGATTGAGGTTCATGCGGAAGACATAGGGACCGCCGAGCTTACGTGCTTCGGCGATCAACCGCATCCATGAGGGATGATGGCGCAGGATATAGCCGATCGCCAGCTTCTTGCCGGCCTTCTTCGCAGCCGCAACGACGCGCTCCGCATCCTCCACCGTAGTTGCCAGCGGCTTCTCGACGAAGACATGGCAACCCGCCTCGAAAGCCATGACGGCGAAATCGGCATGGCTGTCGGAATAGGTATTGATGGAGCAAAGGTCAGGCTTCAGCTCCTTCAATGCCGTCTCGAAATCCGGATGGATCGTATATCCCCGCAACTCCTCGGGCAGCTCCGGCCTTGAGCGATTGACGAGGCCGACGATCTCGAAGCCGGGATTGTTGTGATAGGCCAGCGCATGGCTCCGGCCCATATTGCCAAGGCCGGCAACGAGAACGCGGATCGGCTTTTCGGATGGGCTCACTTGACTGCTCCGGAGGTAATACCGCGAATGAGTTGACGCGAAAAGATGACGTAAAGGATGAGGATCGGCAGAATAGCGAGCGTCAGTGCCGCCAGCACCGCATTCCAGTTGGTCACGAACTGGCCGATGAAGATCTGCGATCCAAGGGTCACTGTTTTAGTTGCCTCGCTCGGCGCGAGGATCAGCGGAAACCACAGATCGTTCCAGATCGGGATCATAGTAAAGACGGCGACCGTCGCCATGGCCGGGCGAACCAGCGGCACGACGAGACGGAAAAAGATGGCATATTCGCTGAGACCGTCGATGCGACCAGCGTTCTTCAGGTCATCCGAAACTGTGCGCATGAACTCGGACAGGATGAAGATCGCGAGCGGCAAACCCTGCGCCGTATAGACCAGGATCAGCGCGGTGAGCGTGTTGACGAGGCCGGCAGCCACCATGCCCTGCAGGATTGCGACCGTGCCGAGCCGGATCGGGATCATGATGCCGATCGCCAGGTAGAGACCCATGACGGTATTGCCGCGAAAACGATATTCCGACAGCGCAAAGGCGGCCATTGCCCCGAACAACAAGGTCAGGATGATGGAGACGATCGTCACGACGAAGCTGTTCTGGAAATAGGTGAGGAAATCCCCCTGCTTCAGAACGGTATCATAGCCGATCATGCTGAAGGAGGATGGCGTCGGGACGCTCAAAGGTGCGCGGAAGATCGAAGCGCGGTCCTTGAAGGAGTTGATGACAGTCAGAAACACCGGAAAGATGGCAACCAGCGTATAGGCGATAAGCGCCAGATGGACGAAGCCGGTGCGGACAAGGGAAGTGCGTGCCTTGGACATGGATCGCGCTCCTCAGAACTGATAGCGGCGGATGCGCCGCTGGACGATGAAAAGATAGAAGGAAACACCGGCCAAAATGATGAGGAACATCACCGTCGCGATCGTCGCACCCATCGAGCGGTCGCCCAGCTGCAGCTGGAAGCCGAAGAAGACGCGGTAGAGCAGCGTGCCGAGAATATCGGTGGAACCGTCCGGTCCCGCCAACGCACCCTGCACGGTATAAACCAGGTCGAATGCGTTGAAATTGCCAACAAATGTCAGGATCGAGATGATGCCGATCGCCGGCAGCACCAGCGGCAGCTTGATCTTCCAGAACTGGCTCCAGCCGGTGATGCCATCACATTCGGCGGCTTCGATGACCTCTTCAGGAATATTGAGCAGCGCGGCATAGATCAGCATCATCGGGATGCCGACATATTGCCAGACCGAAATCAATGCGACAGCGATCAGTGCTGTGCTCGGCTTGCCAAGCCAGGGAGCGAACAAGGACTTTAGCCCGATCACGTTCAACAACTCGGGCGCGACGCCCCATAGCGGCGAGAGGATAAGCTTCCAGATGAAGCCGACGACAACGAAGGAGAGCAGCGTCGGCAGGAAAATGGCCGTGCGGTAGAAGGCCACGAAGCGCAGCTTCGGCAAGGACAGGAGTGCTGCAAGCGCAACACCGATCGGATTCTGCACGCACATGTGGATGGCGAAGAAAATCAAGTTGTTGCGTAGCGCGTTCCAGAAATCATGCGCCCACCGTTCGTCACCGAACAGGACCTTGAAATTATTCAACCCGACAAAAACGGACTGATTGTCGACGACGTTGTAAAGCGACAGCCGCAAGGTCTCGATCAGCGGCAAGATCATGACCGCCGTATAGACGATAAAGGCCGGAAAAAGGAAAACGAGGATATGCCAGCGCTTGGAGCGCCTGATCGGCATAACCTCGAGGGCATCTGATGTCGCAGCGTCGCTCATGGCTTTCTGCCTGTTTTTCTTGGCTGCCTGATGAGGCGGCAGCTCAATGGTTCAAATCCGCCCGCTGCCCCGGCCCTAGAACCGGATGGAAACAACATGAGGCGTGTCGAATACAAAGGCGAGCGAACGATTGCCAATCCAATTATCAAAATAATGAAAAGGACGAGGAGTCCCGATGACCCCTCGCCTATAAATCTCAGCCGTTACTTGCCCGGCTTGTACCAGCTGTCGAGACCTTTCTGGAGCTTTGCGCCAGCCTGTTCGGGGGTATCCGTGCCGTTGATTACGTTTGCGGATTCTGTCCAGGTCTCGTTTTCAAGGTTTGGCGTGCCGCGCGACAGGATTTGATAGGTCGAACGAACGGTCGACTTGTGATTGCCGCGCCAGGAGACGAATTCCTGGGCAAGCGCATCGCTCATCTTCACCGGATGCGAGTTCAGGCTGAAAAAGCCCGGCAGCGAGTTGGCATAGATGTTGGCGAACTCGTCGGAAGCGACCCAGCTCAGGAACTTCTTGGCTTCTTCCTGATGCTTGCTCTTGGCGTTCAGGCCGACGCCGATATCCGGATGATCGGAGATGTAGGCGGTATCGCCGGCCTTGGCGACCGGCGGCGGGAACGCACCCATTTTGAACTGCGCTTGAGTGTTGAAGAGAGCAATTTCCCAGGAACCGGCCGGATAGATCGCGGCCTTGCCGAGCGTGAAAAGGTTCTGGCTGTCGGAATAGCTCTGAGCCTCGAAGCCATCGCCGAGATAGGGCTTCCATTTGGCCAGTTCCTTGTAGGGATCGACCCAGGGGGCGTCTGTCAGCTTTTCCTTGCCAGCGATAAGAGCCTTGCGGCCTTCCTCGCCCTTCCAATAGTTCGGACCGATGTTCTGGTAGCCCATGGTTGCCGCTTCCCAGAGATCCTTCGTGCCCATGGCCATCGGGATGTAGGTGCCGTCAGCCTTGATCTTGTCGAGAACGGTGAAGAATTCGTCACGCGTCGCCGGGACCTTCAGACCGAGCTTATCGAAGGCATCCTTGTTGTAGATGAAGCCGTGGATGACCGAAGCCATAGGGACGCAGAAAGTCGACTTTCCGTCGTCGGTCGACCAGGCGGCTTTCGCGACGGCCGAGAAGTTTTCCATACCCTTCAGGTTCGTCAGATCGACAAGAAGCTTCTTGTTGAAAAGGTCGAGCGAGGCATCGAACGGACGGCAGGTAATGATGTCGCCTGCAGAGCCGGCGTCTAGCTTGGCGTTCAGCGATGCGTTGTATTCGGTCGGTGCCGTCGGCGAGAAAACGATCTTGATGCCAGGATTCTTCGCTTCGAAAGCCGGGATAATCTTTTCCTGCCAGATTTGCAGGTCGTCGTTACGCCAGCTTTCAACAGTCAGCGTTACATCAGCCGCATGTGCCAGAGTGACTGACGTCAGCAAGCTCGATGCGAGAAGCAAGCCTTTCAGAACATTGGTTTTCATTTCCCTCTCTCCTGTTTTCCGCGCCACAGCTAGGCGCTGTTCTCGATCTGAAAATCCGCTGGCCTGTCCGAGGAAACGGTCAGCGCCTCATGGGAACCGCCATCGTTGCCGATCCCCCATGCAAAAGGCTTCAGAGGCAAGCTGCCCGATCCGCCGATCAATTACTGCCCGACCGCCTACAGGCGGAAGTGCTGCAAGAACCATGCGGGAAATCCATGACGAACGCTGAAGCGCGATCCTCCTGATCCGAGCGGTTCCGGACAACGGCGAGATGCGCGCCTCTCCGCCTCACCCACCGGCTGTTGTTCTTCTGCCGGCTTTGCCAATGTCCGTTCGCATTGTTCCCTTGCCCCGAATTAAGGCCAAAAAAATACCAATTGTCCAGCCGATTTTAACTTTCAGGCACAAAAAGATCGACGTTTATAATTTTACCGATATAATTCAAATAGATACTTGGAAATAAAAATGGGTGCGACATCTATTGGTAAATGGTATTTTTTTGGTATTGTACTAAAAATTGGGGAACGGACGACATCCGGAGGCATGATGGGGCAGTTGGCAATTGGTATCGACGGCGGCGGCACGAATTGCCGGGCTGCGGTCATAGACGGCACGGGGCAGGTGCTTGGCATCGGCAGGGCCGGCGCGGCGAACATTCTCTCAGACATGGAAAACTCGCTGATTCATATCGTCGTTTCGGCAAGACAGGCGCTGGTCGATGCAAAGCTGGACCCCGAACTGCTGCAGAAGCTACCCGTAGTTATCGGAACAGCCGGGGCTAATGTGGGCGACTACGGCAAGCGGGTCGAAGGCGCCCTGCCCTTTGCGACAACACGGGTTGTGACGGATGCGACAACAGCACTTCAAGGAGCACTCGGCGATGCCGACGGAATCATCGGCGCCTTCGGCACCGGCTCCGTCTACAACGCCCGTCGCGAGGGGAGGATCTGGGGCATTGGCGGCTGGGGTTTTGTCATCGGTGATCAGGCAAGTGGCGCGCGTCTCGGACGCGATCTGCTCGAGAGAGCCCTTCTGGCGCATGACGGGGTGACGGCGGGCTCGGCACTCACGGCGTCGATCATGGACGAATACGGCAACGACCCCGAACGCATCGTCGAATTCGCACACGCATCCAAGCCTAAGGATTTCGCCCGCTATGCGCCCATCATATTCGAATATGCCGAAACGGGAGATATGGTTGCCATCGATATCATCAAAGTAGCAACAAAAGCCATAAGCGAGAGCCTGGATGCGCTGCTTTGGCCGGAATGCCCTTCGATCTGCCTTCTCGGTGGCCTTGCCCACGCCTATCGTCCCTGGCTTCATGAGCGCCATAAGGCGATTCTCGCTGAACCCAAAGGCGATGTCTTGCGCGGCGCCGTGGAACTGGCGACGAAATTGCTGCGCAGCGGAGAGGAAAACAAGGCATGACCGAAGATTTGAGCGCGATCTTCTCGCCAGAGCGCCTTCTGGGAGGCGGGACAGGTCCGCTTTACGTTAAGTTGCGGCGCACGCTTGAGGAGGCCGTGAAAGTCGGACGGCTGAAGCACGGCGATGCACTCCCGCCGGAGCGTGACATTGCCGAATTTGCCGCAGTCAGCCGCGTCACCGTGCGCAAGGCGATCGACGATCTCGTAGCCGAAGGCATCCTTGTCCGCCGCCATGGCTCTGGCACCTTCGTTGCCAAACCAGTGTCCAAGGTGGAACAACGGCTGTCGCAATTGACATCTTTTACGGAGGACATGGCCCGGCGCGGAATGACAGCTCGCTCCGAGTGGCTGCACAAGGGCGTGCATACCCCTTCTCCGGACGAGATGATGATCCTCGGCCTCGCTGCCGACACCAAAGTATCGCGCCTCAGCCGTCTGCGCATCGCAGATGATCAGCCGCTGGCGATCGAGCATGCCAGCGTTTCCGGCGAATTCCTGCCGGACCCATCGGTGGTGACCACATCACTATATGCAGAACTGGAAAAACGTCAGGTGCGCCCCGTTCGTGCCGTTCAGCGCATATCGGCGACCAACATGAAAGAGGCGGATGCGGGATTGCTCGGCGTTCCCGTAGGAGCGGCCGGCCTTTCGATCGAGCGCATTTCTTATCTGGGCTCGGGCCGTGCAGTCGAATTCACGCGATCGCTCTATCGTGGCGATGCCTATGATTTCGTTGCTGAGCTCACGATAGGCGCGAACTAGCACAGCGAAACGGAAAATACCCGGGAATCAAAAAAAGCCGCCCCAGCTAAAATAGCTGGGGCGGCTTTCTCATTTGGAATCGAATTCTAAGAGAAATACTTCAAGCCTTTGAAACGACTCGCCATCAGGCTGCGTCATCGACCGCTGCATCACGCTTCTCGGGCACGTAATTGAGAACCGGACCGAGCCAACGCTCTACCTCGGGTACAGGCATTTTCTTGCGAGCGGAATAGTCCTCCACCTGATCGCGTTCGACCTTGGCAACACCGAAATAATAAGATGACGGATGGGCTATATAGATGCCCGAGACAGATGAGCCCGGCCACATAGCATAACTTTCCGTCAACCTCACGCCCGTTGCAGCTTCAGCGTCCAGCAGGCGGAAAAGGGTATCTTTTTCAGTATGGTCAGGTTGCGCAGGATAGCCAGGTGCCGGACGAATACCCGCATAGGCTTCGAGAACAAGCTCCTCGCTCGAGAAATTCTCGTCTGGTGCATAGCCCCAAAACTCCCGCCGTACCCGCTCGTGCATCCGCTCGGCAAAGGCTTCCGCGAAACGGTCGGCCAATGCTTTCACCAGGATCGAGGAATAATCGTCGTTGGCGCGCTCGAAGCGCTCGGCAATAGCGACTTCTTCAATACCCGCCGTAACGACGAAGCCGCCGACATAATCACCAACACCACTGGAAACTGGCGCAACGAAGTCCGATAAAGCGACGTTCGGCCGACCATCGCGCTTCGACAGTTGCTGGCGCAACGTATAAAAAGTGGCGAGTTCCTCTGTACGGCTTTCATCCGTGAATAGCCTAATATCATCGCCGACGGCGCCCGCCGGCCAGAAGCCGATGACCGCACGCGGGCGGAACCAGTTTTCCGCGATGATCTTTTCCAGCATTTCCAGTGCGTCACCATAGAGCTGCCGCGCTGCCGCGCCCTGTTTCTCGTCCTCGAGAATTGCCGGAAAACGTCCTTTCAGCTCCCAGGTCTGGAAAAACGGCGTCCAGTCGATATATTTCGCCAGCTCGGCAAGATCGTACCCCTCGAACACCTTGGTTCCGAGGAACTGCGGCTTGACCGGCCTGTAGTTCGACCAATCCACCTTTTCGGCGTTCTCGCGCGCCCTTGCGATCGGCAGGCGTATCTTTTCGGCTTCACTGCGCGCATGCGCGGCAGCGACCTTGGAATATTCAGCGCGGATCGTATCGATATAAGCCTGGCGCGCTTCAGGCGACAGCAACGCGGACACGACACCAACGGCACGGCTCGCATCCGTGACGTAGACCGTTTGCCCCCGATGATAGCTTGGATGAATCTTCACTGCCGTATGGACGCGGCTGGTGGTGGCTCCGCCGATCAGCAGGGGAATATCAAAGCCCTGCCGCTCCATCTCCGAGGCGACATGCACCATCTCGTCCAATGACGGCGTGATCAATCCCGACAAGCCGATAATGTCGACCTCTTCGGCGACGGCTGTCTCAAGGATCTTCGTAGCCGGCACCATGACGCCAAGATCGATGATTTCGTAATTATTGCAGGCAAGCACGACGCCAACGATATTCTTGCCGATGTCGTGCACGTCGCCCTTGACGGTCGCCATGAGCACCTTGCCGGCCGACTGCCGTTCACCACCGCCACCATTGGCGAGCTTTTCGGCCTCCATGTAGGGAAGCAGCACGGCAACCGCTTGTTTCATCACACGGGCAGATTTCACCACTTGCGGCAGGAACATCTTGCCCGAACCGAAGAGATCGCCGACGACGTTCATACCGGCCATCAACGGACCTTCGATGACATGCAGCGGCCGCTCGGCGGCCCGACGCGCCTCCTCAGTATCGGCTTCAATGTACTCGGTAATGCCATTGACGAGTGCATGTTCGAGGCGCTTCTCGACCGGCCATTCACGCCAGGACAGATCCTGCACCTTAGCCTCCTTGCTGCCGGAACCGCGGAAGCGTTCGGCAATCTCAAGCAGGCGCTCTGTGCAGTCCGGACGGCGGTTCAGCACCACGTCCTCGCAGGCTTCCCGCAATTCCGGATCGATATTGTCATAGACCGCCAACTGACCGGCATTGACGATGCCCATGTCCATGCCCGCCTGGATGGCGTGGTAGAGGAACACGGCGTGCATGGCCTCGCGGACGGGTTCATTGCCTCGGAACGAGAAGGACAGGTTTGAGACACCACCGGAGATATGAACCAGCGGCATGGTCTTCCGGATGGTCCTCGTCGCTTCGATGAAATCGACGCCGTAATTATTGTGTTCCTCTATGCCTGTCGCGACGGCGAAGATATTCGGATCGAAGATGATATCTTCAGGAGGCAGGCCTGCCACTTCCGTCAGCAGCTTGTAGGCGCGTGAGCAGATTTCCACCTTACGCTCATAGCTATCCGCCTGCCCCTGTTCATCGAATGCCATCACGACCACGGCCGCGCCATACATACGCATCAACCGGGCCTGTTTGAGGAAATTCTCCTCACCCTCCTTCAGGGAGATCGAATTGACGATCGGCTTGCCCTGAACGCATTTCAAGCCGGCCTCGATGATCGAGAACTTCGAACTGTCGATCATCACCGGAACGCGGGCAATGTCCGGTTCGGCAGCGATGAGGTTCAGGAACTCCACCATGGCCTTCTCGGAGTCGATCAGACCCTCGTCCATGTTGATGTCGATGACCTGCGCGCCATTCTCGACCTGATCGCGGGCGACGGCAAGCGCCGCAGTATAATCAGCATTGGTAATCAGCTTGCGGAATTTCGCCGAACCGGTGACGTTCGTGCGCTCACCGACGTTGACGAAAGGAATGTCCTTGGTGAGCTCGAACGGTTCCAATCCGGAGAGCGACATGAAAGGACGATGTTCGGCAGGCTGACGCGGCGGATATTTCGAAACCGCTTGAGCGATCGCAGCAATATGCTCGGGAGTCGAGCCGCAGCAGCCACCAACGATATTAACGAGACCTTCGCGGGCGAACTCTTCGACTTGCGCCGCCATCATCTCGGGCGTCTCGTCATACTGGCCGAATTCGTTCGGCAGACCAGCATTGGGATAGGCACAAATGAATGTATCCGCAGCAGCCGAAAGCTCCTGCAGATGCGGCCGCATGGCGTTGGCGCCAAGCGCACAGTTGAGACCGATGGTGAACGGGCTGGCATGGCGCACGGAATTCCAGAATGCCGTCGGGGTCTGACCCGACAGCGTGCGGCCGGAAAGATCCGTGATCGTACCTGAAATCATGACAGGCAGGCGAATTCCCTTGGCCTCGAAGCGCTCCTCGCAGGCGAAGATCGCCGCCTTCGCATTGAGCGTATCGAAAATCGTCTCGATCAGAATAATGTCAGCACCGCCGTCGATCAGACCGTCGATCTGCTCACCATAGGCCAGTCGCAAATCGTCAAAGCTGACCGCACGATAACCAGGATTGTTGACATCGGGCGAAATGGATGCAGTCCGATTGGTCGGACCAATGGCACCAGCGACAAAACGGCGCTTCCCGTCCTCGCGCTCGGCGCGGATCGCAGCACGACGGACAATCTCTGCGCCTTCCTTGTTGAGATCGTAAACCGCACCTTCCATCTGGTAGTCCGCCTGCGCAATGCTGGTGGACGAGAAGGTGTTGGTCTCAAGGATGTCGGCGCCCGCCTTGGCGTAGCGATAATGAATCTCCTCGATTGCACCGGGCTGGGTCAAAATGAGGAGGTCGTTATTACCCTTCTGATGGCATACACAGCCAGTGAACCGATGACCGCGAAACTGATCCTCATCAAAGCCGAGGCCTTGGATCTGCGTACCCATAGCACCGTCGAGCACAAGGATTCGCTCGCTTGCAGCCTTTTTCAAGGCTTCGAACACCTCGCTGCCATCGCGCTTCGCCGTTTCCGAACCAAAACGATTGTCAAACATAAGCGAATTCCTCTGGCCTGATTGCGACTCCGCAATCAGATCACATAAAGATATGTTTATGTCAACATATCTATGCTTCAAGTCGCGTCCCCGCAAGGACGATGCTTCCATAGTTCGCCGTGTTTCAGAAAATATGAGTGAGCGCGACTGAGTGCCGGTCTACCCATGGACAACACAGTGCGGGCGACCCAGTTTCACTCATAACGCCATGACAGCGCGTTCGGGTGACGTTATAGGGCTTCAAGAACAGAACCATACGGAGGATGGCATGAACATACAGGTTGAACCCGCAACGCTCGGGAATTGGAGTACGCGCGCCTATCACCGGCATTGGCTGCTTGATCAGGCAAGCGCGCTCTTCAATTTCTTCCAGTATCGCGCCGTCAATCCCAAAGGCGGCTTCTACGACATGGACGATGCCGGCAAGCCGTTGGATAAAGCAAATCCCGTGCGCGGCATTCACTCGACCGCGCGCATGGTGCACTGCTTCTCGATCGGGTCGTTGCTCGGTCGTCCCGGCGCAAACGAAATTGTCGACCACGGCATGAACTATCTATGGAATCATCATCGCGACACGGAGCATGGCGGCTACTTTTGGTCGCTGAACAATGACGGCCCCGTTGATTCCAGCAAGCAGGGCTATGGCCACGCTTTCGTGCTGCTTGCAGCCTCATCCGCAAAGACGATCGGCCATCCACTGGCCGATGGCATGTTGGCAGATGTCACGGAAATTCTGAGTAAGAAGTTCTGGGAAGCAAAGCATGGCGCGATTGCCGAGGAGTTCAATCGGGATTGGTCGCTGATCGACGGCGGCAGCTATCGCGGCCAGAATTCCAACATGCATTTGACTGAAGCTCTGATGGCCGCTTTCGAAGCGACCGGCGACAAGGCATATCTCGAAAAGGCTGAAAGCATCGCCGATCTCGTCATTCGCCGCTCGGCCGGGTCAGTCGGCTGGCGCGTTGCCGAACACTTCAACGCCGATTGGGCGCTCGACAAGAATTACCGTGGCAACGAGATGTTCCGTCCATCAGGGACGACGCCCGGACATTGGCTGGAATGGGCGCGTCTCATCCTGCAACTCTGGTCGTTGGGGGAAAAGCGGCACGATTGGATGCCGGAAGCGGCCAAGGGTCTCTTCTCTCAGTCGATGTCACTCGGCTGGGATAACGAGAAACGCGGGTTCTTCTATACGCTCGACTGGGAAGACGCGCCTGCGAAGCGCAACAAACTCTGGTGGCCGGCTTGCGAGGGTGCTGGCGCCGCACACTATCTGAACGAGCATTTGCCCAGCGATTTCCATGAGGAAAGTTATCGCAAGATCTGGAGTGTAATCGGCCAAGCCTTCATTGATCACTCCAATGGCGGCTGGCATGAGGAACTGACGGAAGACCTTATCCCCGCTCATACGCTGTTCCCGGGCAAAGGCGACATATATCATGCCTTGCAGGCGTGCCTGATCCCCCTCCTCCCGGCAACGGGCAGCCTGACCAGGGTTATCGCAGAGGCTGGCGGCAAAATTTGAGATTGCTGGAGGCGGTGCCTGCGCGACTTGCGCCGCCTCAGCACTCTATGCGAGGCTGAGATTGTGAAGCTCATGGCCGAGGGTCAGCGCTAGCGCCTCGACGACGAGATTGTGATCCTCGCGTTGCGGAAGGCCTGAAACAGTGACGGCACCGATGCAGCCCGTGCCATTGACGAAAATCGGAAAGCTGCCGCCGGATGCGGCAAAGTCTGCACTGGAAAGCCCGTTGTCCTCGATTGTTTTCCCCTGTTGCTGTAACCGCAGGGTGCTAGCATAGCTGCTGCGGAAATAGCGCAAGACCATGTTGCGCTTCCGGCGAATCCAGTTGGAATTATCGGGTGTGGAACCGGGTAAGGCTACGTAGAAAACCGGCATCGAATGCAGTGTGACATCGATCGCAACGCCCAGATTGCGTTCGCTTGCAAGGTCACGCAGCAGCTTGCCTAGCACCCATGCGGTCGAAAGGTCGAAAGCGTCGAAACGTAGCGTTTCCTCTTGCAGAGCAATACGAGTGAGGTCCTGGTCGATCGTCATGGAAAACCTTCCTTGTAAATAGATCGGCCTATCAAACGCGGAGAGAATGATTTGTCCATCTATCTCTTTGGTATTTCAAAACCAAGCCGCCACTTCTGACCAAGAGAGAGATCATATTCTTCCGGCTCGAACGCCTCGAAGCCACCGCCCGGATAGAAGGTCAGTTCGCCCACGCGGACCCATTCTGCCGACGCATAGAGATCAACACGAACGAAATCGATATCATGAGCGATCGTTTCGGCGACATGGATCATTTCGTCGAGTCTCGGCGGACGTGCCATCTCGCCTGGATGAAGGCTGAGGTAATCCCGGTCGTAGAACGGCAGCTTCTGCCAATCGGGGGTATAGTTGCATGAATAGCCTCGACCGTTCTCCCGTATGTCGATTTCGATATGCGATACCTTGCCGTCGAACGTAAAAAGCCGGTAATCCCAAGGAACTCGGCCCTCGACCAGAAGCATGCTCTCTATGAGAATGCGAGGTTCCAGTTGGCTGCCCATTCTCTATTGTAAGCGGCGTGATTGATGCCAAAGGCAGTCCCCAATAGCAACCTTCAGCCGGCTTATCTCATGACCGACGTCCAAACCTAGACGAGATTGCAGCGCGAACATTCATGTCCGGGGCGCTGACAGCCGCAATCAATGCCCAACTCCATGGAGATATGATCCGCGAAGCGTCTATATATAGTTAAAGTTGCGCCATGAATCATAACATTAAAAAGTTGTATCCCTCTCGAATTTGATCGGAAGTGGCGTGAAAATCATCAATCTCGCTTGAACAATGCAGCGCTCGCTTGCCTGCTGGGCGCGAACAGGCCATTGATAAGGTTATATGAATGTCCTGACAGGAATATTTAACATGAATGCCAAATTCACCCTGCCCGCCATTCTTGCCTGTACATGTGCAGCGCCGGCTTTGGCTGACAATCCGGCTCAACTGGTGCTGCGCGACGGATTCGACGGCAAGGACTTCGCACCGTCAGGCCATCTCTATTACCGCGATAATTCCGAGCAGAAGGCAGGAACGATCGAGTTTCAATCAGAAGTCAAGCGCAGCGGCACCGGCGCACTTAAGCTCAGTGTCAAACCGCTCTGTCCTCCGGGGAAAGAAAACTGCAGCGAGAGAGCGGAGATATGGGAGCGCACCAAATATCGCGTACCCTACGATCAAGGAGTTTGGTACGGCTTCGCGGTAAAGTTCGCCGATCCCATCCCTTCCGGCGATCACCGTTATCTGATTGCACAGTGGAAACGGGAAATCGGGCCGAAAGCGGAAGGTGACTTCAGCCCCTTCCTGGCGCTACGGCTCAACAATGGCAAACTCTTTGCAACTGTTGAAACCAACTATGTTGCTCCCGTCAAGAAACATGACCCAGAGAATGATAAGAAAGCCTGCAGCGACGGCGAAACGCCAGTCTGGTTCCGCGCGGACACCAATCAAATGCGTGCGTTGGTCGCTACGGATGACAACTGGAACGAGAGCGATGGTCAAGAATTCACAGGCTGCACCGATGCAATCAAAATAATCCATCGGGGCAACAAGCTGCCAACGCCAGCATCAGGGTGGATAGACTTTGCCATCTACAGTAAGCCCGGCCCGGATGGCTCAGGCCACATTGAAATATTCGCCAACAATAAGTGGATTGTTACAGTTACTGGCCATATAGGGCACACAGATCACGGACTCGGAAAGAATCAATATTTCAAATTTGGCCCATATCGCGCCGCAGATACTACAATATGGACGTTATACTATGATGATTTCCGCCGTTCGCCTCGCTGCGCCGATGTATTATCGGATCCGAGCCTTTGCCCGATGAAGTGAGAGCCACCAGAGGAATACGGTGATCAGAGATAAGCAAGACGAAAAAGTCGCCCTGGAACCGTATTTTTAGCAAATCGACCGAACTTTTTCCCTTTTCATTAGTTATCTTCCTTCGTGGAGGAGATAACCGAAATGCTTACAACCCATCGCGATTGCAAACAGCATGTAAAAAGGAATGCAATACCATCCCTGGGCGAGATCGAGGGACGAGTTGCAGTCCTTGAAATCGTAGCACAGTCTGCGCTGACGCATGTTTTCGGCGAAGGAGAAGTCGATACCGATGCAGCCTTGCTGGCTCAAATTCGTAGGGCCATGCACCACAAGTGCAAACAACTAAAGCTTGATGGAGAAGACACGGCATCGGCACTTTCATACGCCGAGGAATTGATCGAAACCGCGGTGAGGGCGTCACATACAATTCATCAATGATGCCTTCGAGGCCAAAACTTGTCCTAACTCTTTTGGTGGCGCTGGCAGTTACGCTCGGCGTCCTCTTGTTTATTGCACCTCACGACACAAAGGACGGGCTTGGGCACCCTTCGGCCCAGCCAGGAACTCATCAAAGCCCGCAGTGATGTGTCGAAAAGACCATGTGTTACATTGAGAGACACATTTCCTGTCCCATATCAGGCTACGTTAACGCCGCGCGACGAACGCGGTTGCAAATTTTCAAAACCAAAGCAGTGTTCGCTTCACCCCACTCGGTATCAAGCTTCAACAATGAATGGTGTAGCGAATGTCTATGATGGTCAACGTGCCGCTTTATCCCGACGATATCGATGTGCTCGCAGGAGCGCTTTTTGCATGGTGCGCCGAACGCAGCATCAAGCTGAAAAGTCAGGAAGGCCTGTCGGTGGCGAATATAGCCATTGATCTCTATGATGCCGGTTACCAAACACAGGATGGACTACTGGGGGCGCTGCATGATCATGAGTTTCATTGACAGCCAGCGCATGCAATCCTCTCGATTTAGAGCTGAGGATAAGCTCCCTGTACGGCACACCGGAAGGCTCCAATATAGCGCGATCGATCCTACGTCGCCGCAGCATCTTCCAAGGCATCCACAATGCAATCTCGTTCATCGAGAAGGCCGGACCATTCATCCTGATGGTATGTCGAGTCATAGATCAGCGTGAAGGGGCCTCTATAGCCGGCCATATCGGAAAGCTTGACGCAGCGGACATAGTCCTCCACATCAAGACCTGCTGCCGAATAGCGCCCTTTTGCATGGCAAAGTTCCGCGCGCCCCATGATGCTTGCGAGATCATCGTATTTCCCGGCGCGCTCCCAGTTTCCGAAGTCCCCATTGAGACCAACCTTGCCGCCCAACGAATCGAGAATTCGGTTGACCTCTTTGGGTCCGGGCAACAGGTCAAACCAATTTTCTTCATATCGGCCGTGCCAGTCGCATTCATGCCCGCCGGCGATTGACCAAGCAATCGTGTGACCGGAATGTCGGCTGCACCGGCAACGATCTGCAGAAAGGCCATCAGAATGTCGGTGAGACCGGACAGTGATGCGCTCTTACTGTCATATTCCTCCTCGGCATCGAGGATCAGCGTGCCGTTGACGCCCTTGATCGTGTTGGCGAGCGCATAGCGGCGCAGCACCGCATCCTCATAGGCCTGACTGCCGATATTGGCGGAAAATTGCGGAACCTTGATGATGTCGATCTTGGCCTCGAAGACCAGGCTGGCAATGTTGGCCGCCGTGCTGTCGGCATTCTTGATCGCGTCGAATGTCGCGGCCAGCACGCTTTCGCCCCACGCCTGATTGCTCATCCCGCCAAACTCTTCGTTCGGCGTCATCGCCCCCTTGAAGATGACGAGGCGAGACGGATGGATGATCACCCGCATGCCATTGGCGCCCGTCAGCGTGTAGAATTTGGGCTTGTCATACCATTCCGAGGCCGGATCACTGTCAATGTCGCCAGCAGCCAGTTGGCGGCGGGTCAGCACGGTAAGGTGCTTGACACCGCCCTTCCCGATCCGCTCCGCCTCGAGCGGCAATGCCGGGTCGGCATCCTCGGAACCGATGAACAGGGCCGCACCACCGAAAAGACGCGCCTTCGTAGACGCTTCCAGCACCTTGCCGCGTAGATTGAGCCGGCGTTCCTCGGCATCGATCAATTCGATCTGATCGCTGGCAGCCTGCCAGCTTCGCCATTTCCGGCAGCTATCCAGCGCCGGGATATCGACGATCTTGCGCGGCAGCCAGGAGCCGCGATAGGCGGCGATAATCTGCTCGTCCGTCAGGATCGGCTGCGTGTAGAAGACGGACGCCGCCTTGTCGCGTTCGGTGCCCATGCGGGATGCAAGGCTCACCAAGCCGTCACGAACCATCGAGAATACCTGCCCCATGGATTATCCTTTGATGTCATGTGATCAAGAGGCTCGCGCGAGCGAGCCTAGAAGTTGCTGAAGCCGAATGAAGAGCCCAGCGCGAGCTCGTTCAAAGCGTCGGCGAAGGCATCGACCTGATCGTCGAATTGCCCGTTTGGAAAGGCACAGATCTCATCGAGAAATGCTTCGTTCCAGTCCCCACGCAAAAGCTTGACGTTCCCGGCCTCCGTCTGTGCCGCCGCCGGTTTGGCGCGCGTAGACTTATCACCGGTTGGAGATATGGCTTTTACCGGAAAGCCCGCAAGCAGTTTGATCTTGGTTTCCGCATCGGCCTTGCCGGCCGCACCAGGATCCTGCGGCGTTCGGATCGTCACCGTTGGCCCGTCCTGCGACGCGGTGTTCTTGAGGTTGCGCTCCACCTCACCGGGCGACCAGCGCCCCCGCGCGATGGTTTCGACATAGAAGATGCCATTGATCAAAGCCATGCGCAGACCAACGGTCCAGTCTGGCTTGCGACCGGGACGCGCTTTCGAAGCCGCGAAATCCCAGGCGCGACAACGCCTTGCACCCGAAGGCAGCGCTTCGACAATCTCGAAATCGCCGCGCTGAAATAAACCGCCAGAGCGAGGCGCAGGTCGCTGCTGAAACTGGCCCGCCACCGCATAAGAGCCGAGTGGGATCTTGTCCCGCTCGACCACCGCGCGAGGAAAACGCTGCGGAAAAAGCAGCTCGCCCTCTTCCGTCCTCGGATCGGCAAATCCAATCGACGTGCGGCAACGACGCTCCGGCTCGAATTCCATCGGCAGCATCAGGTGCTCGTAGCCGAGCCCAAGCGCGAGAATCGTACCGGAGACATCCGTCTCATGCAGTCGCTGCATCACGACGACGATCGCCGACCGCAGGGGATCGTTCAGACGCGTTGGCACGGATTCACGAAAGGTGCGAACCGTCGACAGACGCTCCGCTTCCGATTCCGCCCCATCGACAGAATGAGGATCGTCGATGATGACGCGATCGCCGCGACCGCCTGTCAACCTGGAGAATGGCACACCCTGCCGCGAGCCCATGCAGCTATTGGCGAAAGCCATTTCCCCTGTTCTCGTCAGCTTGACGCGGTCGCCCCACAGCGCCTGATACCATTCAGAGGCAACGAGGTCCCGCATGCGCCTATTGTCGCGCTTGGCGTAATGTTCCGAATACGAGGCGCCGAGATAGCGCAACTGCGGCTTGCCATTCGGCCCCCATTCCCATGCCGGCCAGAAGACGCCGCACAGGAGAGACTTCATCGTGCCCGGCGGCACGTTGATCAGCAACCGGGTAATCTCGCCTGAGGTCACGGCCTCGAGATGCTGGCAGATGGCATCGATATGCCAGCCATGGACATAGTCCACGGATGGCTCGACGACGTGCCAAGCCTCCCGAACGAACCCTGTCAGCGATTGGCAGTTGGCGCGAATTCGCTCTGCATCCATGGCAAGCCGGGTGGCGATCTCGGACCGCTGGCGCTCAGCTCTCCGCCTCGCCTTCTCTTCTTGAATCGCTGCCATCATCATCGCCGGATCCGGCAATCGGACCGAAGAGAGATTCGAGTATCGCAAGCTGCTCATCCGTGGCATTGGTTAGGTCGATGGTGACGCCGCGGCCTCCCTTGGCCCCGGCGCCGGAGCGCTCACTGGGTTTCTGATGAACATAGGATGCGGCGATCTTCGCCATTTCATCGCGCCGCTTCTGATCCGCCTCGTCGTCGCGCATTACTTTCAACATGTAATCAAGCGGCGTATCGTCGGCGGAAACGGCCTTGCGACGGCGCGCACGCGGCTTGCGCGGCGCGACGGGCTTATCGGCATTGGACATGCTTCATAATTTCCGATGGGATTTTGAAGGAAGCAAGCGGTTCAGAACATCGCCTGCGGTCAACAGTGCGTCGCTGCAACTGTTCTCATCATGCCAAAATAGATACCCTATTTCGGTGCAGTTGGCGACACCCTTGAAGGCCGACTGACACGCAAGAAATGGAGGCTTTGACGGACGCTGCGAATAACTTACTGAAATTAAACGCAAATATCGGATCCTACAGTCCGACAAAGTCGGCGCTATAGTCTTCAATTCACTAAACTGCTTGAGATCTGCGATCGAATTCAGTCAAGGAAAGCCCTCAGGCTCATCCGTGCCATGCTCCCGCTGGAGTAAGACCAGATCAAAGTTCAAGATATGCAAGGACCGCCAGATGGGAATCTCGGCAAGACACGGAGAAACATTGGAGCGCGGTTCGGATGATGCCACGAGCCCGGATCGGGTCCGACGGTTTATCGCCGCCAATCTTCCGGTCCAAACTGTTCCCGGCATTCCAGACATTCGCCTGCATAAAGCGGGCCCGCAAAGCGGGGTACGGCGCCTCGCGGAGCGGGATCCGCAATTCGGCTCACCCTATTGGGCGCATTATTGGGGAGGCGGCCTGGTTTTGGCCCGCTATCTTCTGGATAGGCCAGAACGAGTGGCTGGTCTTCGTGTGCTCGATCTCGGCGCCGGTTCGGGAATTGTCGGAATTGCAGCCGCGAAGGCAGGTGCGGCGAAAGTCCATGCCGCCGACGTTGATCACTATGCGATCTTGGCCATCGAGCTCAATGCGGTACTTAATGGGGTGACAATCGACATGATGCTCGGCGATTTGACGAAAGGGAAGCCGCCAGAAGTCGACCTTATATGCGTGGGCGATCTTTTCTATGAAGCAGCACTTGCAAAGAGCGTCATCGCATTTCTGGATCGCTGCCTGGCACAAGGAATCGCGGCTTTGGTCGGCGATCCATGGCGAGCCCATCTGCCGAAGTCACGACTTCAGCTTTTGGCAGAATACGCGGTCCCGGATTTCGGCGAAGATGCGGCAAGAACGCGCCCCGCCGGTGTCTTTGCGTTTAAGTAAAGAAAGCCACCGGTCGGAGATATGGTAGTTTCGGCCGCAATGCGGGTTCGGACCGCAATTGCTGCAGAGACTAAGCTTTCATCCTGGCGCGCCGGCGGTATCCGCGCTCCAGTCGCTGGCCAATTCGGCAAGTTCCGGACTGGCCGCGTCGAAAACGGGTCGCGCGTCATCCGGCCGCCAATGGGTTTCATGCCTGGGCATCGGAGACTTTACCCGGTCGAGACCACCGGGCGAATTCGGCATCATCGGCGATATGCGCGACCAGTCCGGTTCCTGCAACATCGGTGAGACGATAAGGAGCGTCCCCGAAAGCTTCTGGAACTCGCTTTGAATGCGCCGCTCGGCCGTGCGGCGTACGCGGCCGGTTCGCGCGCAGAAATCCCGAAAGGATCCGGCAATGTGGGGTGCAGCGAGACAAACGGACCAGCGAGAAAGCAGAATGCGCCGTTCCTTGTCCGTGACGTGAACGCGCAGCCATTCCTGCAGGACTTCCTCCGCCCGGCTGATGGCTGCAGCAGTCGGGCGATAACGAACGCGAATATCGGCACGATCCATCGGCTCAGGCAACACCTCCGGCCAAAGCGTCCGCATCCTGTCGGGGCGGACACCGCGCACATCGAGATGAACCATCGTATCGGCAGCTTCGATAAAACGGGCACGCACAATCAGGCTCAGGTCGGCGATCTCAGCCGCGCGATCGGATAAATCATCAAACTGCGAGGCGGACTGGCGCATCAAGTCGTTTCTCCAATTCCTGGTAGATCAGCGTGCGCAAAGTCGCGCGAACGGGCCAAGGCCGGCGCGCGACCGCATCCGTACGTAAGGAGGCGAGCGCGATATCATCGAAAGCGCCTAACAGATCGCCCGGGCGCTGCAGCGCCCAATCCTGGCGCTGCGCGAGAACATCGGACACCGCCCCGATCGTGTCCGACCAGAGCTCGTCACGATTGCTTCCGGTCTGCCGGATGCATCGCAGAACGAAGACCAAATGGCCATCGCCATAGCGACCACGGATTTCCTGCATTGTGCCGCGCGCGTGGCTCTCCGCCGGTGCACGGCGCCGACGGACAGGAACCAGCTTGATGCCGAGCCCATCAAGAAGAAGATCGAGCCTGCCTTTGCTCATAGCCGTTCAACTCCTTTTGTTGGTGAATTTGACACCTCTTTCATCCCAGCCCGGCTCAGGCGATGCGGCCGGCCGCGCCGACAGCCTCGGTGGATTTGGGTTTGAAGAAAGCCTCCGCCTTTGAGATCGCCTCAACTCGCGCGCCATCGCGCAGCATCGGTGTATTGAGATAGGCGATCATCGCCTCACCGGCTGCAGCCTTCGCAGCATCCTGTGTCGCAAAGACGATCGGTTCGCCCCTGCCGTCTTTAAGGATCTCGTTCGTCGCTCGATGCACCTTTCGGATCCAGCCGAGATGGCCGCCCACGACAGCTTCGGTTCCGATTTGAAATTCGTTCATAGCAACCTCCCCCGGCCTACTCGCCAGGTCTATAGAGTTTTCGATTGGGTTTTAGCTTTGCGATGCGCGCTACGGCCTGCGGAGCTTCAGCCGTCGGATGGGCTTCTCCAGGCAGGAGTGCGATCCTCTGCGATCCGAAAGTGGAATTGATCGCCCTCTGGAGCGCCGGAATCTTCGTCTTCGAGGGATGGGGGCGCCAACGTCCACATGAGCGACTTTATTGCGATCGCTACGGTGACGAAAAACAACGCCGCACCGATGCAACCGAGAAGACCCTGAAGCATTTCGATCATGGGAACATTTCCTCATCGGCGGTCCATGCGATGGATTTGGCCTCCGTCATTTCCGCGGGCACCACGGCTGCGTCACAATCTTCGCAATGCAGTTCGATGATCTCCGCGATTGACAGGATTCGGAGACAGCCAGGGCATCCCCATAAGCGATCGAAATATCCAGCCTGGGGCACCGCCCTCCTACTCACGCTGCCTTTGATCATGCCTTCACCTCTCAGAACATTCCTGCTGTATGCAGCACCAACCCGCTCATTCGCCAAGTTGCGCTTTGCGCCACAGGGCTCTTGATAGACACAAATTATGTTGATAATAACGTCATTGTCAACATGATTTATGTTGGAAATTTTGCAAGGGTCAAAAGATGCAGAAATCCATGGGTGAACGACTGAGAGCGGCGCGCGAAGCCGCAAATTATCCATCAGCCACGAAGGCGGCAGAAGCGCTGGGCGTGAGCCTGTCCACCTATCGCGCGCATGAAAACGGTCAGAACGAGTTCAGCGCCGAGATTGCCAATCGCTATGCGAAAAAATTCGGTACGACGGCGGCCTATCTGCTGACCGGCGAAGGCTTGCGCAAAGCCGCACGCCCGGCGCCGAACATCGTCATGTCATTCGACCCCGATGAGCAGGATCAGGACGGCTTTGCCGAGAGCGGCAACGAACTCAGCTATAGCCGTGAGCATTGGAAGCCGCAGATCGAAGGCGCAACGCCGGAGGTGGACGTCAAACTTGGTGCCGGCAGCGGCGTCATCGGCGAAGTCATCAATCTCCCAGTCGGCTCCGGCAACGTCGCCGGACATAAAATCGTCGCCGAATGGCTGATCCCCACCGGCTATCTGCGAAACGAGGCAAAAGCGTCGCCCAGCCATACGATCATCATGGAAGTGATCGGCGATTCCATGCAGCCGACCTATATGCCGGGCGATCGCGTCATCGTCGATCTCTCACAGAATCAGATGACCACCGATACCGTCTATGCCATCAGCGACGGTTATACCGAACCGCAGATCAAACGCCTGCAGCGCGTTCCCTTTACGCAGCCGGGCCAGGTCAAGATAATCTCCGACAACCCAGCCCTGGAAACATTCACCGTTGAACTGGATCGGCTGACGATTATTGGCCGAATCTGCGGTCATATCGCACGCAAATAAAACCAATATAGGCGAGAGACATTTCCTTCGCGACAAACATAAATTATGTTGACATATTTCATGTTGAATGACAACTTTACCGATAAGAGCCGTTGACCTTAAACGGAATGAGCCGGGCAAGAGCAGGATCTTGCCCGAAGTCAGTGGAACCGGACAGGTCAAAGGTAATGATTGGAAAGGCCGCAAGGCCGTCGAAGGAGGGTGTCATTCATGCCGAGACAGTCGAATGCTTTCATGATCGCAAGGGCAGATGCCGTGAGAGAAGCTAGCGTTGCCGGAACATCGTCGATCGTCAAGACGGGAGAATGATGGTGTACGTTCCGGAATTTTCCTGCGAATATTCCTTCGATGAACTCAGCATCCGCGTGTGCGATCGTTGGGAAACCGGATTGCTGTTATACGGGCGTGCTGAGCTGACCTCCGCGGGAGCCGATTATCAGGACGAGTTCTATGTGTCTGCAATCAGGCTGGATGGCGGTGCCAGGCTGGCCCGGCCGAATGCCTCGAACAATGCAGGTGGCTTCGAATCGGAATTGTTCCGGCGGATAGCAGCCGTCATTGAGGATGATAGAACGCAGGCGGGTCGCCACGCCGCCGAGCTTTTCGTGTCTGCATTGGAACAATCCAGGGAGCTCGACCATGATCAAAACCGCAAGCTTGATCAGGAGAGAAAGCTGGAGACGTTCGCAACCTCCTATTGAAGTTCGACATGCAACGTCGAAATCCAACGGAGGTCGCTGAGACTATGCACGTCCCCGAGCACGAGCTTGAAGAAATCCGCCTGCTGGAGCAGAAGCTGCATCTCGCCGAAATCCGACAATCGCCAGCGATCGTTGCGGAACTGCTTGCCGAAGGCTTCGTTGAATTCGGCAGTTCCGGTACCGTCTACGACGACAGGGACGAACTGATAGCGGGTCTTGCTGCAGAAAAATCGGAAGAAGCCGCTCCGCCCATTATTTCCCGCAATTATGCCTTTCGATCGATCTCGCCCGATGCCGTACTCGTCACCCACCGAAACATCCGAGAGGCCGGAGAGAGGGGGCTGGAGCGGCATACTTTACGGAGCTCGATCTGGCAGCGCATCGATGGGCGATGGCAGATGATCTTTCATCAGGGAACGCCCACGATTCCGCAGAATTGAACCCACCACTTGGGCGACACGGCATTCGTAGCCATGAAATCTCGCAACTGAGACGAGCGCGGTAAGATCAGCGGAGCCTAGGCGCCGCATCGTTGGCTTTGCCGTCCGTCAGGCCCAGATTATCCGCCATCCGGATGAGGTCGGCGACGGAGTCGGCCCGCATCTTGCGCATGACCTGACCGCGATGGACTTTCACGGTGATCTCGCTGAGGCCGATCTCGGCAGCGATCTGCTTGTTGAGGAGGCCTCTCGCCACCAGCGCCATCACCTCACGTTCGCGGGTCGTGAGCGTTGAAAAGCGCTCATGAAGATCGATTGACGCCGATTGCTTTCGAAGCTGAATGCGATCAATTTCGACATATGATGGTTAGGCCGCCCGACAGCTGTCCTCCTCGTCAGAAACGGTACCGCTCTCCGTCGTCCAGAAGCACTCCAATTGTCCGGTATCGGGATTGGTGTGCCAGACGGAGATCAGGCGCGGACGCTGCGAAGCAGAAATGGTGGGCCCGGAGGGACTCGAACCCCCAACCAAGCGGTTATGAGCCGCCGGCTCTAACCATTGAGCTACAGGCCCGGCGCGATAGCAAGCTTCGCGCTAGTGACCCCGGAGCAATGGTTCCCCGGAGCCGTCTTGGCTCTAACCCAATTTATCTTTTCCGACAAGGGACTGCCGTAATACCTTCACAATCAATCCGCAAAAGCGAAT
>JBCNPI010000001.1:0-145551 GCA_039593415.1 Rhizobium sp. | reverse complement strand
GCGCGCTTGAACGCGTCGGGATCGAAGGCGGCCGAAAAGCAGATCGGATGCGGCATCGATTGCGTATGGAAGTCGAAGAGCCCCCAGCGCGCCCAGCGCTGCCAGGCTTCCGGCGTGTCGCGGAATTCGATCAGGCGATCGCGGTCGGTCGGCGTCACGCAGAGCCCCCAGCGCTTCATGCGCTCGATCATCTCCATGCAGATGCCGCGCACGGTAATTTCGAGTTCGTTGATCATGTCGTCGAGCACGAGCACCATGCCGCCGGCAGCAAGCCCGCCGACATAGGGGTAGCGTTCGAGAAGAGTGACGCTGGCGCCGTTGCGTGCGGCCGAGACAGCTGCGGCAATGCCTGCCGGGCCACCGCCGACCACGACCACATCGGAGCGATCGACGACACGGATATCCCGTGCAGGCTGGTGAATAACCTGTTCCATTGGTGTTTCCTCGGTGTTGTTTGGTTCAGTGCTGTCCAGACGGCTTCCAGCGGATCATCTTCGCCTCGGCGACCGAGACGATGAAGAAGAGGATGACAGCCAGCAGCGCGGCAATGACGACCGTCGCGTAAAGCAGCGGCGAGCGGAAATTATAGGTCGCCTCGATGATGAGGGCGCCGAGCCCGAAGCTGGAGCCGATCCATTCCGCCACGATCGCGCCCATGACGCTGCTCGTCGCGGCGATCTTCAGCGCGGCGAACAGGAATGGCAGCGAACTGGGGAGACGAACCTTCCAGAGGATCTCTGAATTGCTGGCCGAAAGCACCCGCATCAGGTCGAGCATGGCAGGGCTCGCGGAGCGTAGCCCCTGGACCATGTTGACCAGCGTTGGGAAGAAGCAGATCAAGCCGGCGATGATGATCTTCGGGGCGACGCCATTGCCGAAGATCAAAACGAGGATCGGCGCTAGCGCGATGATCGGGATCGCCTTGACGAAGACGGCGATCGGATAGAAGGCTTTTTCCGCGGTGGCGCTATGGACGAACCAGATCGCCAGCAGGATGGCGACGAGATTGCCGAAGACGAAACCGAGAACGGCCTCGAGCACGGTCGGCAGGACGTTTCTGGTCAGTGTCGCGGCATTGTCGCGAAAGGCGTAGAGCACATCGATCGGGCTCGGCGCCATGAAGGTCGGGATCTTGAAGATCCAGATGACCGCCTGCCAAAGCACGATGCAGCCGAGTGCCGCAAGGATCGCCGGCATATGCGCGGAGAGAATGCCGACGGTTGCGTCGAGGACGGCGACCTTGCGCGGAGCCTTGGCGACGCGGCCAAGATCAGAGTGCACGGCGTTGCTCATATGCATTCCTCCAACAGCCTGCGCAGATGCGCGGTCACCTTGATGAAGTCGACCGTGTCGCGCATCGCAAGCGCGCGCGGATAGGGGAGGTCGACCTTCATATATTCCTTCACTCGGCCGGGATGGGCTTGTAGCATCAGGACATGCTCGCCGAGGAACACGGCCTCGGGGATGGAGTGGGTGACGAAGACGATGGTCGTGCCCGTTTCACGCCAGATGCGAAGCAGTTCCTCATTGAGTTTGTCGCGGGTGATTTCGTCCAGGGCACCGAAAGGCTCATCCATTAAAAGGATACGCGGCTTGGTTGTCAGGGCGCGGGCGATGGCGACGCGTTGGCGCATGCCGCCGGACAATTCGTGCGGCAAGGCATTTTCGCGCCCCTTCAGGCCGACAAGGGCGAGCAGCTCCATGGGATCGGCATAGAAGCTCTTGTCATGCTTGCCCACTTCCAGTGGGAGGCGGACATTATCGATGACGCTCCGCCACGGCAACAAGGTCGCCTCCTGGAAGACGAAGGCAAAATCGCGACCCTCACGTGCCTCTCGTGGCGGCCGGCCGAAAACCGAAACCGTACCGTCGCTGATGTCAACGAGATCGGCGATGCAGCGCAGCAAGGTCGACTTGCCGCAGCCGGATGGCCCGAGCATGGTGACGAACGATCCCTCGGGAATATCGACGGACACCTTCGAGAGAGCGGTGAACTCGTTACCCTTATCGCCGAAGCGAATGTCGAGATCGCGAATGGAAACCGCAAGCCTTGTCGTTTCGGTGACCGGTAGCGGCTGCTGTTGCTTGATGGTGGCGGCGCTCATCACGGCATTCACCCGATCTGCTTGCGGATTTCGGTCGTCGCGTCGAGGATCGCCATCGTGGCGACGTCGTCGACGGTGGGAGTGGTGCCTGTGAATTGCTTGAGATCGGCATAGGCCTTGATTTGGGCGGCCCAATTGTCCTTGTTCATCGCGCCCCAGCCGGTCTGCTTGGTGCTGTCACCGAAGGAGAAATCGATGACGGGGTGGACGGCCTCGAGTTCGCTCGCCTTGTCGAGATTGGGATAGGCATCGACCAGCATGTCGACCGCTTCTTCCGGATGGTCGCGAACATAACCCCAGCCTTTGGCGGCGGCCGTGGTGAAGCGCACCAGCACGTCGGAATGTTTGTCGAGCTGTTCGTCGGTCGTATAATAGACGTTGGCGTAGAGCTGCAGGCCTGCATCCCAAAGCATCATGTCGACACGCTCGCCGCCGAGCACCTTCAGCGCATTGGTGTTCGTTACCCACCCGGTAACGGCATCCGCTTGGCCCGTGAGCAGCTGGTTCATGTCGGAACCCATATTGACCATTTTCACCTTGTCTTCCGGAATGCCGTTTTTGGCCAGCAGCGCGCGCAGCAGGATAAAGGCGGTCGGCTGCGTAGCGATCGTCTTGCCGATCATGTCCTTCGGCTCGCGGATCGGTGCCTTCTTCAGCGAGAAATATGTAAAGGGATGCTTACGGTATCCTGCCAGGAACGCCTTGACCGGCATGCCGGCCGAGCGTGCGAGCATCACGGACGGGCTGGATGAAATCTGCCCGATGGTGGATTGGCCTGCCGCAACGCCGGCAACGCCATCGACATTCGGGCCGCCGGGGACGATGGTGAGATTGATACCCTGGTCAGTGAAGAAGCCCTTCTTCTGTGCTGCGACTTCGCCGATGAGTCCGTTGGACGCAAGCCAGCCGAGCTGCATGCGCACTTCGGCAACATCGGCGGCCTTCCCGGCACGGATGCCGACGAAGGTCTGGGTCGCAGCGAGACCTCCGACCAAGGCAGCATTGGACAGGAAACGGCGACGATTCATCATGAATTGAGACATGCTGATAGTTCCCCTGTTGATTGGGCGATCGGACTTTTCGTCTCGTTATCCACCAATGGCAGGGATGATGGGCGAATTCAGCGTTCTAATAAAGAACAATTATGCGCATTATCGATTGCCGAAAAGGCAACGGTAACTTGGGTTCGTTGTGGCCGATGCGGTTTATCCGCCGCTCGCGGACTTCCGGCAGAGATGCCGTGTCAATCAGTACTGAACCTGGACCCTTTTTAACCCGACACAGGGCACGCTTGTCGTTGAGATCGTGCGGCAGCTGGGACGAGAAGTTTGCTTGCGAGAGCGTCATGTTTCGGATTACAATTGCGACCGAGCTGCTATTAGCGCTTGCCGAATGCACGCAGAAAGGTCTTCGTTGCCTCTCTTGCCATGCGGTCGACCTCCTCCTCTGGAGTTGGGCGGCCGATCTGTTGATTGATCCGCAGATCTGTTGCGAGCAGCGCCATATACTGGCGCGCGGCAAGTGCCGGATCCTCTATGTCGAGATAGCCAGCCAGCGCGAGCTGCGCCAGGCGAGCCGCGATGGCGGGGTATTTCTTGCCCGGTCCGTATTCCTTCCAGGTCTCGAACAGTTCGGGAAATCTGCCGCCCTCGGTCTCGACGAGCTTGCGCAGCCAGCGGCCGTTCGGATCGCAGACCGCCTTGCGCAGGAGCAGCGCTGAAAATTCGGTCAGTTCCTTTTCGAGATCGGTAGGCGCCACGGGAAATCTGTCCAACACCCGAAAGAAGTCGGCGCTCGACTTATCGGTGATTTCCGCAACCACAACCTTGAACAGATTATCCTTGTCGCCGAGTTGATTGTACACCGTCTGACGTGACACGCCTGCTCTTGCTGCGATGGCATCGATGCTCGCCGCCGCAAACCCGTCCTCGGCAAAAACGTCTGCGGCCGCGTTGAGGATTGCCTGACGTTTGCTGGTGGCAGGCGGGCAACTCTCTGTCTCGGAAGAAACCGCTGCGGGCGAAGTTTTCATGACACCACCATATAGGACTTGACCAATTGGACAATACTGTCCAAAATATTTTACAGGAATGACGATCTATGCATTGAAACCATCTCCGTCTTTCCACTGTCCCATCTATAATCGCCCACTCAATCCCCGTCACATGCTTTTTGTATGAGACTTTGCGTTGTCCGGGGAATGGTGTGCGGGAAAGGTTTTTCCGTGCAGAGCAAGGATTCCATTTCATCTCCCCGGGCCGCCGGCTCCCACCATGCCATCGTCCTTGGCATTCTTTCAGCCGTGGGTCTCTTTGCCCTCGACATGTATCTACCTGCATTGCCGACGATCAGTCTGGATCTTCACGCTGACAGCCATGCAGTTCAGGCAAGCCTGATCTCCTTCTTCGCCGCCATGGCTGTGTCGCAGATTGCCTATGGTCCGCTGTCGGACATGTTCGGCCGCAAGCGGCCTCTGTATGTCGGTCTGGTACTCTACATCTTCGGCGCGGTCGGTTGCGCGCTCTCCACCGATATTGGCTGGCTGGTCGCCTTCCGTTTCATTCAGGGCACCGGCGCCTGTGCCGGCGTCGTGATTGCCCGCGCCATCGTACGCGACCTGCACACGGGGGCCGCCGCCGCGCAACTGATGTCGCGGCTTATGCTGGTCTTCAGCATCTCACCCATCTTGGCGCCGCTCGCGGGCAGCATCGTGACAGTGTTCGGGAACTGGCGGCTGATCTTTTGGGTGATGGTCTTCGCCGGCATTATCGGCTTCGCCGCGGGCCGCTTTTTCCTTGAGGAGACCCGTCCGGTTGCGGCCCGCAGTGAAAGCAGCCTCGGCGGGGCATTGAAAGCCTATGGAAGACTCCTTATGGACCCATACTATCTGGGTCTGGTGCTGATGGCCTCCTTCGGCATGTCAAGCTACATGATCTATGTCGCCAACTCTTCCTTCGTACTAATCGGCCATTACGGGCTCTCTCCGACCTTTTACAGCCTGGTTTTTTCGGTGAATGCCATTGGCTTCATCGGCATGTCGCAGATGAACGGCTGGCTTGCCCGCCGGATTGGTTTGCGCAAGGTGATTCGCGGTGCGGTTTCTGGTTATGCGCTGACGATGTTGGCGCTGGCTGTCCTAATGGCCGATGGAGTCGATCGCCTCGACATCATGGCAGCCTTCCTGTTTGCGGGCTACGCTTTCCTTGGAATGATTGTACCGAATGCGGCGGTACTGGCGCTTGAACACCATGGCCGCATCGCTGGCACGGCCTCGGCGATGATGGGGACGGTGCAGTTCATGACATCGGCGGTGGTGGTTGGCATCGGCGGTATGTTTATGGACGGCACGGCGAGACCGATGGTGATTATCATCGCTATCTGCTCGGCCGTCGTGCTCCTCCTTTCGATCGCCGTGCTGAAGAGCAGGCATGTGGTGGCGGCTGAATAGGTCTTGCTGCCAGCGATTGCAGCGGCTCGTGCAGGCGGCCCGGCTGGATGCCGGCCGCCATCCAGGAACGGGTGAGCGAACGTAACCTCTACGGTCGGCGTCGCCTCGGACAGATCATGGATGCGGCGCTGCACGAACTCCTTTTGTCCGAACAGTTGCCCGTTCATTGAACTGCCGAAACGACGCTCGCTATGGCACACCTAATGGACTGACCCACTCGCCTTCCTTGGTGACGATAGTCACCTTAGTGACGATAGTCGAACCATAGGGCTGCACCTATGCCGACCAAAGGATGGCGGATAGTATAGGCATGTTTCGATCCACAACACGATTCGCCAATTATTGAAGTATCATATAATATTGGAAGAATATACCCGGTATGCGGGAGTTTTGTTTCCGAATAAAAAGGATATTATTGGAAGAATCTCTAAAATAATCGTAAAATTATCTGTCGATCATATGGCAATTCATGCTATATTTCTTCGGGATTGATTTTCATTATCGAAACCAATTCTAAGATCTGTGGCAATGCGAGTCGGAAAATATGCCTGTGGTCATCGCGGTAGCGTCTGACGTACTGAAATGGAGGCTGTGATGTCGCCTCACAAGGTAAGTGCGGCTATCGCCTCGCGGAAGGGGTTTAGCGTCGAACCTGACGTCCTAGGCAGCGGGAGTAAATTGTCTGCATATGTCGACGCTCTCGATACCTTGCCGACGGGAGAGCAGATCAAGCTTGCCCACCGAGTGGTCGCGGAATTGCAGCCAAAAATCAGTAGCCTATTCGCCTCGATGCGGCTTGATCGCGTCGTGCGCACTGAAGCTGCCCGCGGGATCGTTGAGCGGCTTATGTCTGAGACAAGCACGCCGACGCTGATCAACATTGCAAGGCTGGAGGATGCCGGCGGGGAGATAGATCGTCATTCGTTGGCTGTCAGCGCCCTAATGATTGCCTTCGGCCGAAACCTCGGGCTAACTGAGGAAGCCGTGAGGCTCCTCGGCTTGGGTGGATTGCTGCACGATATCGGAAAAATGGTCCTACCGGTTCGACTGCTCCAAAAGCCAGGGCGATTTTCCATCGCGGAGCTCGTCGTGATCAGGACGCATCCTGAACTGGGTCACCAAATACTTGCCCAGAACGCAGACGTCCCGAAAGTAGTGTCTGATATCTGTCTCCATCACCATGAGAGGTATGATGGAACCGGCTATCCCCATGGGCTTGCAGGGAACGACATTTCCTTCGAAACCCGCATCGCATCGATCTGCGATGTATATGCTGCACTCACCGCAGCACGGCCATACAAGCGTGCGTGGTCTCGCGCGGAAGCGATTGGCGCAATGCATGGATCAAGAGGCCACTTTGATCCTGAACTTTTGGCGTCATTCGTGAAACTCCTGACTGTCGATTGCGCAGATGTTGACAGAGCACACGAATGGTCCGCTCAACAATGCGATCAATCGCCATCATCAGAGACTTGATTACGACCCGAGGATTTCGGAGGGGGCAAGATGCTCCTCCTATTTCTGATGGGCCAGCACAAGTGCTTCCCGCCCATCGTGCGGGGAGATGAAGCCGAGGGCGTTTGAAGGACGAATAGACTATTCCTGCTCGGGCGCGCGTGATGGCTGAATAGAATATCACTGTTCCGGGTTCTCCATTGCAATGCCTGAAGCTGGATATCAGCACACCACCCATTGCCGCGAAAGCTGCGTGGCTCGAACAATCTTCTCATTGCGGTTAATACAAAACCGTGCGGTTGTCCGGGCTGACCCCATTCCAGTTGCAAGGTGGTTCACATCAGAGCCAATTTGGGGATTCTATCGGTTCAGTTTCCCGATCCCCACTCTCGAACCGCCGGCGTATTCTCTTGCCTGCTAATATTTATAGCGCTAATTTACGCAAGACTTAGTTGCACCAATCGGCATGGGCGATTCGTCGCTGCCGTTGGCAGAGGGGGCGATCTTTCGGATTTAACATGATTTTGAATCATCGTATTACCCGCGTGACCGTAGGAATTCTGCTTCTCTTGATTGCGATCATCGTGTGGTTGCCGGGACTGACCGGTTTTACGAGTCTCGATGGCGCAGTCAACGCGCGCTTCGCTGTCGTGAACGCTCCCGTTGATGGAGTGATTACGGGGGAACCCGTCAAGGTAGGCGCTCCCGTAAAGGAGGGGCAGACGCTAGCGGAGATCAGCAATTCACGCGTGAACCGCGCGATCCTCGTCTCGCTGGAAGCTGACCGCAACACGGCGCGTAATCGTGTCTCGGCACTGCAGAAGGAACGGGACGAACTCAGTCAGCTTCGCGACGAATTGGGCAAGCGGTTGGAGATCTTCAAACAAGCCACCATCGCCAATCTGCAGCGCGAGGTCGATATCCTGGAAAAGCGGGTGGAAGTATCACAAGCCCAGGACCTTGCCGCACAAGTCGATCTAACCCGCCGGATGGAACTCGAATCAAAAGGCATCCTGACGCAGAGGATGGTTGACGCGGCTCGCGCGGCCGGAGCCGCGACCGGCGGGGAGGTCGAAATCAGCAATCTCACGGTCGGTCAGTTGCAACAGAGGCTGAATGCGGTGAAACAGGGAATTTTCGTCTTCGGCGATGGTCAAAATGACGTCCCCTATTCGCGGCAACGCGAGGACGAGGTTGTTATCCACATCAACGACTTGAACTCGCGGATAGCGGAAGACGAAACCCGGGTCACTGAGATTGAAAAACAGCTTGTCGAAGAGGGTAAACGCGTCAGCAGCCTTGAATCGGCGACCGCGACAGCGCCGTTCGACGGCGTGGTCTGGAGCAGGAGTATCGTCAACGGCTCCAACGTCGTGCTCAATAATGAGCTGATGCGCCTCCTCGACTGCCGCGAACTGTTCGTCGATATCCTTGTTCCGGAGGTCGACTATGATGAAATTCACACCGGGCTTCCTGCGGAAGTGCGGCTGCTCGGCCGCAGCGATGTCTTCACCGGTACGGTTGTTTCCGTAAAAGGCAGCTCTGCAGCCGTGGAGACAGATGCCTATGTCGCCACTCTGCCGGCATCGACACAGCGAAACGCCCGCATTCGCGTGCGTCTCGATCCATCGTTCATGAATGACGATTTTGCGAACTTCTGTCAGGTGGGGCGCAGCGTACAGGTGCGGTTCTCAAAACATCATATCGGCTTGTTGAATTGGGCTAAAAACCTGTGGTTCAGTATCTTCTAGCGCTGACACCGACCTTTTTGGTTTTGGCCTTCTTCCTCATGGGGCCTTTCAATTGGTCGCGTCACCATACCTGGACACGAGCGGTCACCTGCGCGTTCGTCGGAGCGATTGCCTTACGCTACATGCTTTGGCGGCTGACGAAAACCGTTCTTCCCTATCCTAATGACGGCCTCAATTTCTATTGGGTCTGGTTTCTCTTCATTGTCGAGACGCTGGGTTTCGTTGAGGTCGTGCTCTTCCTTGTGCTGATGAGCCGGTACATCGATCGCAGTGCCGAAGCAGACAGGCTGGCCCGCGCTTTCTTTGCACATGATGCGTCAGAACTTCCGACAGTGGATGTCTTCATTCCCACCTATAACGAGCCGCTCGACGTGCTTGAGCGAACCATTGTCGGGGCGCTATCGCTCGACTACCCCGCCCACAAGCTGAAGGTCTATGTGCTCGATGACCAGAGGAGGGACTGGCTCAAAGCCTATTGCGAAGAAAGAAACGCAATCCACGTCACGCGCCCTGATAATACGCATGCCAAGGCAGGCAACATGAATAACGGGCTGAAAGTCAGCTCGGGCGATTTCGTGGCGATTTTCGACGCGGATTTTGTTCCCTACCGGCAATTCCTTCGCCGAACGCTGCCGTTTTTTTCCGATGAGAGCATCGGTATCGTTCAAACGCCGCAACATTTCTTCAATGTCGATCCCGTGCAGTCGAACCTCGGTCTGGAGAACATCTGGCCGGACGAGCAGCGCCTGTTCTTCGACGAGATCGCGCCCAGCAGAGACGTTTGGGATGTCAGCTTTTGCTGCGGTTCGTGTTCGATCGCCCGCCGCAAGGCGATCGACGCGATTGGCGGCTTTCCCACCGAGTCCATTACGGAAGACCTGCTGACCACGCTTTCCATGCTCAACAAAGGCTACAAGACACGCTATCTGAACGAGCGCCTGTCGATGGGGCTGGCGGCCGAAAACCTGACCGGCTATTTCGTTCAGCGCGAACGTTGGTGTCAGGGAGGCATTCAAACCCTTTATCTGCACAATGGCCCATTACGCGGTCCCGGATTGTCGCTCTTCCAACGCATCATGTTCCTGCCGATGTCATGGCTGGTGCAATATCTGGTTCGATTCATGATATTGCTCGTCCCGATCGTCTATCTCTGGTTCGGCCTGTTGCCGCTCTATTTCACCAATATAGCCGACTATGTTTCCTATCAGATACCACTGTTGGCCGCTTATTTCCTCCTCATGTTGTGGATTACGCCTACCCGCTATTTGCCTGTGATCTCAAGCGCGGTCGGCACCTTTGCGACATTCCGCATGCTGCCGACCGTTGTCTCAAGCCTGGTGCGACCTTTCGGTAAGCCTTTCAGGGTGACGCCAAAGGGTAGCGGCAACGAAGCGAACCAATTCGACGGCTACAGTTTTGCCTGGATCGCCAGCCTGATCGCGATCACAGCCCTCGGCACGTTGATCAATATCGTGCCGGAGACCAGCCATGTTCAGGGCCAGTTTTCGCCGATTGCGGCCTGTTGGTCAGGGATCAATATCATCGTGCTGGTCATTGCGTCTCTCATCTGCTTTGAAAAGCCTCGGCGGCTGTTTCACGCCTTCAAGCTCAATGAAGCTGTCACCTTAGACGGTGTGGCGGGCCGTGTAGTCAGTCTGGCCCTGGATAAGGCGGTCGTCGCAGTTCCTTTCGGAACACGTTTTCAGTCGCAATGGGTCATCCTTCGGCTTGATGGCTTTGCGCCATTTGAAGCGGAGCTTAGGCAAGTCACCCAACGAGGCCGCAGCTTAGCTCGCGGCAGCGACAAGCAAGACTATTACCTACATCTCCACTTCCAGCTCCAAGGCTCTGCCCGCGACAACATGATCGTCAAGCTTTATACCGGGCGCTATTCGCAAGACGTTGCCGACATCGACAAGGTGGCCGTTTCCGTCAACCTCCTGCTGCGCTCATTCGGGCGAACACGGACACTCTAGACGAGCAGACGCCGCACCGGCGCCGCTCAATGGCCTTTACTTTTTAGTGATGACTCAATCGTGCACAGGCCGGTGCAACAGCTGCGTAATTCTATCACGATCAACAGCGCGACTGAACAAAAAGCCCTGTGCAAATGTACATCCCAAACGTCCAAGGTTACTTGCTTGATCCGTAGTCTCTACTCCCTCGGCTACCATCCTCACGCCAAGGCCGGTCGCCATATCAAGCAGAGCCTTGATTATCGTTTGGCCACGGTCATCCGATATCCGGTCGACGAAACTCTTATCGATCTTGATGACATCAACGGGAAACTGAAGCAGGTGGGTTAGAGACGCGTACCCCGTCCCGAAGTCATCCAATGCTACGAGCAATCCCTCAATGCGTAGCTCCTCGATTGCCTGAGCGACGTTCCGGTTTCTTTCATCCATGTAGACGGATTCAGTCACTTCGATCACGATAGACGTCAGGGGAACCCCGTAACGAGAAAAGACGCCCTTAATCCGTTCACAGAGATTTCCCTGATCGAAATCCGCCATAGAGACGTTCACGCTGACAAGTTGAGGCAGAATTTTCTTGTCGAGCCAATATCTCACGTCACCGGCAACTTGCTCCAGCATCCGCTCCGTCAACAGATATCCCATTGAAATATCCTGCAGCGCTTCCATGAACATCCCGCCCGAGATGACCTCTCCTTCTCTTGTGCGAACGCGGCAGAGAGCTTCCAGGCCTACGATTTCTCGCGTGTCCAATCTGACGATCGGCTGATAGTGCGCCTCAATCCGATCTTCAGCCAATGCGCTTCTCACGGATTGGAGGACGCGGAACCGCTGCATAAGCGCCGCGGCGAGATCCTCTGTATAAAGACTGAAGCTTCCGTTCCCTGCCTGCTTGGCATGTTGCAGCGCCAGATTTGCCTGTTGCAGAAAGGTGGGCACGTCGAGGGGGCGGGATAGGTCCGATACGGCACCACCACAGCTTACGGAGATCGGAGTACCGTGCGCGCCCGGCCAGTCTGATCGCTGCTCTATTGAACGCAAAATTTCGCGGGAAATCCTCGACAGCTCCACGTCTGGGTCTTCGTCAATCACGATGGCGAATTCATCCGCATCCACTCTGAAGACGGCCTCGGGCTTGCAGGCCTCTGCAATCATACGGGCGACTTGAATGATTACCTTATCTCCAACCGCGTGGCCAAAGGCGTCGTTGAGTCGGCCGAGATGATCGATATCTACCAAGAGGATTGCCAGAGGTACGACGGGACGATCCGTTACAGCTTCGAGCATTCTCAGGAAGTTGGCACGATTGCCTAACCCGGTGAGCGGATCGAAATAGGCCAGGCGTTGATTTTCGGCCTTTATATGCTCGCGCTCCAACACCAGGGAGCAAAGATCGACGCATTCATCTACGATCATTTGTTCCTCGCGGCTAGGCCCGCGATTCTGCTTGTAGTAAAATCCAAAGGCTCCGAGCACGCGGCCATCGCTTTGGAGGATGGGGCTCGACCAGCAAGCTTTAACGTCATGTTCGCTTGCAAGAATATCGGCAAGCGCCCGATAAGGAACCCAAAGTGGATCGGAGAAGACGTCCGTAACCGCAATCGGGCGGCGCAGAAAAGCAGCCGTACCGCACGAGCCAACGCCTGGTCCGATTTTTGTACCATCTAGAGCGTCCGAGTAATTCTTGGATATGCTGTTCCCGGCAAGCGGACGCAAAAAGCCGTGGTGGTCAACAGTGACAATCGAACAAAGCACACCGGGAGCGAGTCGTTCGGCATGAGCGCAGATATGGTTGCCGGCTTCTATCACCGAGCCCCCATGCGCCAATATGTCCAAAATCTCCCTCTGAAGCTGTCCCGGCATGGTGGCACCCGTCGATTTGTCACTCTCTCCAATTCAAAAATCAGCTTCATGGAGCAAATTCAAATAGATCAATACTGATAGGATTTCTTTTGAGAACTACGGTTTACCAATACTTCCCAAAGTAGATCGATCTGCAGGGCGATGCTGCGCTTTTGGCATCGTGGTACGGCACGGCAAAGCTGCCACGCCTGTAACCTCGGACAAAGATGCTTACAGCGCCGTATTGAGAGATCAACGCTTGGCCATTGGTTGCCAGTCGACGGCGAGGAATGATCATACGGCGCCTCAATTGGGCACTCTATGCTTGAGTTTCACCCCCGACTTCAGTTTCGCGCCTGTGCTTGTCAGTTCACCGGGACGCGTGCGATCAACGTCCTTACGCTTTCGCTTCAATCAGCTATGCGGAAGGGCGAATGCGACGATCTGGTCGCCGTTACGCGACTGCAACCCGCCATGGCCGCCCGCTGCGACGACGACATATTGGCGACCATCGGCACCGAGATAGGTCAAAGGAGTAGCATTGCCGCCGGCGGACAGATGGGATTGCCAGAGAGCCCTTCCCGTCTTGCCATCGATCGCCCTTATATATTGGTCTGTTGTTGCCGCCAGGAAAACCACGCCGCTGCGCGTGGCGACGCTGCCGCCCATGCTGAACACCCCCATCGGAAATCCAAAGGGAAGGCGAAGGCCAAATGGTCCCATATCCCGCGTCGTTCCGAGTGGCCGCTGCCAGACCACTTTTTTGGTCAGAAGATCGATGGCTTGCAATTGGCCCCAGGGAGGTCTGGTGCAGGGAATGCCGAGCGCGTTAAGCCATGGTTTGACGATGATGGAAAATGGCGTGCCGTGCTGCGGATTGTTCTGGAAGGCAGGTTGCGGATAGGGTTGGCTCCAGCCGCTCCATGGCGCAAAAAGCCCTTTGGCAATGGCGGTCGCATAGGGAAGCATCTGAAGTCGAAACGGCATGAAAGTCGTATTGATGTATAGCAGTTTCCGTTCCGGATCGACTGTCGCCCCATACCAATCGGACGTGCCATCGAAGGCTGGCCAGCCAAGGGTTGCCTTCAGCCCTGGCGGGGTAAACAGGCCGTCATCCCGCATGCGCCTAAACGAGATCCTGCATAGCAGCTGGTCGATCGGAGTTGCGCCCCACATGTCTGTTTCGCGGAGCTTCGATGCCCTCAATTGCGGCATGCCGGTCGAAAAGGGTTGGGTGGACGAGTAATGCTCACCCGGAATGTCGCCTTTCGGGACCGGCCGCTCCTCCACTCTTGTAAGAGGATGCCCATCGCGGCGATCGAGAAGGAAGAGCTGGCCCTGCTTGCTGGTCTGGACCAGCGCGGGAACAATGCCGCCTTTTTCATCAGGCAAATCGATGAGAGAGGGACCGACCGGAAGATCGAAATCCCATAGATCGTGATGGACCGTCTGGAAGTGCCATCGCTCCTGACCAGTCGTCAGGTCCAGTGCGACAAGGGAACTCGAATATTCGTCGTCGAAAGGTCTTCGCTTGCCGCCGAAATAGTCCGGCGTCGCGTTGCCAAGAGGTACGAAGACCAGGTTCAGTTTCGGATCGGCGGTGTAGACACCCCAGCCGTTGGGAGTGCCCCTTGTATAGGTCTCGTCGGCAGCGAGGGCCTTGTTGGCCGGTACCTTTCCCATGTCCCATGACCAGGCCAGCTGACCGGTATTTGCATCGAAAGCGCGTATCACGCCAGATGGTTCGTCTTCCGCTTGATTATCGTAGATCCAGCCGCCCAGCACGATGCGGCCGTTCAAGACCATCGGCGGTGAAGAGATGAAATGAAAGCCGGGAGGAACAGGACCCATATGCTCGCGTAGATCGACCATCCCGTCATGGCCGAACTGCTCGCACGGTTTTCCGGTGTCGGCGTCGAGTTCGAACAATCTCGGCAGATCGGAGGCAGTCGAGACGATCCGATGCGTGCAAGGTCCCGTCGGCAACGTCTGCGACGCGTCGTAATAGGAAACTCCGCGGCAAGCCTGATAAACGTTGTGCGACATGTCTCCACTCGGATCGTAACGCCATTTCAGCGTTCCGGTCGTGGCGTCCAGGGCTATGACCTGGCGATGCGGCGTGCAGAAATATAGGTTGTCGCCGACTTTTATCGGAGTTGCTTCGAAGCTGAACTCTCTGCCGTTTGAATTTTCTCCTGGCCTTGGTTTGTCTCCCGTCGAGAACGACCATGCCTGCGTCAGCTTGGCGGCATTGTCGGGTCTGATCTGGTCGAGAGGCGAGAACCTGTCGCCGGCCGGTGTGCGGCCATAATAAATCCAATCCGCCGGCGGGGATCCGTCATTGGACGCGATCCCTGAAGAATTCCAGCCGGCGGGTTCGCTGAAAATCATCGTTCTGGCTTCCGTGATCCGGTAGCCGCAAGCGAATGTGAAAACGAGAATGGCGGCCCCAAAAACGAGATTGACCGCGAGGACGAGCCTCGTGCCCGTCAACCGTTCGATACGGCCGGCTACCCACGGAGACCAGATCCATAGACCGAGCACTGCCGGAGCAACCAGTCTTGGAATTTGAGCCCAACCATCGAGGCCCGATTCCTTCAATGCCCAGATCAGCGTTGCGGCTAGCAGCAAAGTGTAGAGCCAGGGACCCCATGGGCTGCCTCGAAACAGCAGTCCCGCCACACAGACAAGGATGATACCGGCCGCAAGATAATAAGGGCTTCCGCCGAGTATCAGTAACCAGAAGCCGAGGCCGCCGATAGCAAGCCCGAGCACACCGATGGCGATAACGGTTAGAATGAAGACGATGCGCATGAACAATCCTGCCTATTGATGCCGGCGAAATCGCGCATGCCGGCTTTCGACCTGGCTGAATCACTTATTTTCTGATGCAAGTTCGCCCGGTTTGAACCGGCCGGGTTCGCCTTCCTGCGAGGGAATGGCTTGCGAGGAGGTCAGAGCAGGGCGGGAGTCGTCATCTTCTGACGGATAGTTACCGCTGGCCTTCAGATCGCGTTCGGCTTCCAGCCAGTGGCGAATACCTTGGCCTTCGGGTTTCCCTTCCGCTTCCCATTTGTCATAGGCCGCTCTTCTGATATCCTCTTCGGTCATCGCATCCTCCATGCAAAGAATGACATCAAACCTTAGAGCTTCTTGAATGTTCCCTATTACCCGGGATTGGTGTTGCGCGATTGACGAGAGCGGAACAATTTCACGCGCATTACGTTTCCGGCAAATGAAAGCGCAGCACAGCACGGTCCGTTTCGGCAAAATTCTTCAACTCAGCTCCGATCAAGTCCATATCCTGGAAAGTGGCAACGCCTTGGGGCGCCCCGTGGTTATTTTGCACGGGTGCGGCAGTCTCGCGCAGGAGGTTCTGCTTCCTTTTGAGAGCAGCCCGCACCGGATGATCGCGGTCGATCGTCCTGGTTATGGCTACAGCACGCCTCTGCCCGAAGGGCAGCGTGGGCCATTTGGTCAATCGATTTGGCTCGAGCAGCTCTTCGAGTACCTGGAGCTTGGAAACGTCATCGTGGTTGCGCATTCAATAGGGTGCGCCGCTGCTCTCCATCTGGCGGCGCGAAGGCCGGACTTGCTGAGTGGCCTGCTATTAATCTCCCCCTGCTGCCGGCCGGTTCCGTTCAAGCCGCTGGTCATGCTCAGGGCGGCCGTGGCTCCGATGATCGGCGCCTTCGTCTATCAACAGGTGATCAGCCGCTGGCCTGACTACTTTGTCGAACGCGGACTTCAAGCGTCCTCATATCCGAACGTCGTTCCTGCCGCGCTTGAAAACTTGCCTGCACGTCATTTGCTCAGGCCCGTCGCAATCCAGTCGATGGCCGACGAGCTTCGGGCGTTCAATGCCGATATGGAGCATCTGACGACGCTTCCCGCAGACGTACCAATTTCGGTTCTGTTCGGGCTTGCCGATAAAATCATCGATCCTGCCTGGCATCTGGAATGGATCCAGGCAAAGCATCCGGCTCCAACTATCAAGCTGCTGAAAGATGTCGGTCACATGCCGCATCATATTGCGCCGCGCGCGACGCTTACCTTGCTGAACGATTTGGTTGATACTGCCGACACGGGTGCCAGCAATGTCTTCGCCCCTGAATTTCAGTCCCTCAATGAGGTGGCGGTGCTGGCTTCCGCGAGGAGCTATTGGCCGGTTTAATCCTATTGCCCGCGGCGTATGGTCGATGGCTTCTCGGCTTCGAGCCATCATCCCAATGAGTTTGCGCGGTACAGAAGGTTCAGAGCTTGGCGCTCTTCTTCCGACATGTCCCGGCTGAAGGAGGCAATGGCCGTCAAAGCGCTGAGTTGGTGAAGTTTGGTGAAATCGACCACGCCGCTGCGATAAAGCTTGATAAGCTCCAGGGCAAAGGTCTCGCGGTTGAATTCGTTTAAATCGAACCATGGCTGAGCGATCAAAATGTCGAAAATCCGCTGCAGCCGATCGATCTCCTCCGGCTGGAGAACGCCTTCTACAAGATGATGGTAACGGCGCATGCCCGTACTCCCGTCTGGCGCTATCGAGCCGCACTTTCGCTAAGAGGTCGCGGTCGTAAAATCAGCTTTCCGGCCAGACGCGATGGAAAATTGCCATACGCCGGGTCTCACCTTTCATTGAGTTTGATCGAGGGCATGCGGGGACGGCTGGCCGGGCCTTTGAGGTCCGCCGTGATAAAAGGCTATGCCGCCGATCGTCAGCACACACGCCACCACCAGGATCAAGACGATGTATACCATCAATGCTTTGTATTTACCGGTGTCAGACGCTGGCATTGTCGTTCTTCTCCTGCGCTCCACATGTTCGCATCCCAACATCGGCGGCACGCGAAGGTTCCGGCATGCTTCTGCGGCTGCGCAATCCACATTGAATTTCTGCTGCGAATTTCTGTCGCAGCCGCGATCGCGATGGTGAGGATATTCCGCAATAGAGCCGGGCATCGTCCTAGTGCGCGGCAAATTCCGGGAATTTGGGAACATTGCCTGAAGTCAGCTGTTCGACGGAGGATGGGATATCGGAGGACGCGATGAAAGCGCTGACGTGGCATGGCAAGCACGACATACGGTGCGAGAGCGTTCCGGACCCCCGGATAGAAGATGAACGCGACATCGTCATCAAGGTGACTGCCTGCGCGATATGCGGTTCCGATCTTCATCTTTACGATGGTGTCATGCCCTCCATGGAGAGCGGTGACATCATGGGTCACGAGACCATGGGCGAGGTCGTCGACGTCGGCAAAGGCATCTCGACACTCTCTGTCGGGGATCGTGTCGTCGTTCCCTTTACGATTTCCTGCGGAGAGTGCTTCTTCTGCAAGCGTGGCTTCTTTTCTGGCTGCGAACGAACCAATCCCGATCGTGCCAAAGTGACGAAGCTCTGGGGAAATTCGCCGGCCGGTCTCTTCGGCTATTCTCATTTGCTTGGCGGCTATAGCGGTGGCCAGGCCGAATACCTGCGTGTTCCTTACGCCGATGTCGGGCCTGCGAAGGTCCCGAACGGTATGGAAGATGAGCAGGTGCTGTTTCTGTCCGATATTTTTCCGACCGGTTATATGGCAGCGGAGTTCTGCAACATCCAACGCGGCGATACGATCGCCATCTGGGGATGCGGCCCGGTTGGGCAGATGGCTATCCGCTCCGCCTTGCTGCTGGGAGCCGAGCGCGTCATCGCCATCGATACCGTTCCCGCACGCCTGTTGCTCGCCGAAGCGGGGGGAGCCGAGACACTCAATTTTCTGGAGGAAGACGTCTACGACCGCATCATGGAGAAGACGGGGGGGCGTGGAGCGGACGCCTGCATCGACGCGGTGGGGACAGAGGCCGAAGCCGCGGCCAGTTGGGATTCGAGGGTGGATCGCATCAAGGTTGCCATGTTCATGGGAACGGACCGGCCGCATGTTCTTCGCCAGGCGATCCATTGCTGCCGTAACTTCGGGACAGTATCGATCGTCGGCGTCTATGGCGGCTTTCTGGATAAAATTCCGATGGGTTCGGCGGTCAATCGCGGCCTGACGTTCAGAATGGCGCAAACGCCCGTGCAGCGCTATCTGCCCATGCTGATGGAGCGCATCGAAAAGGGAGAGATCGATCCCTCCTTCGTCATCACACATCGCGGGACCCTCGAAGATGGTCCTGATCTCTACAAGATCTTCCGCGACAAGCAGGATGGTTGCGTAAAGGTCGTACTTAAACCTTCTTGAAGGAGCGAAGCCATGGCCAGGAGCGGTTTAGGAAAAGGGCTGGCGGTCGTTACCGGCGCCTCGAGCGGCATCGGATACGAATTGGCCGACTGTGCAGCCCGGAAGGGCTATGATCTTATCATCGCGGCCGATGAGAACGAGATCGAAGCCGCAGCGGATCAACTTAGAAAAATCGGCGTCGAGGTCGAGGCGGTGCAGGCCGACCTGTCGACGCCTTCGGGCGTAGACAAGCTCCTCGAGCGCATCGCTGCTATGGGGCGGTCGGTGGATTTGCTCATGGCAAATGCCGGCCAAGGCTTGGGCGGGCCTTTTCTCGATCAGGATTTTACGCGTGTCAGAAAAGTCATCGATACCAATATCGCCGGCACCGTCCAGCTCATCCAGAATATCGGCAATCAAATGCGCAATCGCGGCAGCGGCCGCATTTTGCTGACGGGCTCAATCGCCGGCTTCATGCCCGGTGCATATCAGGCAATCTATAATGCCACCAAGGCTTTCATTAATAGCTTTTCCTTTGCGCTGCGTGAGGAGTTGAAAGAGAGCGGCGTATCGGTCAGTTGCCTGATGCCAGGCGCCACGGAAACGAATTTCTTCAGGCGCGCCGGTCTGACGGATACGGAAATAGGGCAGGCGAGAAAGGACGATCCGGCCGAAGTCGCCCGCATCGGCTTCGATGCAATGATGGATGGAGAAGGCGATGTCGTCAGCGGCTGGAAGAATAAACTCCAGGCTGCGGTCGCGAACGTGACGCCCGCCAGCATTCTTGCCCACCAGCATGCGAAGATGGCGAAGCCGGGATCGGCCAACCACTAGCAGGGCGGCAGGCGAAAGCCGAAGAAAACATGCTGGCAATTAATGATAGGAGTGAAGCAATGCCGAAATCGAACAATCCGGGTGAAAAGAGCGCAGGCAATCCCGCTCAAGATGCAAAGGGCCAAACCAGAAGGCTGGTGAAAAGCAGCCGCAATAATGGCGTCGCAAGTGCCAAGCCCAAGGTCATTACCGGATCGGACGACGCAACCATGAACAAAAAGCCTCCGGGAACGACCAAGCCCGAAAAGGATTGGGATCTCAATTATGATCCGCGCGAGATGAACGAGGGCAAGTATCGCGGCTGAAGCACGTTCGCCGCGGATCGATAAAACGGTATCCGGATGAGGACCTGGCTGCATCTTTGTATCGACATGCAACGCATGTTCTTCGAACAGACGCCGTGGCATGTGCCCTGGATGGCGCGCACTCTGGATCAGGTAGTCGAAGTCGCGGGGCGATTCCCCCAACGCACACTCTTTACCCGCTTCATCCCACCGGCGCGAGCAGACGCGATGCCGGGGAAATGGAGGGATTACTACCAGAAATGGGAGATGATGACCGCCAGTCGGCTTCCCCACGAGTTGATGCTGCTTATCGATCCGCTTCAGCGTCTCGTTCCGCCGGCCCGCATCTTTGACAAGCTCACCTATTCGCCCTGGACCGATGGCCGCCTTCATCAAAATCTTGCTCGCGAAGGCATCGATACCCTGGTGATCAGCGGCGGTGAGACAGATGTTTGCGTTTTGGCCGCAGCATTGGGCGCAATCGAGCTTGGATACGGGATCATCGTTTTGAGAGATGCCGTCTGCAGCGGCGACGACGACGCGCATGAGGCCGCGCTCACGCTGCTGGAGCGGCGGTTCTCCGTTCAATCTGAAATCATGAGCGTCGAGGAATTTTTGTCCGCCGCAGGACCGAAGCTATCGGCTTCTTGATGTGCTGCGATGGTCCGGGTCCGGTTGCTGGCAGGATCCACACCATCTCGGTCTCATTGGACTCTGATCCAGCCTGTCGCGTGCGCAGGCTTGGCGCCGAAGTTCTGCGAACGCTACGCATTCTCTGACACACGTCCAGCTGAGACGTCATGGCCTATTCGACGTCGTGGGCAGCATCAATGAATTCGCCGGGACGGCGCTTGGATTGCAATGTCGCCGATCACCGTGTCCATATAGTCATCTGCGAGTTCAACCAGGGCTTCTGCTATGCACTCTGGCTCCCATCCGTCATCGAGAAGCTCATCCACCGCGATAGCGATATTTTGCTGGAGCTGCTCACGACACTGGCGCTTCGACTGATCTGCAAAGCCGATCAACCACCCTTTTCCCGGCATATGCAGTTCCTCCTTCATCACAACAGACGTTAACTCAGCGAGAAGATATGGCGGAAGTCCGCACGAACAACCTATAGAGTGCAATTTTTGAGAAGGATGCTGCCATGATCATCTAGCAGATGAGTCGACGGGCAAAAATCGCCGATGCGCGTGCAAATGATTGAGCTGTCCTTACCATAGATGATGGATTAGAGTCTGCCCGTTCGGAGATGCAGGGTCTTTCGACAGCGCATCTCAAAGCTATGGAGCATATGGTAGTGACGGATTTTATTGAGAAATGGTCTGCCAGGAAGGCGGATAAGCCAAAAACTGGCGCGCGGAATATCGTCGAAACGTTTCGGCTCAGGGTCGCCGAGCAGAAGGACTATCTGGACGCATATGAGCGCGATCCCGGCGGCTTCAAGAAATGGCGCTCGACCTGGTTCCAGCGCGTCCCTGGCGGTTTTGGTGTGAGCATTGGCCGCGACGCAGTAAGTGCCGGCGAAGGGTTGAGCTACGTCGTCGTCGAGACCGCAAGACAAGTCGCCGAGTTTCTCGATGATCTCGCCCAGCATGCTGAACAAGATCTCGGGTTCCAGAAAGCGCTCGAGGAAAACCGCGCCCGCCGCGCCGCGGTATTGAATGCGGCAAAGGCGCAATCCAAGGCAGCCAAGTCCGCTTCGGTGAAATCTCCCGCCAAGGCTCCGCGGGCAAAGCCTGGCCCGAGAAAGGCCAAGACCAAAGCGGACGATTAAGCCAGACGCTGAAGGCTTCGCCAAATGCAATGCTCAGCCCGCTTCGCGCGGGCTTATCTTTCCGAGGCTTCGAGCCGATCAAAAAGGCTGGCCGAGCTGTGCCGGCGTAACGACCACGGTATCCTCCGCCGCAAGGATGCGCCCATCCTGCGCCCGCAGCTCCAGCTGCCGCACCGGCAGGTTCGTCACTCTGTCGACCAGGACGACATGCGGCTCATCCGGCTGGAAGAAGAAATCCTCGCCCCATTGGCGAAGCGCAACCAGCAGCGGAAACAGGCCGCGGCCCTTCTGCGTCAGCACATATTCCTGATAGGGGCTGCCGTCGGAGGCGGGCACGGTGTCGAGAATACCGTGGGCGACGAGATTGCGCAGCCGGGCGGAGAGGATGTTCTTGGCAAGCCCGAGACTCTTCTGAAATTCACCGAACCGGCGCAGCCCATCGAATGCATCACGGACGATCAGCAGCGACCACCAGTCGCCGATTGCGTCCAGCGGCCGCGCGACCCCGCATAGGGAATCCTTGTGGCTTATTCTCTTGGCCATCCGATCCATCCTTAGTTGCTTTCGCATCTCTGCCGATGCCGTTTCGCGCGCGCAAACGGGCGCCTTCGACACCCCCTCAATATAGCGGTTGCAAACTAAAACCACAAGAGATATCCATCTTGTGGTTTCAAACTAAAACCACAATAGGAGAGCAACGTGATTTCCTCTGACGCAACCTTCGCCGGCACATTCCCCTTCGCTCCGTATTTCTCCGATGCTCCGGGTTTTCGGATGCATTACGTGGACGAGGGACCACGTGACGGCGAGGTTATCCTTTGCCTGCATGGGGAGCCGACCTGGGGCTATCTCTTTCGCCATCTGATCTCGACGCTGAGCCGGACGCATCGCGTCGTTGTTCCCGACCACATGGGTTTTGGCAAAAGCGAAACGCCTGAAGGCCGCAGTTATTGGCTGCAGGACCACATCGCCAATCTGGAGGCCTTCGTGCTCGCGCTCGGCCTCACCGACATCACGCTCGTCATGCACGATTTCGGCGGCCCGGTCGGCATGGGCTTCGCCGCCCGACACCCCAACCGCATCCGTCGCATCATCTCGGCAAACGGCCCGACACCGTTTGGCCAGCCGGATCTTGTCGATCAGGTGATGGCGAATGCCGCCTTATCCCCATGGTTTCAATGGATCATCAAGGCCGAGGCCGACGGCACGCTGGAGCCGGTACTCAACAATCTCGGCTACAACATCCTCAGCACGCTCAAGCTCAACGGCTTCGAAAACAACACCGTCATCACCGACTCCTGGCTCGGCGCCTATGCTGCCCCCTTTGCCACGGCGGCCGAGTGCCGCGGCGCGCTTGGCTGGGCCAAGGGATTTGCGACCGGCGCTCATCAGTTCGAAACGCCCGATGCTGCAGCCGAGCGCATCATCCGCGGCCAACCGGCGCTCGCGATATGGGGCGAGGCGGACAGAACGCTCCATGCGGAGCATTTCCTGCCGCTCTTCTCCGCGCTGTTCCCGTCGGCGCCCATCGGGCGCCTCCCAGGCGTTGGCCATTACTGCTTCGAAGATGCGCCAGAAATCATCTCGCGCCTGATTGCGGACTTCCTGCAGCGGACCTGAGGACTAAGCTCATGATTGCTGGGGAACAAAGCGAAGAAGAGCGGGAGATGATCGCTCCTCTTCACCGCTCTTCGAGTGAGTTTCACTCATTGCGCGAGGCATTGATCATCGCCGGAATACAGATCCTTTCGCAATGCGAAGGCGAAACGTTGGCTCAAGCGGAAGTTGCTCGGAATGGAACAACTAAGCTGCCTGCAGGTTAGGTTCGGTGATCGTCGAAACAAATGTTCATGTCCGCGTAACGCGTGGAGAATTGCCGGATGCCGCTCGCAGCTCAGTCAGACATCGCATTCAGCCATCCGCGGATCTACTATGTGAATCCCTTGTTGCTGGCGGGGCGAGATCGATGGAGCGAGGTATTTGATCACGCGAGCATGCTCGGCTTCGAGATCGTGCTCTCGGCCCCGCCTTTTCGCAAAAAGGCAGGCAGCAGTCTTTTTTCCACGGACACTTACGAATACCTGGATCCGGCGCTCGAGCTGAAAGAAGATGCAAAAGAGGTTCTCTCCATGCTGGCGCAGGACGCTCAGGCATCGGGGATCGAACTCATGCTCGACCTTGCGGTTAGCACGCATGATGCGGGGACCGCAGCCGCTTTTACTCCGCTCGACCCGCGGCGGTCGCCCCTCTCTCCTACTAAGTCCGCAGCGCTATCGCCGACCGCGGTAATCGATGAGTGGGAAGCGCGGCTGGCGGAGTTTGCGTCATGCGGGGTCGCTGGCTATCGGGTCCTTGGCCTTGGCAGCGTGCCTGTCGATGGCTGGCGGCGCTTGATGACCAGCGCGAAAGCGACAAGGCCAGGAACGAGATTTTTTGCCTACACGCCGGGAACCGATTTCGCTCTGCGCTCAGCATTACAGGACTGCGGCTTCGATGGCGCCTTTTCCTCACTTGCCTGGTGGGATTTGCGCGAAAGCTGGTTCCTGGAGGAATATCGCCTGCAGCTTCCTTTCGGACCACAGATTGCCTTTCCGGAGGTGCCGTTTGGAAAGCGCCTGGCTCATGGCACCGAAAGCAGGGAAATCCGCGAGCGAAAATCGCGCCGTGCTCTCCATCTTGCGGCCGAACTCGGCGATGGGTTGTTGGTGCCGATGGGTTTCGAATTCGGCGCTACCCTGCCGCTCGATCCGACATATGGTCATGGAAAAGGTCTGCGTGTCCTCAAAGCTGAGGGAGCCTACGATATCTCAGCCGATATACGCGACCTGAATTCCGTGCCACGCGCGTCCACTCGGCAGATGATCCTTCGGTCCGAAACAACCAACCAAGTGACGGTGATTGCCCGGGCTGATCGACCCGCATGGCAGGATGCAACGCATGCGCGGCTTCTCGCTGTTAACAGAGATCTGCGTCGTCCCGCAGAACCGCCTGACGATATCATGCGTCGCTTAGCTTCGCCATTCATGCCTATCGAGGGGGTGCCTAGCAGCCGCAAGATTGCTCCAGGCGAGGTGCGTGTTGTCACCACCGAGGCTTCCTCCATGATCACGGCTGACGAAGGGGAGCTGTCCCTTACTGAAGCGACGGCCTCTGCGCGCATCGCCATCGAGCATGTTACGCCGCAGGTCGACGATGGACGCTTTGCGGTCAAGCGCATCGTCGGCGATACCGTGATCGTCGAGGCGGACATCTTTGCCGATGGCCATGATCTGCTGTCGGCCGCTCTCCTTTACCGCGCCCGCGATGAGCGTGACTGGCGTCAAACCAAAATGGTCCTTTCCGAAAACGATCGCTGGCAGGGGGCCTTCCTGCTCGATCGCATCGGGCGCTTTGATTTCATGGTCGAAGGCTGGAAAAATCCCTTCGCCATCTTCCGCTATGAGCTTCTCAAGAAGAGCGAAGCGCGGCTCGATCTGCGGCTGGAACTGATCGAAGGCGAAGAGTTGATCCGCGATGCTGCAGCCGATGGCGGCATACCGATGCGGGATGAGGACAGGACGGAGATCGCGGCGCTGCTTGCCGAGCTCGAAAGGCGTGACGGGCCGGGCAAGCTTGAATTGCTGCTTGCTGCCCGTACAAACGAACTCATGGCGCTGGCCGACCGCCGTCCGTTTGCCTCACGCTCGCGAACCTATAGTGTGGAAGCCCAGCGCCGCCAGGCGGCCTTTGCGAGCTGGTACCAGATCTTTCCTCGTTCGCAGAGCGGTGACCCCAATCGCCACGGCACCTTCGAAGACGTCATCGCGCGTCTGCCGGCCATTCGGGATATGGGCTTTGACGTGCTCTATTTCCCGCCGATCCACCCGATCGGCCACACCAACCGCAAAGGCCGAAACAATTCTCTCGTCGCTGCTCCAACTGATCCAGGCAGTCCCTACGCGATTGGTTCGGAAGCCGGCGGGCATGAGGCAATCCACCCCCTCCTTGGGGAGTTCGATGACTTCGAGCATCTGATTTCGGAAGCAAGGCGGTTCGGATTGGAGATTGCGCTCGACTTAGCGATTCAAGCCTCTCCCGATCACCCGTGGCTAAAGGAGCATCCGGGCTGGTTCGATTGGCGCCCAGACGGCACGATCCGTTATGCGGAAAATCCGCCGAAGAAATACGAAGACATCGTCAATGTCGATTTCTACGCGCCGGAGGCGGTGCCGGCGCTTTGGGCCGAACTGCGCGACATTGTCGAAATGTGGATTGAGGAGGGCGTAGAAATCTTCCGCGTCGACAATCCCCATACCAAGCCTTTTCCCTTCTGGGAGTGGCTGATCGGCGATATCCGCGCGCGTCATCCGAAGGTTGTGTTCCTTTCGGAAGCCTTCACAAGGCCGAAGGTGATGTACCGGCTGGCGAAGGTCGGCTTCTCCCAGTCCTACACTTACTTCACATGGCGCAATACAAGAGCGGAGTTGGAAGAATATCTGACCGAGCTTACTCGAGGTGAGGTGACGGAATTCTTTCGCCCGCATTTCTTCGTCAACACGCATGATATCAACCCGGACTTCCTGCAGAACGCGCCGCGCCCTGCCTATATCATCCGTGCCGCGCTGGCTGCGACGCTGTCCGGCCTTTGGGGCGTCTATAATGGTTTCGAGCTTTGCGAAGGACGGCCGGATGCCAGGCGCAAGGAATATGCCGATAGTGAAAAATACGAGATTCGCGCCTGGGATTACGACCGACCGGGCAACATCAAGGCGGAAATCTCGATGCTCAACCGCATTCGTAAGAATAATTCAGCCCTGCATTCGCATCTCGGCCTGACATTTCTGCCCTCGTCGAACCCCAACGTCATGTTTTTCGAGAAGGCAAGCGTCGGCCGCCACAACGTTCTGTTTGTCGCCGTGACGCTCAATCCGCACGCGACAGAGGAAAGCAATGTCGAATTTCCGCTCTGGCGGTTCGGCTTGGCAGACGATGGCACACTCGCTCTCGAGGATCTCGTCAGCGGCCAGAGATTCAGCCGTACCGGGAAGTGGCAGATGATCAGGCTCGATCCGGCTCATTTGCCCTTTGCCATATGGCGCATCAGGGCAGGGGAGGTCTGAGATGGACACTGTTCACATGGCCGAGGTCGATCATGCTGCCGACGATCCGTTATGGTATAAGGATTCGATCATCTATCAGCTGCACATCAAGTCCTTTTACGATGCCAATGGCGATGGCATCGGCGACTTCGAAGGCCTGTACCAGAAGCTCGACTATATAGCCGCGCTCGGGGTCAATGCCATTTGGCTCCTGCCGTTCTTTCCCTCACCGCGGCGCGATGACGGCTATGATATCGCCGACTATCGCAACGTCAGCCCGGACTACGGGACGCTGGAGGATTTCCGGAAGTTCGTGGCGGCGGCGCATGAACGCAATATTCGCGTCATTATCGAGCTCGTCATCAACCACACGTCGGACCAGCATCCCTGGTTCCAGCGCGCGCGGCAATCGCCAGCCGGAAGCCCGGAGCGAGACTTCTACGTCTGGTCGGACACCGACCTGAAATTTCCCGAGACCCGTATCATTTTTCTCGATACGGAAAAGTCGAACTGGACATTCGATCCCGTGGCGGGCGCCTATTACTGGCATCGCTTCTATTCGCACCAGCCAGATCTCAATTTCGATAATCCGCTTGTGATGAAGGAAATTATCGATGTCATGCGCTTCTGGCTTGAGACCGGCATCGACGGCTTCCGGCTCGATGCGATCCCCTATCTTGTCGAGCGCGAAGGCACCAACAACGAAAACCTGCCGGAAACCCATCTGATCCTCAAACAGATCCGCGCGGCGCTGGATGCGACACATTCCGGCGTGCTGCTCCTTGCGGAGGCAAACCAGTGGCCGGAAGACACGCGCGAATATTTCGGCGACGGCGACGAGTGCCACATGGCATTTCATTTTCCCCTGATGCCGCGCATGTACATGGCGATTGCCAAGGAGGACCGCTTCCCGATCACCGACATCATACGTCAGACGCCTGATATCCCCGACATCTGCCAATGGGCGATCTTCCTCAGGAATCACGACGAACTGACCCTCGAAATGGTCACCGACGCTGAACGCGATTATCTGTGGGAGACTTATGCCTCCGATAAGCGCGCCCGCATCAACCTTGGCATCCGCCGCCGGCTGGCGCCATTGATGGAACGTGATCGCCGCCGTATCGAGCTCATGAATGCGTTGCTGCTGTCCATGCCGGGAACACCGATCGTCTATTACGGCGACGAGATCGGCATGGGAGACAATATCTATCTCGGCGACCGCGACGGGGTACGCACCCCAATGCAATGGTCCCCCGATCGCAATGGTGGCTTTTCGCGCGCAGATCCGGCACGCCTCGTATTGCCGCCGGTCGCCGATCCCCTCTACGGCTACGAGGCATTGAATGTCGAGGCTCAGGTGTCGGACGCGCATTCCCTGTTGAATTGGACACGACGAATGCTGGCGCTGCGCGGTCGCCATAGCGCCTTCGGCCGGGGTTCAATGCGGTTTCTGACGCCGGCCAACCGGCGGATTCTCGCCTATTTGCGCGAATATGGTGACGAGGTCATCCTGTGCGTTGCAAACCTGTCGCGCGTTCCCCAGGCGGTGGAGCTCGATCTGCTGCAATTCGAAGGGCGGGTTCCCGTAGAGCTGACGGGCATGTCGCCGTTCCCGCCAATCGGGCAGCTCACATACCTGCTCACACTGCCCCCCTATGGTTTCTTCTGGTTCCAGCTCGCTGCCGAGGCCGACGGGCCGGCTTGGCGCACCGCCCCGCCCGAGCAACTGGTCGATTTGTTGACGATCGTTGTCAGACGCAGCCTGACGGAGCTTGCCGAGCTGCCGCATCACACGGCGGTGCTGAGCAGGGATATCCTGCCGGCCTATCTTGCGAAGCGCCGTTGGTTTGGCGCCAAGGACCAGGCTCTGCAGGAGGCTAGGCTCATTTCCGCGACGCCGATACCCTTCGCCGACGGTGTCGTGCTCGGAGAGATCGAGGTTGTGCTGCCGGACCATGTGGAAAGCTATCAATTGCCGCTCGCAGCCGAGTGGGATGATACGGCGCCCAACGTGCTTGCCCAGCAGCTTTCCCTTGCCCGCATCCGGCAGGGCAGGCGGGTCGGATTCCTGACCGATGGATTTGCCGTCGAGATGATGGCGCGTGGCATTCTTCAAGGCCTGTGCGATCGCTCGACGGTAAGCGGACGCACCGGCATGATCGAATTCATCGGCACCGACCGGCTCGATCGCCTGGCGTTGACCGAGGATATGCCGATCCGCTGGCTTTCGGCCGAGCAATCCAACAGCTCCCTGCTCGTCGGAGACTTGGCGATGATCAAGCTGATCCGCCATGTCTTCGTCGGTGTTCATCCGGAAGTCGAGATGACGCGCTATTTGACGGAACATGGTTATGAGCATACTGCCCCTCTTCTGGGCGAGGTGGCTCGCACCGACGGCGAAGGTCGCCGATCGACGCTGATCATCGTGCAAGGCGCGATCCGAAACCAGGGCGACGCCTGGAATTGGATGCTGTCCAACCTGCGCCGCACCGCTGACGAAATCGTTATCACCGAGGCTGCAGTCGAGTCGGCGGACGAGCAGCTGCAGCCGCTTCTGCATTTTATTTCCATGGTTGGCGAACGCCTCGGAGAATTGCATGTCTTGCTGGCGCTGCCGACCGACAACGAAGCCTTCGCGCCACGTCGCGCGGATACACGCGATATCGCCGGCATCCGCAAAATCGTAACGGGCGAGATCACCTATGCCTTTTCCAAGCTGATCGACCTCGAAGATAATGTCGAGCCGGAGATTGCGGAACAAATGTCCTTGCTGCTTGCCGAACGCGAGCGGATCCTCGAGCTTGCCAATGCGCTGGCGGAGGAGGCGAAAGGCACGTTGTTGACGCGTGCGCATGGCGATTTCCATCTTGGCCAGATCCTGGTGACGGAAGGCGATGCCGTTATCATCGATTTCGAAGGCGAGCCTGCGCGTAATCTCGCCGAACGCCGCGCGAAGACGAGCCCGTTGCGCGACGCTGCCGGCCTGCTGCGGTCGCTCGACTATCTCTCAGCAACTGCCATGCTCGAAAACGACGCCATTTCGGATCATCACGATGCCCGTCGCCGAGAGGTGATCCGGCGCTTCTCGGAAAATGCGGAGCGCGTTTTTCTGACGTCCTATATCGAGGCATTGGCGGCTTCGCCCGATTTGCCCAAAACGCCTGCCGAGGTGCGTCGGATCATCGATATCTTTCTTCTGGAGAAGGCCGCCTATGAGATCGCCTACGAGGCGCGAAACAGGCCGAAGTGGCTTCCGATCCCGTTGAAAGGACTTGCCGCCATCATAGCTCGACTTTCGGAGAGCCGCTCATGAGCGATGTTGCCGACATTCTCAGCGGAGTGGATGCGGGCCCCATGCATGCCCTGGTGGAGGGACGGCATGGAGATCCCTTTTCGATCCTCGGCATGCACCAGGGTGTGGATGGCCGCTACAGCGTCAGGGCCTATCTTCCGGGGGCTTTGCGCGTGGAAATCCTCGATCGGGACAGTGATCGCGTTCTGGCATCGGCCGCTCTTATCCATCCGGCCGGTCTGTTCGGCGCCACACTTGCCGAACGCAACGCCTATTATCTGAGAATTCAATGGCCCGACGCAGTCCAGGTGACAGCCGACCCTTACAGCTTTGCGCCGTTGCTTGGCGATCTGGATCTCCACCTGATCTCGCAAGGCACGCATTACAACCTGAGCAAGGCCCTCGGCGCCAACCCCATGACGATTGACGATGTCGCGGGCGTGCGTTTCGCGGTTTGGGCGCCGAATGCAAGCCGGGTGTCCGTGGTCGGCGACTTCAACGCCTGGGACGGACGCCGCCATCCGATGAGGCTCCGGCCGCAGGCAGGTGTCTGGGAGATATTCCTTCCGCATATCACGGTCGGCGAACGCTATAAGTTCGAGATTGTCGATCGCTCCGGCAATCTACTTCCGCAGAAAGCCGATCCGGTCGCGCGGGCCGCGGAGGCGGCGCCATCGACCGCGTCTGTGGTGGCTTCGTCCGAACCCTTCCGCTGGACCGATCATGCCTGGATGGACAATTGCCGAAACGCCGATCATTTTACCAAGGCGCTTTCGATTTACGAGGTTCATGCTGGCTCTTGGCTGCGCGACATCGAAGATGGCGGTCGCGCGCTGGATTGGATCGAACTCTCGCAGCGGCTCATTCCTTATGTCAGCGAAATGGGATTCACCCATATCGAGCTCCTGCCGATCATGGAGCATCCCTTTGGCGGATCGTGGGGCTATCAGCCACTCGGTTTGTTTGCGCCGACCGGGCGCCACGGCACGCCTGAAGATTTCGCATATTTCGTCGATCGCTGCCATCAGGAAGGGCTCGGTGTCATTCTAGATTGGGTGCCGGCGCATTTTCCGACCGATGTTTGGGGATTGGCGCGTTTTGACGGCACCGCGCTTTATGAGCATGAAGATCCGCGGGAAGGCTTCCATCGCGACTGGAACACGCTGATCTATAATCTTGGCCGCAACGAGGTCAAAGGCTTCCTGATCGCGAGCGCGCTCGAATGGCTTGACCACTATCACGTCGACGGACTGCGCGTCGATGCCGTCGCCTCCATGCTCTATCGCGACTATAGCCGCCCGGAAGGCGAGTGGATCCCGAACCGCTACGGCGGGCGCGAAAACCTGGAAGCCATCGAGTTCTTCAAGCATCTGAACAGCATCGTTCACGAACGCTATCCGCATGCGCTGATGATCGCCGAGGAGTCGACCGCCTTTCCGAATATCACCAGACCCGTTGCGGAAGGCGGACTCGGCTTCGACATGAAGTGGAACATGGGATGGATGCATGACACGCTCCATTACGTGTCCGACGATCCGGTCTATCGAAAATACCATCATGGCTCGATGACCTTCGGCATGATCTATGCCTATAGCGAGCGCTTCATCCTGCCGTTTTCGCATGACGAAGTCGTGCATGGAAAGGGTTCCATGCTCGCCAAGATGCCAGGCGATCAGTGGCAGAAGATGGCCAACCTCCGCGCTCTTTTCGGCTTCATGTGGGGGCATCCGGGTAAGAAGCTTCTCTTTATGGGCGATGAGATCGGTCAATGGTCGGAATGGAGCCACGACAGTTCCGTGGAATGGGATCTCCTGGATGAGCCGTCCCACGCCGGCCTGCAACGGCTGGTGCGGGATCTGAACCGGACCTACAGGTATTTTCCCTGCCTGCAGCATGGCGATACCGTGCCGGATGGCTTCGAATGGGCAGTTGCGGATGATGCCGAACGGTCGGTTTTCGCAATGCTGCGCTTCGACGCCGGACGGCGCTCGGCGATTCTGGTCATCTCGAATTTCACTCCGGTTTTCCGGGGCGGATACAGGGTAGGCGTGCCTTTTTCCGGCCTGTGGCGGCGAATACTCGATACCGATGACTCAGTTTATGGCGGAGCAGGTATGGGTTCCGGCGATCGTGTTACCGACGATTTTGCTGCGCACGGGCGACGCCAGTCCCTTCTTCTCGATCTTGCCCCTCTTTCCACGGCAATGTTTCTCTTCGATCCCGGAGAAACGATCACGGGAGGTGAGCAATCCTGAAAGACTGCTGCGTTTGGAGGTGAGACAATACTGCTGCGGACGGCGCATTCGACAGAACTGTCCGGTAGCGGACGTCGTCTTTCTTCCAATTTGTTCTATCTCTCATTGCATGAGGAGATCGTTGATGAAGGTTATGATCGTCGAAGACGAGCCCTTGGTGGCACTCGAACTAGAGCGTATCGCTACCGAAGCCTGTCATGAAGTCGTGGGCTCCTTCGTGACGGCAGAGCAGGCGCTCGCCTATGCCTCAAAAGCGCAGGTGGCTTTCGTGGATCTCGGCTTGGCCGATGGCCATAGCGGAGCGGGGCTTGCGCGCCGATTGACGGATCGGTTCGGGATAAAAGTGATCATTGTGACCGGCAGCCCCGAACGGGCTGGATACGGTCTCGAAGGGGCAGTCGGAATAATCGGCAAGCCATTTACCGACAAAGTGATCATCGACGCCTTGGAACAAGCGCAGCGCCTCCAAGGTTGAGTTAGCCGACGTCTAAGGCTTTCGAAGGGCGGCGCAAGCCTGCCTTTCAGCGTAGTAACGTGCTCACGACAAGCTCCAGACAACCGCCCACGGTCCCATCGAGTTGTTTGCTGTGCTGCCCAACGAGAAAAAAGCTTGTACCTCGTTCGGGCTTTTCAACATAACTGGCGTGTTCGACAAATTGGCTACCAAATGAAGATTTGAGGGCCCCATTTGCCAGCGCACTCGGAAGGGAGAGGCGTCTGGATCGTAGGTTGCCACGCAATTACGCGCGTCAGAAAGGAGCGGCACGATCACTTGATGTCTGAGCTTTAGCAACTGCTCGTAATAATCACCAATCGCCCGGTTCTCATTCATTTTATCCCAGCGCAATTTGGCGCTGCGGAAGGTGGCTTCGGCCGTTGGGTCGCACGCGTCCTCCGCTTCGAAGCCGGGCAGGCGCTTTAGTTCCTCCTTGCGGCCAAGCCTTATCTTGGCGTTGAGCTCCTCGTCGAAGTCACAAAAGAAGGGAAAGGGATCGGCAGCGCCCCATTCCTCGCCCATGAAAAGCATGGGGATCTGCGGCGACAGAAGATAGATGGCTGCAATGGCCTTTATCGCCTCGATCGGGTGGGAGGAAATCATGCGATCGCCGCGTGCGCGGTTGCCGATCTGGTCATGGTTCTGGATGAAGGAGATGAAGGCCGATGGCGGCAAGCCAACGCTCGGCGATCCCCTTGGCCTGCCTCGATATTCCATGTATTCGCCTTGAAAGGCAAAGCCTTCGGCAAGCGCGCGGCTCAGACGCGGCGCCCAATCGCCATAATCCGCATAGTAGCCGAAGATCTCACCCGTGGCCGCGACGTGAAGAGCGTGGTGGATGTCGTCGTTCCACTGTGCCGTAAAATGACACGGCTTGCCCTCGTCGTCGCGAGCGAGGAGAGCCGCGTCATTGTCCTCGTTCTCGACGATCAGATGGATTTGGCGTTCGGGAAATGCGCTCCTGACGCGTTCGGCAAGTTCGAGAAGGATATGCGGATCGCTATCGTCCTTCATCGCGTGAACGGCATCGAGCCGCAAACCATCCATCCGGAACGCGCTCAGCCAATAGAGTGCATTTTCAATGACGAAATCGCGGACGAAACGACTGTCCTCGCCATCGTAGTTCAGGCCCCTGCCCCAGACGCTTTCGTGCCGGTCGCCAAAGATCGGCGCGTAGCGGGGCAGATAGTTCCCGTCCGGCCCGAAATGGTTATAGACTACATCGAGAAAGACGCAGATGCCCCGCTCGTGGGCTGCATCGACAAGCATTTTGAGATGTTCGGGGCGGCCATAGCTACTATCCGGCGCATAGGGTAAAACACCGTCGTAACCCCACCCATACCGGCCGCGAAAATCTGAAAGCGGCATGAGTTGAATGGCCGTTATACCGAGGTGCTGCAAGTGGTCGAGCTTTTCGATGGCCGCTAGAAACGTGCCGGCCTCCGTGAACGCGCCGACATGCAGTTCGTAGATGACGATTTCCTCCCAGCGACGTCCCTTCCATCCCTGCGTTCGCCATCCAAACGTTGGATCGATCAGCTCGCTCGGGCCGTGAACGTCTTCGGGCTGAAAGCGCGAGGCAGGATCCGGCACGGCAAGCCCGTCGGCCAGCACGAATTTGTAGCGATCGCCGATCTGTGCATCATTGACTTCGACGACATGCCACCCGTCCTGCATCCGCCGCATGGCCCATTCCCCATGCTGCTCGATACGGACGAGCACTCGCTCCACCAATGGCGCCCATAGGCGAAACAAGACCGCATTCTCGTTGATTTGGGGTCCAAATGCGAAGCTATGGTGCATGATATCCGGTCCATCTATGACACTGAGATTTTCCTGCATTCCAACACATCTTGTTGGAAACGGTTCCTGAGGCGGGAACAGATCTCTTTCAGTTCCGTTCGTTATGGCGCATGACACAGCGGGGAAGCCATGACCGTCCTGACCTCTACCTATCGCCTGCAGTTTCGCGGAGATGTCACCTTTGACAAGGCGACGGAATTGGTTCCCTATCTGAAGGATCTCGGCATCAGCCATGTCTATGCCTCGCCGATCTTTGCAGCGAAAAAGGGATCGACGCATGGCTATGACGTCACCGATGCGAACGAGATCGATCCGGTGCTTGGCGGCCGCGTCGGGTTCGATGCTTTCTGTACGGCCTTGCAGCGGGCGCAAGTGGGCCTGATCCTCGACATTGTGCCCAACCATATGGCCGCCTCGGCGGAAAACGCGTGGTGGCGTGACGTGTTACGGCACGGGTCGAACAGCGCTTATGCCGGTCATTTCGATATTGACTGGCGCCGCAAGCTCACCCTGCCTCTCCTCGGGCGGCCGCTCGAGGAAAGTCTGGCCGCGGCGGACTTTCATCTTCGCTACGAGCCTGCGGATGGGGGCATCTATTTGGCCTATTTCGACGATCGGCTTCCCCTCTCGGCCGAAAGTGCCGAGCGGTTGACAGCGGACATAGGAACCGATGCGGAGCGGTTGCGGGCATTTTCGATGGATGCGGCCGCAATGAGAAAACTGCTCGCGGAACAGCACTGGCAATTGCTCTATTGGAAAGATGCCGCTGAAAACCTCAGCTATCGGCGCTTCTTCGAGGTGGCCGGCCTAGTTGGGATGCGGGTGGAGGACGCGCGGGTCTTCAACGACACGCATCGGCTGATCATCGAATTGGTTCGTTCCGGACAGGTCCAAGGATTACGCGTCGACCATATCGACGGACTGGCCGATCCGAAGAGCTATTTGGAGCATTTGCGCCAGGCCGGCGGCCCGGACACTTTCATCGTCGTCGAGAAAATCCTTGCGCTTGGCGAGACGCTGCCGGCGGATTGGCCGGTGTCGGGAACGACCGGCTACGAATTCATCGCCGCCCTGACAGATCTCTTCGTAAACGAGGAGGGATTGCGCAAGCTGGATGAAGCCTACAGGTCCGTCAGCGAGGAGGCCGACTTTGCTGCCGGTTTGCGCAGAGCGAAGCTGTTGATGGTCGACCGCAATTTTGCCGGCGAGAGGAGACGTCTGACGAACCTGGCATCTTCGATTTTTCCCGATTCCGAGACGGGGGAAATAGCGTCAGCGCTTCGCGAACTGCTGGTCGGCTTTCCGGTCTACCGTACCTACGGCTATCGGGGAGCTGCATCGTCTGATGACGTGGCGGTCATCGAGAGCGCCTGCGAGAAGGCCAGAAGCCGACTGCCGACCATTGATGCCATCGATGCGCTCGGTGGTCTTTTGAAAGGGGATGTTTCTGCAGCCGAAGGTCTGGAATTTCGAGCCAGATTTCAGCAGCTCAGTGGCCCGATCATGGCAAAGGCAGTCGAGGATACGCTGTTTTATCGGTACAATCGCCTGATTGCATTGAACGAGGTCGGAGGCGAGCCGCATGCGCCGCCGGGTTCGGTGGCGGCCTTTCACCAATTCATGACCGACCGATTGCAGCGGCAGCGTCGTGGCCTTTCTTCGACATCGACGCATGATACCAAGCGGGGAGAAGACGCCCGTGCCCGCCTCTACAGTCTGACGCAGGATCCCGATGCCTGGATTGCCGGTGTCGAGCGGTGGCGCAACATGAATTCTCCTTTTCACTCCAGCCTTTCCGATGGGCCTGCGCCTGAACCCAATATCGAGTGGATGCTTTACCAGGCGCTTGCCGGCATCTGGCCGCAGGACATCGAAAGAGCCGATCGGAACGCACTAAAGGAACGGTTTTGCGCCTATGTCTTGAAGGCGATCCGAGAAGCCAAGCTCCGGACGGATTGGATGAATGAAAATCCGGCGTATGAGCATGCAGTCCAAGCCTATGCTGCCGCCTTGCTTTCGGAGGATAATCTGGAGTTCATCCATGATTTTGACCGCACACTGCGCCCTCTCATGCAACTTGGTTTCCGCAACAGCCTCTCGCAATTGCTGATCAAGCTCACGGCTCCCGGCATTCCCGATATCTATCAGGGCACCGAGGGTCTCGATTTCAGCCTGGTCGATCCGGACAATCGACGACCGGTTGACCATCTATGGACTGACACGGGAACAGCCGGTCCCCCTGCATCGGATTCGGCTTCCTTGAAACGGCATGTCATCCGCAAAGTGCTGCGCTATCGCAATCAGCATCCCTTGCTTTTTCTCGAGGGCGAATATGTGCCCTTGGAAACCACCGGGGAACAAGCGTCCAATCTCGTGGCCTTCGCGCGCGTTTACGAGCGCGAAATAGCGGTTACGATCGTGCCGCGTCTGGTCGATATGCCCTCATCGGATTTCTGGAAGGACACCGCTGTCGTGATGCCGCGAGAGCTCAAGGCGCCGTCATATGATCTCCTCACGGATCAGCCGGTCTCGGCCGGCAATCTTCTGGCAGCGCGGTTGTTTGCCGATCATCCCCTATCCCTCGTCGTGGGAGATCGGTGACGAACCTGGCGCGGATCCGTGTCTAAACCAAGCCCAAGACCGGAACAAAGCGCTTCACAGCGTGTTTCTGCTGCGCAGCAACGATCACGAGGATTCCATGACGGAAGGCGGCAAGAGGCATGCGATCGAGCCGGGCGATTACACGCGTCTGGGAGCAAATTACGATGGAGAGGGTGTCAATTTTGCACTATTCAGCGCGTACGCGGAAAAGGTGGAGCTCTGCCTTTTCGACGAAAGCGGAAAACAGGAGATCGAGCGGATCGCTCTGCCGGAATATACCCATGAGATCTGGCATGGCTATGTTCCTGGGTTGAAGCCGGGTGCCTTATATGGCTACCGCGTGCACGGCCCGTTCGATCCGTTGAAAGGCCATCGCTTCAATGCGAACAAATTGCTCGTCGACCCCTATGCCCGTGAACTTGTAGGCAATATCGAATGGTCGCAAGCCCAGTTCGCCTATGTTTTGGACGACGAGCAAAAGGATCTTTCCTTCGACGAGACAGACAGCGCCGGACAGATGCCGAAATGCCGCGTCATCGACCTTAAGAATGAAGCGCCGGATAAAACGCCGGCGGTCGGCTGGCCTCAAACCATTTTCTATGAGGCGCACGTCAAAGGAATGACCATGCTAAATCCGGCAATTCCGGAGCCATTGCGTGGCACCTTTGACGGTCTGGGGCATGGGGCGGTCGTTGATTACGTCAAGAGCCTCGGCATCACCTCGATCGAGCTCCTTCCCATTCATTTCTTTCCCGATGACAGTCATTTGCTCGACAAGGGTTTAAGCAACTATTGGGGCTACAACAGCCTTGCCTTCTTCGCGCCGGCAACGCGTTATTACGGGCCAAAAGGCTTAGCCGGCTTTCGCGACATGGTGCGTGCCTTCCACGATGCCGGGATCGAGGTCATCCTCGACGTCGTCTACAATCATACCGCAGAGGGCAATGAGCTCGGCCCGACCCTTTCCTTCAAGGGTATCGACAATTTCTCCTATTATCGGACCCTTCCGGACCAGCCTCGCTATTATATCAACGACACCGGCACCGGTAATACGATCAACACGTCGCATCCGCGCGTGCTGCAAATGGTGACGGACTCGCTGCGCTATTGGGTCGAAGAAATGCATGTCGATGGCTTTCGTTTCGATCTCGGCACCATTCTAGGCCGCGAACCCCAGGGTTTCGATCAACGCAGCGGCTTCTTCGACGCGGTCGGTCAGGATCCTGTGCTTGCCAAAGTCAAACTTGTCGGCGAGCCGTGGGACATTGGTCCCGGCGGTTATCAGGTAGGAGGATTTCCCCCGGGCTGGGCGGAATGGAACGACAAATATCGCGATACGGTACGGGATTACTGGAAGGGCACTCCTGGCATGACAAGGGACTTTGCTGCCCGGATTTTAGGGTCAGGTGATGTCTATGATCTTCGCGGCCGCCGCCCGTGGGCGAGTGTCAATTTCATCGCCGCGCACGACGGCTTCACCCTCAATGATCTCGTCTCCCATAACGAGAAGCACAATGAGGCCAATGGCGAAGACAACAATGACGGCCACAATGACAACCGCAGCTACAATTATGGCGCGGAAGGCCCGACCGACGATGAAGCCATCAATATCGTTCGGGAGCGCCAGAAGCGCAATTTCCTCGCGACCCTCTTTCTTTCGCATGGGACGCCGATGCTGCTGGCCGGTGATGAATCCGGCCGCAGCCAGATGGGCAACAACAATGGCTATTGTCAGGACAACGAACTCAGCTGGCTGCACTGGGACGATCGATATGGCAGCGCCGAAGCGCTTTATACTTTCGTCAAACGCCTGATCGCCTTGCGTCAGGCCCATTCCATTCTTAGGCGAGAAAATTGGCGCGACGGTCTGATCGTCACCTGGCTCAATCCAAGCGGCGGTGAGCAGACAGACGAACAATGGGACGATGACGCGAATACGGCGATCGGCTTGCGCCTGTCGCGTGAGCAGCCCTTCGAAGAAGGCTGGGATGATGTTCTATTACTGTTCAACTCTCGTGATGCGGATGTCGACTTTATCTTGCCGGATGACAAACGCTGGGCGCTGGAGCTGTCGACATCCGATCCTGATGAGCCGGATCGAGGTGCAGTAGAGGAGAAAATTTTGAATCTTGAAGCCCGCAGTCTCTCACTTTTGCGGCCAGACTGAAACAGGCCTGGGTGAAATGACAATGCACATCGCAGGTCTTAAAAGCGTGGAAGCTCGGATAGGCAATGGAAATCTCGATCCGGTCGGTCCTCCAGTGGAAGGTCTTGATATCGTGCCATTCCGGCGATACGCGGCTTTCCTCATCTCACCCTGCCTAGCGGACGATGAAACGAATATGGGGACTTAATGTCATTTTCCAGCTCGCGTGATTGCTGGTGTTATGCCGGCGAACAACACGGATTGCCTATCCAATTTGTCCTCGGGCCATATGATACATGTCACCCACTGAGGTTTTAGTCTGAAATCCAGATCGACCGGCTCCGTTTGGTTGTCAGCAGACGTCAATATCTGTCGCTGGTCGGAAACTTTTCCCGGTCTCGGAACTTTGATGGGAGACGGTGAGATGATGCGCGGGTGTTCACTCGGCAAGGGATCGATCCTTGCTCCACCGTTTCCGAATTCTATGGCCGATCGGCCGAGCCGGAGGAACTAATGCCGTTAACATATCACGTTGGCATCCATGACGAGGGATTTGCTTACCGCGTTGGCGATGTCTGGTCGGAGACGTTTCCCAATCACGAGAGTGCGCTTGCTGCCGCCAAATCTGCTGCAGCCCGGCAGCAGCAGGGCGGTGAAGATGCCGAAATCAGCTACCAGCTATCCGACGGACGCTGGCAGACGGAACATGTCAGCCGCGGGGAAGGTCCGATCACGACTGTAAGCGATGACGAGGACAATACCCTGACGGATTTAACTGGGTCGTGCCGTTGTGGGCAAGTGCGTCTGATGGTGCGCGGAAAGCCGCTTCGTATCGGCATTTGCCATTGCACGGATTGCCGACAGGAGAGCGGATCCGCCTTCACTTATTTCGGCCTATGGCCCGCCAGTGAATTTCACTATGAAGGCGTGACGAGCGAGTTTGCCGGACGTGAGTTTTGCCCGCGGTGCGGTTCGCGCGTCTTTGCTCTCGGCAAGGGCGAGGTCGAGATCAAACTTGGCGTCCTGAGCGAGGCGCCCACGCGTCTCAGGCCCAGCTATGAGGTGTGGACCAAACGGCGGGAACCCTGGCTATCTCCGATCGAAGGAGCCGAGCAGTACGAGGAGGATCGACGATGAGCAACGCGCCATAGTCGGGTGGCCGCCTTTACGTTTCGGCTCTTGAGAGAGAGCGTTATAATTATGCAAAAAATGATCAACATGATCGCGGTGGCCTCGCAAAAGCCGACGGTTGGCGATGTCGCCGGCAACCTCGCTGCCAAAAAATGGCTTTCATCGCATCTGTTCAAGCCCGATGCATTGGTGGGATTTCGCCTGATGGGTGGAAGCGCAGACATTTTTACTTTCTACCGGCATCATGTGGCTATGTCGTGAATTGGGATGGGGCTGGAGATCAACGAAAGGCTGCAGCACGGGGTTCGATCATGACGGCGTCGATCCCGGATGCTTCCTCATCGAAGAACGACCGCTGTGCTTTTCCCAGGCGATAGTCCCCCCATTTGTGCTCGTAACAGAACCATTGAGCTTGGCCATGCCCAACGTCGTATCCCAGCCCGCCCCATCTCACACATCCTGGGAATTCGCAGAAGTGGTCCTCGACCGTCTGTTCGTCTGTGGAGCGTGCAATCCTTGCGGTATCGTCAGCCATCGGGTGAATCCTTCAAAAGTTGAACGCGGCTAAATGTCGGCGCCAGAATCGCCTTGGGAAGGATAGAAATTCGTTGGTTAATGAGAGGTTTTCTGCGATTATTTGAGGATCCGTCGAGCCAGCGGAGCCGAGCGATGCTACAGACGAGTGAGCTCGGCAGCGAGAGGAGCCAACCATGCCGTTTCCATCCCCACGAGCCCAGGATTTGCAGCAGCGTTCTGAGGAATTGAAGGTGGCGGCCACAGACGCCCTGGAAGACGTCATCGCGTCGGCGAACCAAGCAGGGTGGGGTGCTCGAGAGGTACTCGTCGCGCTGGCCGAGGCGGTCCGCTTTCTCGAGAACGCCAACAATGCCGACCCCGATCCTGCTGAAGATCCTCCTCTCGGCTATGCTGTTCGCGAGCAGATCGGACACGGTGAACAATTCGATTGAGGACCGGCGTTTATGCAATTTCGGCGCCTATGACATGGAATGGCCAAGGTGTCGTTATCGGGTGAATAAGGGTCCAGGATCCGCACCTACCGACGCGAAGCGAATGCAATTGCTTCGAATGCCCATCCATATCAACGGGACCTGCTGTAGTTGTCCTCCAGTTTAGCCGGCGTCCGCAATGCACGTCGGTTCATATACATGTTAGAGGCCTATTCGCAGCAGTGTAGGATATCTTTCGAAGTTGACCATGGATCTATAGTTTCGATTGATCATTAGTCATAGCCAGATCGTCGCAGACAAGTCCTGTTGCACCCCTTTTTTGAGACCAATGCCAACAATTATTCTTTGCCGCGATTAAATGAAACGTATGGTCTTGCGGTAATTATAAAATACATTGGTGCTATTGCAGAGTTTCATGGGTTGGATTGTTTAAACAGACCGATTGAAATTTTACCGATGGCTAGTAAGCCTGTGACTAACGTCGCACGAGCCGCCACCTCAGCTGCCCCTTCGTGCACCGTTTTCTCCAAATTAACGCACTTGCCAACCATTGGATTCTCCAAGTTCAACAACCTTATTCAAGCTCCCTTGGATGCGCGAGGCTAAGTTGAGGCAGGCCTTAGTGCCACGTTCATTTCCACCACGCAGGGGAGTCGGATGGATTCGCAAGATTTGTCCTACAAGGGTGACAATTGGCCCTCGACCATCATCAATGTGAATGGTTCTAACCACACCATTTCGGGACCACCCGACATGCCGTTGTTATGGGCGTTAAGGGACGAGCTGGGGCTAACGGGGACAAAATTCGGTTGTGGAATAGGGCAGTGCGGCGCATGCACTGTCCATGTCGATGGGCGGCCGGTGCGGTCCTGCGTAATACCGGTTAGCGAACTACGCGGCACCGTGACAACCATTGAAGCTATTGGCGAAACCGAAGCTGGAAAGCGTGTTCAGCAAGCGTGGCTCGGTCTTGAGGTCGTGCAGTGCGGCTATTGCCAATCAGGGCAGATCATGGCGGCCGCCGCTCTTCTTGCTCGCAGCAAGAAGCCGACTGACGCTGAAATCAACGACGCGATGGCCGGAAATATCTGTCGATGCTGTACCTATGTGCGGATCCGTGACGCTCTGAGGAATGCGTGATGGTTGATAACGAGCACAACTCCGTTCCTGATCTTACCAGGCGCGCGTTCCTAATAAGTTCGAGCTTGATCATCGGCTTTACCTTGGCTGGCAGAGCACTCGCAACCAACGTGAGCGAGTTGGAATCGATCGGAGCCTATGACGCGAGCGCTAAGGGCTTCAAGGGCTTCGTGCCTGATGGCTTTATCCGAATTGGCACGGACGGAGCTATTGTGCTGGTCGCCCCAAGTGTCGAGATGGGGCAGGGGATCGCCACCGCAGAAGCGATGATGATTGCCGAGGAGCTGGAGGTTGGGCTGGATCAGGTTGAGGTGGCAATGGCCCCGCCTGATCCCTCCGCCTATGACCAAGCGCTTTTGAAGGGCCAGATCACGGGCGGCTCCACTTCCACAAGGGCCTTCTTCGCCCCGCTCCGGCAAGCTGGAGCGGCGGCGCGGGAGATGCTGATTGCGGCTGCAGCGGACGAATGGCAGGTTGCTCCATCGGAGTGTCGTGCGGAGCGGGCCATGGTGCTCCATGCCGCAAGCGGGAGAAGCGCCCGATACGCAGACCTCGCGCTCGCTGCCGCGACAAAGCCGGTGCCTTCCAGTGTCGTTCTCAAAGCACCGTCGGATTTCAAGGTTATTGGTAAGCCGCTTAAGCGTGTAGACACCGCCACCAAGGTTAATGGTGTCACTGAATACGGCATCGATGTACGTGTGGAGGGTCTTCGATATGCCGCGCTTCTAATGGCACCGACGATTGGTGGCCGGGTACGATCCGTTGACGAGGGCAAAGTACGATCATTGCCGGGCGTGGTCGACGTGCTGCGGATTGATGATGCGGTTGCCGTGGTGGCGACTGGTTACTGGATCGCTAGGAAAGGCTTGGAGGAGATCGAGGTCGAATGGGAGCCGGGGCCATACGTTGATCTTTCAACCAATGGAATTGTCGAGGACCTAAAGAACGCCCCCGGTACGCCCATTCTAGGCAAGCTGAAGGGGGATCCAGAGGCTGCGCTCTCTAGCGCCTCCGTGCGTGTGGATGCTGTCTACCAGCTGCCCTACCTCGCACATGCAGCGCTTGAGCCAATCAATACGACAATTCATGTCCGGCCCGATCGATGCGAAGTTTGGGTGGGCACGCAGGTGCCCGAAATTGCCAGGGTGGTTGTCTCGGAAATCGTCGGTCTGCCGCCCGAAAAGGTAATGGTCTACAATCACATGGTGGGTGGCGGTTTCGGACGGCGGCTGGCAGTTGACACGATTCAGCACGCCGCATTGTTCGCGCGACAAGTCGACTATCCGCTAAAGGTTCTTTGGACCCGCGAGCAGGACATTCAGCACGATCGTTTCCGCCCAATCTACTATGACAAAATTTCGGCCGGGTTGACCACCGACGGCAAGCCGATCGCGCTGACACACCGAACGACCTGTTCCACAGTGAGAACGTATTACGATCGGAAAGAGTGGCCACGAGATAAACTTGATCCGGATTCGGTCGCTGGAGCGGCAGATTTACCTTATGCAATCCCGAATACCCGCTCGGAGTGGCTTAGGCGGGATGGACCTATCGCGCTCAATTGGTGGAGAGGAGTGGGCGAGACCCACAATATTTTCGTTGTAGAGAGTTTCGTTGACGAACTCGCCCACCGCGCGGGTCGCGACCCGATCGCATATCGACGCGAACTGTTGGCGGACGATCCGCGCACCTTGAACGTGCTGAACCGGGTCGAGCAGCTTTCAAATTGGCATAGCCCTCTACCCGCAGGAAGTGGCAGGGGCGTTTCGATTCATGACAGCTTTGGCTCACATGCCGCTGTAGTCGTGGAAGTCGCTGTTGATCCGCTCGGGATCGTGTCCCTCAGAAAGGTGACCGCAGTTGTCGACTGCGGTATCGCGGTCAATCCGGATGGTGTCGTGGCACAGATGGAAGGGGGTATCCTCTTTGGCCTTTCAGCTGCCTTATACAACGGCATCACCATCAAATCAGGCCGGATTGAGCAGGAGAACTTTCATAATTACCGCCAACTCCGTCTTAACGAGGTTCCCCCCGTCGTTGTGGAAGTCGTGAACAGCACAGCTTCGCCAGGTGGGCTCGGGGAAGTCGGTACGGTTTCCGCGGCGCCTGCTCTCTGTAATGCGATCTTCGCCGCGACGGGACAGCGGTTACGCTCATTGCCGATTGATAGAAAAGCGCTAGCCGGGACGGCGTCGCTCAATGCGGCAGGCGCGAGCGGCTCGCGAAATTCAGGGGGACGCACGTGAAAATTTGGACCCTGATTTTAGCCGCAGTGATAGCCATTGTCGCCATCAGCGCGGCGATATTCTTTTTCGCGCCCCATACATTAGAGCCTGTGGCTTCAAGTCCGAACGCCCCCACCGGCCAAGCCCTTGTGGAGCGTGGCCGATATCTCACCATCGCTGGAGACTGCGCTGCTTGTCACACTGCCCCGGGCGGAAAGCCGTTCGCGGGAGGGCTTGCGTTCGAATTGCCGTTCGGCAAAATCTATTCAGCGAACATCACTCCCGATAGCGAGGCTGGAATAGGCGGATGGAACGCCGCCGAGTTCGTGCGCGCCATGCGATACGGCGTGGGCAAGCAGGGCGAGGATCTTTATCCAGCTTTTCCTTATACGTCTTATGCCAAGTTGCAAGACGACGATATGCTTGCGATTTTTGCTTATCTGAAGACGCTTGCGCCAGTCAGTGATCGCCCTCCGAGTAACGATCTGGCGTTCCCCTTCAATCAGCGATGGACCCTACGAGGCTGGAAGCTCCTTTTCCAGGACGCGGCACCCTACCAGAACGACCCAACAAAATCTGTTGATTGGAATAGAGGGGCGTACCTTGTCCAAGGCCTTGCCCATTGCGGCGAATGCCATACGCCCAGAAACCTTCTGTTCGCGGTCGAGAACTCGAAAGAATTGTCGGGTGGCGTGGTGGACGGTTGGAAGGCCTGGAACATCACTCCAGACCCGGTATCAGGCATCGGTACGTGGGATCGAGAAGCGCTAATCAGCTATCTTTCGACCGGATCGGCAAAGGGGCATGGTTCTGCAACGGGAAGCATGCGCCAGGCGATCGATCTGAGTTTCAGTAAACTGGATCGTGGCGATGTTGAGGCAATGGTTACCTACCTCAGGTCAATCCCATCCATCCGCAGTGATGATCCAAGCCCACCTACGCTCACTGGTTCCCTCGAGAAGTCGACCGCCTGGTCATCGGGGGATGGAGAAGAAAGCCTGGGGAGAACTCTTTTCGCGGGAGCATGCGCGAGTTGCCACGGATGGAACGGTGAAGGCCAAGCGACCGTGCGTCAGGCGTTGATCGGCGACCGAAATGTAGCCGATCCAGATGGAGCAAACCTGGTGCGGCTTCTGCTTCAGGGATCACGGCCGTCCAGCGATAATCCCAGCCAGACCATGCCTTCATTCGCCAGCGCGTATACGGATAGCGAGATTGCCGCGATCGCGAACTACGTGATCGACCATTTCGGCGGCAAGTCGGGGAAAGTCACATCCGATGTGGTGAAGTCCGCGCGAGGCACGGCTCAATAATCGCAACTTAGTTCTTCACCGCCCGTCGGCCTCAACAGCATAAAAACATTCAAGAAAAGCGGGCGACGCCAAGTTAGTTTGGATCAAAATTTCTTCAGAGTTCGGTACATGACATCCATCACCACCCGCGACGGCAACTCTATATATGTAAGTGACTGGGGGGCAGGGAACCCAGTGCTATTCTGCCCCGGATGGCCCCTCAACGCGGACATGTGGGAGTCCCAAATGCTGTTCTTAGCGAATAGCGGGTTCCGAGCGATTGGCTACGACAGGCGCGGTTTCGGTCGCTCCACGAAACCGTGGTTGGGTTATGACTACGACACTTTCGCGGACGACATCGCCGATATCATAACGGGCCTCGGGCTTTCAACCGTAACGCTAGTTGGCTTTTCGATGGGAGGGGGCGATGTTGTCCGCTATCTCACACGCCATGGTTCCGACGCGGTGGTCAAGCTCGTACTCGTTAGTTCCGTCACTCCCTTCTTGATGAGGACGGATGAAAACCCTGATGGCGTGGATCCCTCTGTATTCGAGGGCATCAGGGTAGGGCTCACCGCTGACCGGGCTCAGTTCCTGATCGACTTTAATACATACTATTTCGGCACCAACCGCGACAGGACCGCGATATCTCAAGGTGTCGTGAGCCAAACCCTCCAGATGGCATACGGCGCGTCACTCAAAGCCACGTTGGATTGCGTTACCGCGTTTTCGGAAACCGATTTCAGAGCCGAACTCGCGGCTGTCGACGTGCCAACGCTCGTTATCCACGGAGACGACGACCAAACGGCGCCAAAACAGGTAACCGGGGATAGATCCGCGAGCTTGATAAAGAATGGCACTTACAAGGTATACGAGGGGGCGCCACACGCCCTCTATGTCACGCATAAGCAGCGTCTCAACGACGATCTACTCGCGTTCCTTCGCACCGAGAACGTTGTCTGAAGGAATTTCCGTGGTCGCGAGCGAGACGATACCATTCATCACTAACGCAATCGCGGCGCAGCTAGACTCTGAAGTATCGGCCGAGCCGATAGGAGATAACGATGCGCCTTCCTTCTCCCGCACCATCACAGTTTAACCCCACGCAAAAGAAATTCCATGACAAGATAAGGGCGGGTGTCGGGGCAATGACCGCGTTCAAGCGCCTCCCGGGTCCCATGCGCCAATTGGTGATTATCGCGGCGCGCGCCCATTTCAGCGCGGCATACAAGCTTGATGCCCACTCGACTGTCGCGGAGACGTGCCATGGGATGTCTCCGTGAATCTTTCCACGTTGATGGCGAGACAGAGGCCCAATGATCTATCGGAAGACGAGGCTGCCGCGCTCGACGTCGCTGCATCGCTTCTCAAGGGCGGCGTCCCTCCGTGGACACCATCGCGCGATCTCTGTTACGGTGAACGGCTTCGAGATCGGAGTTGGCAAATCCGATTGAATTTAAGTGCCACGGGCTCTCGCGGCAGGTACAGTGTGTCTGTTCAAGACACCTCTTGCTCGGGCGGGTAGAATTGCTGCTGAGAGGGTGTTGGTTATATGCGGCCACGGAGTTTTCAATGAGCCACTCTAAGTTATTCTCGCCGATCAATGTTGGTGGACTCGAGCTGCCGAACCGTATCGTCGTCGCTCCCATGTGTCAGTACAGCGCCGACGAAGGTAAGATGACCGATTGGCATTTGATGCATTTAGGTATGCTCTCCAATTCTGGCGCGGCTCTGCTTACAATCGAAGCGACGGCTGTGGCCCCCGAAGGTCGCATTTCGTACGGCGATGTTGGATTGTATTCAGATGAAACAGAAGCTGCAATGAGCAGAACCTTGGATGGAGTTCGCAAGTACTCCGATATGCCAATCGCAATCCAGTTAAGCCACGCTGGCAGAAAGGCCTCCAGCGAGGTCCCTTGGAGAGGCGGAGGGCAAATAGCGCCAAACATAGCGGGAGGCTGGAAGACCGTCGGGGCCAGTGACGTTCCCTTCAGGTCCAATTATGATGTGCCGGTCCCCTTGGATAAATCGGACCTCGCTAGGCTACGGGACGCCTTTGCCAACGCAGCGGGACGTGCCGCTCGGCTTGGTCTTTCCGCGATCCAAATTCACGCAGCTCATGGCTACCTTCTCCATCAGTTTCTATCGCCTCTATCGAACGTGCGGACTGACGAGTACGGCGGATCGCTCAAGAACCGGATGCGATTTCCCCTGGAAATCTTTGAGGCAGTTCGTGATGCATTTCCAGCCGATCGACCTGTAACGATGCGGGTTTCCGCGACCGATTGGGTGGACGGAGGCTGGGATCTGGAAGGTACGCTGGCATTTGCTGAGGCCCTCGAGGCACACGGTTGCAGCGCAATTCATGTTTCAAGCGGAGGCCTTGCCCACAATCAGGACATCCCGATCGGCCCCAACTACCAAGTCCCATTCGCTCGAGCGGTCAAAGGTACGGTCAGAATTCCCGTTATAGCGGTGGGGCTGATCACCGAATTTGAGCAGGCCGAAGCAATTATCGGAACAGGAGATGCCGACCTGGTGGCGATAGCGAGAGCGATTCTCTACGATCCCCGGTGGCCCTGGCACGCAGCCGCTCATTTTGGAGACCATGTGTCCGCAGCCGACCAGTACCTCCGCTGTCAACCACGGCAGCACCGGCATCTCTTCGCCAAGCACGAATAGAAAATCGGAGACGGTTTGAACCACATTGCTGTGCTCATTGTCTGATTTCCGCAGTCGAGCAAGGGATTGTCGAGCACTCATGATTCCGGTGCATTCTGGAGAGAGCGATGAACCTGAAGCGGTACAGATATATGCGAACGGAATCCGACAATGGAGGCGAGCGAGAGACCCGCTGTTGTGTGACTATATGATTTTGTTGCAGCGTAATCTTACGATTACGTGCAACACGATGACAGGCCTCATCGTCCACTCGTTGGTCATAAAGAATTTCGTATAGCCGATGTGATTGCGGCGGGCGGAATTGCGCTTGAACAGCATGCTGCGCATTCCCATTTTGCCGTGGTCCACCTTTGATTTACAATCTTTTTGATCCATGCACCTAGCGCTCAACTAATCTCGGATTGCAGATACGTGATCTTGTCGGCTTTTGCCGTAAGATTGTACAAGATAACCTAGATAGTTGTCATAACGCTTGTTCTCGCGGCAGTTGAAACCTGATTTTCGCGTGAATGAGCGTTGCGCAGGTGTTAAGCAGAATCATATCGCCTGCTGAGACCAAAATTTCTCATGGATGTCACAGGCGCAGAAGACATCACGGAGGAGAGGAATTGAGCCCAGCCTACCTTGAACTGAAAACGCTCGGTCCGTATTTCGGCCTTCCCGAGTCCGCGGCCCTGAGCACGGTGCCTGTCAGGTCTTCATCGATTTGCGTTACAAGAATCTCCAGGAATGTCGCCAATGGTGACAGGCCGATTGTCTTTCTCCCCGTTTGCGATGCATATTTCCTGATGGTGTATACTAAGGAGGCTTATCATTGCGATATCCTGCCGGATGGAACCAGGACGCCGCCCCGCAGGTTCGAGCGCGGATCGGCCTGCCTTGCCGACCTTGCCGAACGGGCGTCAATCATCTTACACGGGGATCTTCATTCGGTTACTTTCTTGCTGCCAAAAACACTGATCCAAGAAGTCAGCGAATTATCCAGCGCAAGCCCGAAAATCGAACTGCGGTGTCGAAGAGGCGAACGCGATCCGGTCTTGAGCAATCTCACCCAGGTTATCCTTTCTCTTTTTGATCGAGAGACCGGTTCATGGGAGGCGCTCCTGAAACACTTGGCAATCGCGATCTGCTCTCATCTGATCGAGGACCCCGTCGATCAGATGAGAGCTGGCACGGACGAAGCGATCCTGTCCTACGACCGCGAGGCCTTGGCGAAAGAATTTATGAGGAAAAACCTTGCTCGTGAACTGTGCGTGGCAGATATTGCCGCGGCGGCCGGCCTTTCTGCCAATCATTTCTCACAGGGCTTCAAGAAGGTCACCGGCGCCACGCCCCATCGGTGGCTCATGCAGGCGCGGGTTGATGCCGCTAAAGATCTTCTTCGCAACAGCGACCTCACGCTGAAGGCGGTTGCGGATGCTTGCGGCTTTGTCGATCAAAGTCACTTTACCAAGGTCTTCTCTCGCGAAACAGGCAAGACACCCGCTGTCTGGCGCGCTAATCGGCTCAATTGACCGACGCTAAGCCGAAGGGCTGTTTTATGAAAAAATTCGTTGGAATTTACCAGTGGAATGTCGTAGCTTCGAAGCCGGTGAGGGTTGGGTTGCCGGGGTGAACATTGGAAAGAGAGTCGGAGGGCGGTAATGCGCCTCGAACGCCTGTTCCTAGTCAATGGACGATGAAGGCGTCGGCTATTACGATCACGCGCCTGTGCTACGACAAGAATGATCTTCCGATCGCTCCGCCGAGTAAGCGCGATGAGGCGGTTTCCGTCATTACACAGTTGGCCGATTTTAGACTGCACCGGCTCTGGAAAAACAACGAGCTGATTTTCGAAGGTGGGCATCCGAAAGGTGCGATCGCCATCACGGATCTCAGAAACGAATGGCAATGCCATCATCTCTCGCCATTCGACAATTTGCGGTTCAAGATCCCACTATCCTTTGTGCGCTCTTTCCTGGAGGATATCGGCCGCCCGCAATTCGACGGGTTCGATTGCAGGCCTGGCACCAGGGACGACGTCATTCTTGGCCTTGCCCAGGCCGTTCTGCCTTATCTCGTCAATCGACATGAGGCTAACCAGCTCTTCTTCGAGCAAATCAGTCTGGTCCTGTTGACTCATTTGACCCATACCTATGCCAGCCAGTATTTTCCGACGACGAGAAATGGCGTACTGGCGCCATGGCAGGAAAAAAGGGTGCTGGAATTCCTGGCAGCCAACGCCTTTGCGCAGGTTTCCATCACCGGACTTGCCGAATTGTGCAACTTGTCGCGCAGCTACTTTAACAGAGCGTTCAAAGAGACATTCGGCCGAACGCCATATCGCTGGGTCATGGAGTACCGGGTCTCAAAGGCCAAAGATCTCCTGCTTTCCGATTTTTCGATTCAAGAGATCGCCACGGCATGCGGGTTCGCCGACCAGAGCCATCTAACGCGGGTGTTTTCGGATATTGTAGGAGAGCCCCCTGGGAACTGGCGTCGGCAGAACCGTTTGAAGCTTGGCGGCAGAACCTTATAAAATCGCAGCCGGCCGGAAACTCGCGCTCTCACGCAATCTTGCCAGATCCCTGCTCGTCCGCATCTCGGTGCCTGTGTGAGCTCAAGCCGCCGAGACAGTCCGAACATCCAAATCATCCTTCTTAGCGACAAGAAGATTGTGCCGACAGCGGGCATGATCCGCCTCGTCAATGCAATTCAACTGAGCTAGAGGGCGCGGGTAAGAATTCGCTGCATCGGCGGATGATCTCGGCCTGCGGCTCTGCAACGTCCACGGCCACGCCTGGACCTCGAAACTGCCGATTCCGATCTGAAGGACTTCTTCGGTGCCCTCGGATGCTCGTGCTGGGTCGTGTGAGGATAACGACATGCGCGCCCTCCCAACCAAACTCGCCAAACTTGCGCGCCCCATGTTCGCGACACCCTTGATGCGCTTCCTCGCTTACCTTGGCCTCTGTGCCGCCTATCTGCAGTGCGGGCTGGCGCTGCGTTTCCGGGAGCTGCCGATCGGCATGGAACGCATTATGGCTGCCAATTCCTTCTTAGAGCATCTTGGCCTCGTCGGCGGCTTTCTGCTCGTCGCCTGGCTCGATCTCAATACCCACTCCAACTCGAACGCGGAGGTTTAAGACGTGATCTCACGGCCGCTCCAAATACCAGGTCTTCTTCTCGCCCTTGCCGTGCTGGCTGCGCCTGCGCAGGCCCGCGATACGCATCCGCAGGTCGGTGTCGGCGCGCAATATGATACCACTCACGTTTACGTGGACCCGGACAAGGTCGGCGCCTTCGCCCAGAGCTTCCTTGCGACCTTCGGCGGTACAAGCACGAAGCAGGTCGTCGTTACCGTGACGCCGACGCCAAGCAGCACGACGTCGCAGCTCCTGCAGACTCCCGTGGGTACCGTGTCGTTGTTCGGCTTCAAGACGCCGATCCCCCATCCGTTCGGCTTCGAGCGGACCGGCTATCTCGTTACCAATATGGACGAGGCCATTGTCGCCGCCCGTGCCGCCGGCGCCAGTGTGATCGTGTCGCCATTCCCCGACCCCATCGGCCGTGATGCCGTCATCCAATGGCCGGGCGGTGTAAATATGCAGATCTATTGGCACACGACCAAGCCGAACTATGCGGCCTTCGAGACTGTGCCGGAAAACCGCGTCTATGTGTCCGCGGACGCAGCCTCCGCATTCGTCCACGACTTCCTGGTCTTCTCGAAGGGCAAGCTGGTTTCGGACGACAGGAAAGCTCCGGGCGTCGAGATCGGCCGCCCGGACGACACGTTCCGCCGCATCCGCATCGAATCCGTTTACGGCAGGATGACCGTGCTCGTCACGGACGGACATCTGCCCTTTCCCTACGGCCATGAGATGACGGGCTACGAGGTTTCCGATCTCGGCGCCACGCTGCAGAAGGCCAAGGACAGCGGCGCAAAGATTCTCATCGATCCCTATCAGTCGGGTGGTCGCCAAGCCTCCATGGTGGAGTTTCCCGGCGGCTATGTGGCGGAAATCCATGCCGTCGCGAAGCCATGATGGCAAGAGCGGTGGCCGCCCCGAAAGCGGCCGCCCTGCCTTGGAGGGAGCATGATGATGATAGAATGTCACTTGCTTTCGGGCGCCATCTTGTTGACCTTGTCAGCGGCGGCGGCAATTATTTGGGCGCTCAACTGACTTTCCCTTCGGGATCGAATTTCAAGCGGTTCCAACCACCGGCCTGCGGTGACCTGAGCTTTGTCCAAACAAGACGAGTATCGGACAAGAGGTGCAGCCCTTCACAGGTTATGAATTCAGCGTCCACTCTGAAGGTTCCCCATATGTCCGACAACCCGATCGAGATGATGTTCTCCCGCAGGCAAACATTGCTGGCCGGCGCAACGCTTTCTGCTGCGATAGCCATGCCATCTTTTGCCTTTTCCGCCACCACCCCCACAAAGATTAAAGGAATACCGCCCATGACCACCGGCTTCATCGAAACCAAAGACGGCGTGCAGATCTTTTACAAGGATTGGGGTCCGAAGGACGCTCAGCCGATCGTTTTCCATCACGGCTGGCCGCTGTCTTCGGACGACTGGGACGCCCAGATGCTCTTCTTCGTCCAGCACGGCTATCGCGTCGTCGCCCATGATCGTCGCGGTCATGGCCGCTCCTCGCAGGTCAGCGACGGTCATGACATGGATCACTACGCGGCTGACGCGTCCGCAGTCGCCGAACACCTGAACCTCAAGAATGCCGTCCATATCGGCCACTCGACCGGCGGCGGCGAAGTCGCCCGCTATGTCGCCAAGTTCGGTCAGCCGCAGGGCCGTGTCGCTAAGGCCGTTCTCGTCAGCGCCGTTCCCCCGCTGATGCTGAAGACCGAATCCAATCCGGGCGGTCTGCCCATGGAAGTCTTCGACGGCATCCGCAAGGGCGTCGCCGACAATCGTGCACAACTTTTCATCGACTTCCCCACAGGCCCGTTCTACGGCTTCAACCGCGAGGGTGCGACTGTTTATCAGGGCGTAATCCAGAATTGGTGGCGCCAGGGCATGATGGGCAGCGTCAAGGCGCATTATGACGGCATCAAGGCCTTCTCCGAAACTGATCAGACGGAAGACCTCAAGAAGATCACCGTCCCGACCCTCGTCATGCATGGTGACGACGATCAGGTCGTTCCGATCGCCGACTCCGCCGAGCTCTCCATCAAGCTCCTCAAGAACGGCACGCTGAAAGTCTATAAGGGCTATCCCCACGGCATGTTGACGGTCCACGCCGACGTCATCAATCCGGACCTGCTCGCCTTCATCAAGGCCTGACCAAGCACGATACTGCCTGCCGCTAAGCTCTGGGCTGGCGGCAGGCCCGCCACGAAAGCAGTGCCCGGAGCGCCGGAGCACGTTGCCAAAGTCTCCAGAAGGCTCCGACAATGAAAGCCGTTCCGCTACCTGTTCTCCTCAGCTTCAATGGCGGATATGTCGATACCGTCGGCTTTTTGGCTCTCGGCGGGCTGTTTACCGCGCACGTGACCGGCAACTTCGTGACCTTGGGCGCATCGATAGCGTCGGGTATGGGCGGCACCCTGTCCAAGCTCCTCGCACTTCCGGTTTTCTGCGCCGTAGTCTTCGCCTCCCGACTCGTCGGGCTGGCGCTGCAGCGGAGCGGTCGGCCGGTCCTGCGTCCTCTCCTTGTCGGCAAGCTGGCGCTGCTTATCGTCGCCGCAGCGATCGCTTTGGCATATGGTCCCTTCAGTGATCCGAACAGTCCGACGGCCTTCGCAATCGGCATGGTCCTTGTTGCCGCCATGGCGGTGCAGAATGGCATTCACCGCGTTCACCTGGCGAAGTCGCCGCCGTCGACGCTGATGACCGGAACGACGACCCAGATCATGCTCGATCTTGCAGATATCGCTTTAGGTGGGCGTTCGAAGAGCACGGCTGCGGCCTACTCACGTCTGGAGCGGATGGTGCTTGCAGTTGTCGTCTTCGCCCTGGGCTGCGCCACCGCGGCGCTGGCGTTCATCGTCTCGCCCGTCTGGAGTTTTGTCGTCCCTGCTGTCCTAGCGGTCCTGACACTCGTAGCGCATGTCGAAACGCCCGAAAGCGATTGATCGGCATGCACCACGAAAATGCAACATCTCGAACCACAGGAGAATAAAATGTCTGACCGTCAGATGTCCGATTCCAGCTACAGCCACGTCATTGATGTCGGTGCCAATAAGGTCGATATCGCCGATTGGCTGTTCAACTTGCCTGATGCGGAATATCAGCGCTGCTCCCCCGACCACATCGCCGCCGGCGCCACATGGACCGACGACGGCCGTCGGATGTCGATCAATGTGGAAACGATCGGCGGAAGCCTGGTGATCCAGCACTATGTCGCCGAGGTCGCAGAGCCCAATTATTGCAAGATGGTATCCATCTCAGACGTCATGGCAGCCCATGGCCGCACCAAGGTGCAGGTGATCTGGGAGCTCAGCGTCAAGCCCATTGATGCAGGCCAATGCGAGTACACGAACCATGTGCGCGCATATGCCACCGACGAGTTTCTGGCCTATTGCGAGAAAAACAACATCAATTTCGCCGACGCCGCGAAGGCCCGTCAGGAGGCATCTTCCAATCACAACAAGGGCGAGACGCCTCTATTCGCCGAGAGCATAGCGCAGCGCGCGAGGGAAAAGCACGAGATCGCTGCTTAGCGGATTCTTCGACTGTTTCGGCGCCCAGTTCAAGCGACTGATCCAAATCCGAATGCGAATATTCAAGAAGTTCGCGCCCAGCATGACGATGATCGTCGGCAGATGACGATTGCGAAGGATGTTTCTCATGATCGAGCCAAAGAGAACCGACGCCTATGTTCGCGACGGCAAGGAAAGCCTTCCGGAAATGGAAGACCTCCGCCTCGAGTTTCCGGTTCCGGTCAAACCGGCTGCGGAAGAATGCCTCGAGGAAGCGTTGCTGGAGACATTTCCAGCAAGTGATGCGCCGGCCAGCGGCCGCTTTGAGTGACATCCAATCTATTACTGAAACTTTTCCTGAAGGATTTGAAAGATGGACGAATCTGTGAAATCGCGCCGATCGGCGCCGTTGAAAACCCCGTCGGGCCTCAGCCACGAGGCGGTCACTGACATATCCGCCGGCGCGACCACCCTGCTTGCCGATGTCTTCGCCCTTTACCTCAAGACCAAGAACTTTCATTGGCATATGTCGGGACTGAGCTTCCGAGATTATCATTTGATGCTCGATGAGCACGGGGAGCAGCTGTTCGCGATGACGGATCCGCTCGCGGAGCGCGTGCGCAAGCTCGGCGGCGGAACGCTTCGTTCGATCGGCGATATCGCCCGCCGCCAGCGAATATTGGACAATGATGCGGATTTCGTCCATCCGCACGAAATGCTCGCGGAACTTCGCGACGACGGTGGCGCGCTCGTTGCCAGCATGCGCTCGCTGCACGCCACATGCGATGAGCACAATGACGTCGCCACTGCCAGTCTCTTGGAAAACTGGATCGATGAGGGCGAGCGCCGCGTGTGGTTCCTTTTCGAGACGCTCCGCAACACCAATGCCTGAGCAGCCCGCCTCCCGATGCGCCCATGACATACCGTCTCGGCCTATCGAGGCTTCCAAGCGTCCAGCGATCAGCACTCGTGATCGCTGGAGGGGCAAACATTGGCTGGCCACCTTCGGTCAGGTCGTCGCCGACTGCGGCAATTGGAAAATATGACTCATGCGATTGGCCAATGTCTGCGCATGTACGGAGACACGATCATGAGCCGCAAGATTTTTGGAAGACAAGCGAGCTTCCTGACGGCTGCTGCCGTCGTCGCCCATACGATCTGGACCAGCGCCGCGCCGGCGCTGACTTATCCGCTTTATGCGCGGGAATGGAATCTGACGACATTCACGACGACGGCGATCTTCGCCGTCTATCCTGTCTTCGTCATCCTCATGCTCGTCGTCTTTGGCAATGTCTCCGATTATATCGGACGAAGGGAAGCAATGCTGCTCGGTCTAGCAGCTTCGTTCGTCGGTACGCTGATCTTCGCGCTGGCACCGGATGTTGACTGGATCTTCATCGGCAGGGCCTTCATGGGCGTTGGCGTCGGTCTATCCGCGGGACCGTCGGCTGCGGCCGTGGTTGAGTTCAGCGCACCGGGCCGGACCTCGCAGGCCGGTGGCGCGACGGCGGCCGCCCAGGCGTTCGGCATGATCGGCGCCACTCTTGTCGGCGGTGCGCTGATCGAATATGCACCGCTACCGACGCGGCTGAATTTCGCGGTTCTGGCCATCGTCCTCGCCTTGCTCATGTTTGCGACCTGGATGCTTCCGAACCACACGGCGTCGCGGCCGGCCGGCCGTTGGCGGCCGAGAGTTCCCGCAATCCCGAACGGACTGTTTGCGACTTTCGTGACGGCAACCGCGGCGGTAACGGCCTCTTACGTGCTTGGCGCCATGACGCTTTCCCTTGGTGCGCAGGTGGCACGGGACGTCATTGCCTCCCAAAACGCACTCGTCAACGGTGGCACCATCGCGCTCTTTGCGATTTCTTCCGCTGTCGCCACGATCCCGGCGCGAGGTGTGAAGCCGAGCAAGGTCATGCTCGCGGGTGGTGCCATCGCCATCGTTTCTTCCGGATTACTGGCGCTCGCCGCGGTCCTGCATTCGCTGGTGTTCTATACCGTTGCGCAGATCGGCAGCGGGATGGCCTACAGCCTGCTCCTCCTCGGAGGACTTTCCCTGATCAATGCCGCGGCTCCTGTGACTCATAGAGGCGCAACGCTCTCGGCGCTATTCCTCGTCGCCTATCTTGCCCAAGCCGTCGTGGCCCTGTTGCTGGGTAAAATTGCGACGTGGGCGAGCCTTTCGTCTGCGGTGGATCTGGGCGTCGCGACGGTCGCAACGCTGGCCTTAGTAACTCTTCTTCTTGATGCGGTGAGAAACACCCTCACTGGCCGCCGTGCTCGCAAGGCTGGCACACATTGATCCGATCATGAAGCGGAGTGGGCGGACCGTAAGATCGGCCCACGGTTTTTCGAATTGCCGAAGATTTTGAGGGACAATCGATTTGTCCAAAAGAACGGCAGTGGCGACAAGACGCCCCTCAAACCCATGCGCGAAATAATCGCAACGTTTGCAACAGCGAAGCACCTCCTATGAAACTTTCGAAGCGACATCTGGCAATCGGAGCTGCGTTCGTATCGGCTATGATCGCTACCGGGGTCGGGATTGCTGCCTGGATCGTCTATGAACCTGCATTCCCAGAAATCGCGCGCCCATCACCCTCGAGCTTCGATCGTGGTCTTCTCGCAAAGGGCGAGCAGCTCGCCACCGTCGGCGATTGCATCGTCTGTCACACGGCGCCGAACGGTGCACCTTTCGCCGGCGCGCGCGCTTTGCCGACGCCTTTCGGCACGCTCTTCTCGAACAACATCACGCCCGACGAGAAAACGGGCATCGGTGCCTGGTCGTTCGCCGCCTTCAGCCGCGCTATGAGGCAGGGCGTCGGCCGCGATGGGAGCCATCTTTATCCGGCGTTGCCCTATGAGCATTTTACCCATGTCGGCGAGGACGACCTCAAGGCAATCTATGCGTTTCTGATGACCCGCCAGCCGGTCTCGCAGCAGGCTCCCGAAAACAAGTTGCTTCCTGGCCTCGGATTCCGGCCGCTGCTCGCCGGTTGGAAGCTGCTCTTCCTCAGGCAGTCGGAGTTCCAGCCCCAGGCGAACGAAAGTGCCGAATGGAACCGGGGGAAATATCTGGTGGACGGACTTGCCCATTGCGGCGGCTGTCACACGCCACGCAATCTTGCCGGCGGCGAGAAGAGGGGGCGGGAATTTGCCGGCGGCGTTGCAGAGGGCTGGAATGCGCCTGCGCTCGACGAAACGAATCCCTCCGCCGCAGTCTGGAATGCGGATTCCCTTTTTGCCTATCTCAAGACGGGATCCGATCGCGAACACAGCGCGGCCGGCGGCCCGATGGGGCCTGTTGCCGAAGGTCTCTCCCGTCTGAACGATGCCGATGTCAAGGCGATCGCAGTCTACATCGATTCTCGGATGCATCCATCTCGTGAGGGTGCTCCGGCGGCCGTTGCAGCCGATGCCGCCATCGATAATCGATCTACCGCCGTTGCGGCGCATCCCGACGCGGATCTTCTCTTCGAAGGCGCCTGCTCCGGCTGTCATGCGCCGCGAGCGCCGATGAATATCAATGGCCGGCCGCTTCTTTCATCCACGTCCGACCTAAGGGCCGATGATCCGAGGAATGCCGTGCAGACGCTACTACAGGGGATCGCGTCGTCCGGGGAAAAAGGTGCGTACATGCCGTCCTTTTCCAGCACTATGACAGACCGCCAACTGGCCGATGTGCTCGCCTATGCTCGCGCCCGCTTCACCGACAGGCCGGCATGGCCGGACTTGGAAGCGATAGTCGGCGATATACGCAAGGAGAATGCGGAATGACGATCTCGATCAACGTCAATGGAAAGGACCACGGGGTAGAAGCCGATCCCGATACGCCGCTCCTCTACGTGCTCCGTGACGACCTCGAGCTGAATGGCGCCAAGTATGGATGCGGCCTCGGGCAATGCGGCGCCTGCACCGTGCATGTCGATGGCAAACCGGTTTTCTCCTGTCTGACACCGGTCGGCCTGCTTGCCGGCAGGAGGGTGCGCACCATCGAGGGGCTGGGCACGGCCGAAAAGCCGAACGTCGTCCAGAAAGCCTTCCAGGACGAGCAGGCCGCCCAGTGCGGCTATTGCATCGCGGGCATGATCATGCGCGCCCAGGCTCTGCTTGACCGAAACCCATCTCCGACCGAAGAAGAGCTCCGCCTGCACATGCAGCCCAATCTTTGTCGTTGCGGGACGCATGCCAGGATATTGCGGGCAGTGCATCGCGCGAGCCGCGAGCTTTCCCTCGCTTCCGTGGCGGGAGGCGCGCAATGAACGTCGTCCAAAATCCCGGCCTGACCCGGCGCTCCTTTCTCAGCGCAAGCGGCATAGCCGTTGCGTTTGCACTGACGCGTCCGGCCGTCGCCCAGCTTGCCGGCGGTGGCGAAGGAGGCGCAGGTCCTGCGATCGTCGCTCCCGATCTTCCCGGTAGTCTAAAAAACTGGCCCTATCTCGATTCCTGGATTCAGCTCGATGAAAAGGGCCACGCGACGGTCTTTACCGGTAAGGCTGAACTCGGCCAGGGCATTAGGACCGCATTGCTGCAGGTCGCAGCGGAAGAGCTCGATCTGCCGCCTGCGTCGGTCACGATGGTGACGGTCGATACCGCGCGCACGCCCGACGAGGGCCTGACGGCCGGCAGCCATTCGATGCAGGATAGCGGCACCGCAATTCGCAACGCGGCAGCCAATGTCCGTATGGTGCTTCTGCAGAAGGCAGGGGAGCAGTTGCAGCTCGACCCTGAGAAGCTCTCGACGACCGGGAAAGGACAAATCGCTGTAGCGGATGGCCGCGTGGTTTCCTATGGCGAGGTCGCCGCCGCGCTCTCGCTGCATATCGAAGCGATTGCCCACGCACCGCTGCGCAAGAAATCCGAATTCCGGACGATGGGCACGAACCTTCCCCGGCTTGATATCCCGGGAAAGACGACAGGCGGTCAGGCATTCCTTCACGATATGCGCCTGCCGGGTATGCTGCATGCACGCCTGCTGCGCGGTCCAAGCGAAAGGACGCGCCTGAAGCTGCCACCGGCTGCCGAGATTGAGGCAATGCCGAAGGTGGTCAAATTCGTTCGGAATGGGGACTTCGCCGCCATCGTCGCTGAGAAGGAATGGGACGCGATCAAGCTGATGCGCGAGCTCCAGGCATCCGACTATGAGCCAGTCGGTGCGCCACTTCCAACGGGCAGCGTCGCAGACACGCTGAAGGCGCTTCCGGCCCGCGATATCGTCATCCTCGATGTGGCGCATCCCACTGCTACGCCCGTCAAGACGCTATCGGCGCGCTATACGCGTCGATGGATCAGCCACGGTTCAATCGGACCCTCCTGTGCGATTGCCTTACTTCAGGACGATCTCCTGACCATCTGGACCCATAGCCAGGGGACTTACGATGTGCGCCGCGTCGCGGCGGAACTGCTCGGCCGGCCCATTGAGAAAATCCGTGCGATCCATGTCGAGGGCTCCGGCTGCTATGGCCAGAACGGCGCGGATGATGTCGCCGCTGAAGCCGCCTATATCGCCATGACGGTTCCCGGCCGTCCGATCCGGCTGCAGTGGATGCGGGAACAGGAGTTCGGCTGGGAGCCGCTCGGTCCTGGCATGGTCACGGAGGTCGAAGCCGGTCTTGACGCCTCCAACCGCATCGTTGCGTGGAAATACGATGTCTGGAGCAATCCGCACAACAACCGTCCGGTCGGCGCCGGCGGCGTTCTCGTCGGCAACCAGATCGTCCCCGGCTTTCCTCAGCCGGAAGGCAAGGAAATTCCTATGCCGGAGGGAGATGGAAGCCGCAATTCCAACCCGCTCTACGACCTGCCGAACATGAACATCCTTTATCACTTCATCAAGGACATGCCGATCAGGGTCTCGGCTTTGCGTTCTCTCGGCGCGCACATCAACGTCTTCTCGATCGAAAGCATGTTCGATGAGCTGGCGCTTGCCGGGAACATCGATCCGCTCGATCTTCGGCTGAACCACATGGCCGATGGCCGCGCGCGCCAAGTCATGCAAACGGCGACCGATGCATTCGGCTGGCGCAAGCGTCAGAAGAAAGGCCCCTTCCACGGCTTCGGCATGGCTTTTGCGCGATACAAGAACCTCGGCGCCTATTGCGCTGTCTGCCTGGAGATCAGCGTCGACCAGAATACCGGACGCATTACCGTTCACCGCGTCCAAGCTGCCGCCGACTGCGGGGAGGTGGTCAGTCCGAACGGCGTTCAGAACCAGATCGAGGGTGCGATCATTCAGTCGCTCAGCTGGTGCACGCGCGAGGAGGTCACCAATGACCAGACAATCCGCACCAGCTTCGATTGGAGCGTGTATCCGATCCTGCGCTTCCTCGACATTCCCGAGAAGATCGACGTGATCGTTGAGGAACAACCTGGCCAACCGTTTCTCGGCGTTGCCGAATGTGGGCAGGGACCGACCTCGGCAGCGCTTGCCAACGCACTGGCCGATGCGACCGGGATACGCTTTCGCGATATGCCCTTGACGCCGGAACGGGTGAGGGCGGCGATCGTCACTCTGTAACCCCCTCGATGCCGGCCTCCAGCAGCGCCTTTTGGAGAGCGGTTATGAAGACGCGGACTTTAGGGAGCACCAGACGCGTCGTCGGATAGACTGCCCAGATGTTGATCGCTTCAGGTTCCGCGCCCCGGAAGTCGATCGGCACTAGGCGGCCAGCTTTGATGTCGTCGGCCACGTACCATGTTGAGAGCATGGTGATGCCGGCTCCGCCGAGACATGCCGTATAGCAGCCTGCGATGCTGCTGCAGGAGAAGCGTCCACCCAGTCTGGCATGTCGCTCATTGCCATGGTCGCGGAATGTCCAATGGGTAGCGCCGGCGAGCGACAGGCAGTCGTGATCGGCGAGGTTGTCGAGAGACGATGGCGTGCCGCGACGGACGAGATAGCGTGGACTGGCGACGACGGCCCGAGGGTTGTCCGCTAGTTTGCGGGCGATAAGGCTGCTGTCCCTCAGTCGGGCGATCCGGATTGCCAGGTCCGTTCCGGTCGCCACGAGGTCAGGCAGGCTATCAGTCATGTCGACCGAGACCCTCAGGTCGGGATTGTCTTCCAGCAGCTTCGGCACCATCGGCATGATGAATTTCAGGCCGAACGAGATCGGTACGGATATGCGCAGCAGGCCGGCAGCGCTCTCGCTGCCGGAATGCAACAGCGCCATGGCAGCCGCTTCGTTATCGACGAGCGCTTGCGCGAAAGGCAGGAAGCTCTCGCCTTCCGGAGTAAGCGCAAGCGACCGTGTTGTGCGGTGAAGCAGCCTTACGCCGACCGCGGCCTCAAGGGCGGCGAGCCTGCGTGTGGCGACCATGGGAGCGACGCCAAGACGCCGTGCGGCAGCAGAAAGGCTGCCGGCCGAGACCGCGGCGGTGAAGATCAACACATCATCCGTGTTCATTATATCGATATCCGTTATACAGGCCGATCATCCAAGATGGCTAAAACGCTTTTTGATAAAAAGCTAGATAACAGCATATCTTTTCAGCCAGAAAGGCAAGGATCATGGACACGTTAAGTCAACATCGGCCGGTGATGTCGAAAGAGGTTTCGAAGCCAGCATTATTTGCTATGGCGGCTGCCAGCGGCATCGCCGTGTCGAATATCTATTACAATCAGCCGATGCTCGGGATCATCGAGAGTGAATTCCAGCACCAGCCGATCACGGGTTTCATTCCGACGGCCACGCAACTCGGCTATGCGCTCGGCCTTTTCTTCCTGCTTCCCCTCGGCGATCTCGTTCATCGGCGCAAGCTGATCATCGGCCAGTTTATCATTCTCTCGGTCGCGCTTGCGCTCGCGGCAATAGCGCCTACCGCCTGGTCGCTCGTGCTGGCTTCACTCGTCGTCGGCGCCAGTTCAACGGTCGCGCAACAGATCGTTCCCTTTGCCGCTTCGCTCGCTTCCCCCGAGAAACGCGGTTCGACAATCGGCACTGTCATGGCTGGGGTGCTGTCCGGAATCCTGTTCAGCAGAACACTGTCCGGGTTTGTCGGCCAGCATGCCGGATGGCGCGAGATGTTCTGGATCGGCGTGCCTTTGGCGCTTGGCGCAGCAGTCCTGATGTATTTCGCTCTGCCTCATCATCGTCCGACCTCGCGCATGGCCTATCATAACGCCATCAAGTCACTTGCCCATTTGTGGAAGCGGGAACGCGCGCTTCGGACGGCCGCACTCATGCAGGCCTCGCTCTTCGGCTCGTTCACGGCTTTCTGGACGATCCTGGCGCTCTACCTGCAGACGCCGCGCTTCAACCTCGGCGCCGATGTCGCCGGCCTGTTCGGCATCGTCGGCGCGGCCGGCATCTTCGCCGCTCCGCTTGCCGGCAAGATCGCCGATCGCCGTGGACCGCATTTCGTCGTCTGGATGGGCGCTTTGCTGACGCTGATCGCCTGGGTGATCTTCGGCCTGTGGGCCTCTCTCGCCGCCCTGGTGATCGGTGTCGTCATCCTTGACTTCGGCATCCAGAGTGCGCTCGTGTCGAACCAGCATATCGTCTACGCGCTCGATGCTGATGCTCGCAGCCGCCTGAATACCATCTTCATGACTTCGATGTTCCTCGGTGGCGCGATCGGCGCGGCGCTGGCGACTGCAGCCTGGGGCTATGGCGGCTGGATCGGCGTCAGCGCCCTCGGCGCCTTGCTTGCAGTGGTCGCCTTGGCCATTCGTGCGGTCGGACATCCTGCCCGTTCGACCACGGCTGCCAGAGCTCGATAGGAGATTGCCATGAAGCGGCTGCGTATTCGGATCGTCGGTGGATCGCTTGCCGGCCTCTTTGCCGGCATCCTCCTCCAGCGCGATGGGCACGACGTGAAAATATATGAACGCTCTTCGTCCGGCCTGGCCGGACGGGGAGCGGGCCTTGTCGGACAGCGCGATCTCTTCAGGATCCTGCGCGCCATCGGCTGCGAGCACGTCGCCCACGTCGGTGTCGTTGCCAAGGAGCGGATCTATTTCAACCGGGATGGAAGCATCGCGGAGACATTGCGGACGCCTCAGATGCAGATCTCCTGGGATTTTCTCTATTCGACCGTCGCGTCTTATATGGTGGCCGAGAGCTATCAGATTGGGCAACCCATCGTCGAGGTGATCGAAGGCCCTGAAAGCGCTCAGCTCGTATTCGCCGACGGCCGGCGGGAGGATGCCGATCTCGTCGTCGGCGCCGATGGTCTCGGCTCAATCGTTCGTCCTCTGCTTAACGAGGATGCGTCGAACCGCTTCGCCGGCTATGTGGCTTGGCGTGGTCTTATTCCAGAAAAAACATTGCCGACGGAAGCCGCTGTCCTGGTGGATCGCTTCGCCTTTTACGTGACAAGCGGGATCCATGTGCTCGGCTATCTTGTTCCAGGCCCGCACGGTGAAATCGGCCCGGGTGAGCGCCGGTATAATTGGGTCTGGTACCGACCTGTTGCGCCTGGCGAAATGCAGACGCTGTTCACCGGCGCCGATGGCCGAGCATTCGACTATTCTCTGCCGCGAGGCGCATTGTCCGAGGAGCGGCTGCAGAGGCTCCGCGCCGACGCCGACGCGATGCTGCCGCTCCCCTTTGCCAAGGCAATCGAAGCCGAGCCTCAACCTTCCATCCAGGGGATCTTCGATTTCGAAGCGGCAAAGATCGTATCTGCGCATACGGCCCTGATCGGCGACGCCGCCTTTGTTGTCCGGCCGCACACGGCAATGGGGGTCTCGAAGGCCGCAGGTGACACGCTCGCGCTGAGGGAGGCGTTGCTGGCCTCTAAGAACCTTTCCGAAGCGCTCCGCCGTTATGAGCAGGAGCGGCTGCCTGTCGGAAAATCTATCGCTGATTACGGGCGCCAGCTGGGCGCGTCTGCCCTTTAAGACGGGTTGATCGCGGGGATTGGCTTCATCAGCAGCCGCTCCGTAGACCTATCCTTGCATCGGACTCGACGAAAAGACCGCCCAGGGGCGGCTGGGCGGTCTGGCGGATGCTTATCCGCAGGCTTCGGGGAGGGGAAACCGAAGCGCTGGCAGCGGGGAGGAGAGCGCTACCCACCTCTTTCGAGGTGACGATTGATAGTAGCAACTCAGCCAATGGCCAGAAATTATACAGTCGTTTGGCCTCGGTAAGACCTTCGTATGGCGCCTCTCTACCTGCCGAGATCTGCAGGTGAAACGTCCACGGAACGGAGGAACTGACAATACGGATAGACCGGCGTTCACTTACGAATGGTTCAGAACATAGGAGGCATGCGGATCGTTCGACAAGGGCTTGTCGCAACGGCCCGGCTTCCGGGCAGAATTGTCCTCTGGAAGAGAGGATGACTATGAAAAAGGAAGCGCATTGATGCATCTGACATATCACATTGGCCGGCATGATGGCGGGTGGGCTTATCGACTGAACGATGTCTGGTCGGAGCCCTATCCAAGCCACGCGGCGGCACGCACCGCAGCCCATCGCGCGGCTCGCCGGCAGCAGCTTGAGGGTCATGCTGCGGAGATTCTTTTCCAATCCGAGGACGGCTCGTGGCATCGGGAGCATGTCGAAGCCGGCGATCGTCCCGAGGTCGACGTCGCTAATGAGTAGTACCGGGGAGTAGGGCTGGTTCTAAGGCCCACAGACGGCCGACGCTCCGCTTCCGCAACTTCGCTGGTTTCACCGCCCCATCTGCCCGTTCCGCATCAATTGCGACGCTGAGCAACGATACTCGGTGCGATGAAACAGTGCGTCCAGTCCAAATCAGGAGAAACTTATGAACCACCGAGATTTCCTCGCCGGCTCCTTCAGCCGGCAGCGGGGTGCCGCAGGCCTGGGTTTGAACCTTGCCTTGCTCATCCTCTGCTCGATCCTCTCCGTTACGCTGCTGAATGGTTCTGCCCTGGCCGCCGCTCCAAAGGTCGGCACGCAAGCCCCCGGCTTTTACCGAATGATGCTCGGCAATTTCGAGATCACCGCGCTGTCCGATGGCACTCACTCCTTCCCGGTCCACAAGGTCCTCACCAAGACATCCTTAAGCGATGGCCAGAGCGTGCCGCTCGATCAGTCCTCCCCAGGCGAGGCCGATGCGTTGCTTGCCGAAAGCAATCTCGCAGTTCCAGTCGCGGGATCGATCAACGCCTTCCTGATCAACACCGGATCGAAGCTCATCCTGGTCGATAGCGGTGCGGGTAGTCTCTATGGCGATTGCTGCGGCCACCTGATCGACAACCTTCGGGCGGCTGGCTACGCGCCCGAGCAGATTGATGAGATCTATCTGACCCATCTGCACGCCGATCATGTCGGCGGCGTGGCGCCGAACGGAAAGATGGCCTTTCCGAACGCCCTCGTCAGGGTTAGCCAGGCCGACGCCGACTATTGGCTGAAGGACGCCAATGAAGCAGCGGCCCCGGAATTCCTGAAGTCGATGTTCGAAGGTGCCAAGGCATCTTTGAAGCCCTATATCGACGGCGGCCGCTTCAAGCCGTTCACCTACGGCGAGGAACTTTCCCCTGGCATCAAGCCGATCGCCAGCCCCGGTCACACGCCCGGCCACAGCTTTTTCGAAGTCGAGAGCGTCGGCGCCAAACTGCTGCTGTGGGGCGATGTCGTTCATGTCGGCGCCGTGCAATTCCCCGACCCTGCGGTGACGATCGCCTATGACAGCGACGCCGAAATGGCGGAAAGCGAACGGCTCGCTACCTTCGCGGACGCCGCACAGAAGGGCTATTGGATCGGCGCGGCCCATATTTCCTTCCCCGGTCTCGGCCATGTGAAGGCGAAGAACGGACATTTCTTCTGGATCCCCGCCAATTACGACGCTGCGCCGGCAGGCGCAAACTGAAGGCGACCTTGGGGCGCGACGGACGAGCATCGGCGCACAGTTCTTGAAATGAGGCGAGGTGTCGTGGACTCTCGGCGCCTCGCCTTGCGTCCGGGGCAGGATTTGGTTGGGGTGCTTCCGGCAGAGTTCAGGATTTAGCTCGCGCAAATTGTCCGCAAAAATTAACGGATTCCGAGGCATGGGAGATCGAATCTACTTCCAGTTCCAGCTTTCACGCCGATAATACCTTGGTATGATCCTCTAAGACGCATGTGTGCTCGAACCGGATCAGTGTACGATTTCGCCGGCGGCCCGACCGCTCCAAGATGACCTCATTAAGTGTTTAAAGGGTCATATTGGAGATAGACGATGTCCGCCGCTGGTTTCGCTCACAACGCTTTCCCCATCACCTTCAAGAACGTCGCGACGAAAACCGCAGAGGAGGTATCTTCCCTTCTTCTGTGCGCGATCCATTGTGTCGAAAAAGACGAGACAATTGCCATCGATCTCATGAAGCAGGCTTCCAGTTTGCTGAAGCCCTTCTCGATCTCGGCCGAAACCGCCGAGCGCCCGCGCAATTCGGCCGGCGGTCTTGCTCCCTGGCAGATCAATCGCGTGAAGAACCATATCGAAGATCGCATTTCCCATCCGATTGCGCTCGACGAACTAGCCCAGGTCGCAAAGCTTAGCACTAGTTACTTCTCCGCCGCTTTCAAGGTGACCTTCGGCATTTCTCCCCATAACTATGTCGTCGAACGCCGGGTGGAATTTGCAAAGCATCGCATGCTGAACAGTGACGCCCCGCTCTGCGAGATTGCGCTCGATTGCGGGCTGGCTGATCAGGCCCATCTTTCGAGGATTTTCCGGCGTGTGACCGGAACGACGCCGAGTGCGTGGCGGCGATACATGGCAAGCCCCGAAAGCCGAGCCGTTGCGGCATAACGGAATGACGCCGCCAAGGTGCTGCTCTGACACAGGAATTGCGTGAGGACGAATGGACAATTTAGGAAATATTTGCTTTGCGTCTGGACGACTTCAGAAGCGAACGAAGTTGGCAAAGCGCTGTGCCACGATTGAAGGATACGGATATCCCGCTATGCTCAGTTGGAAAGCATCTTAAACCGGTGCGTATGAAAGAAGCTGAGATACCGCCAACGGTCCTCATAGGGATTGTCGATGATGACCCCGAGTTTTTGGCGGCTCTGGGCAGCCTCGTTCGTTCGCTCGGATGCATGGTGGAATGTTTCAACTCCGCCGAATTGTTGGTCAACCGGGCGAATCTCCTGGATTTCGCCTGCGTTATCAGTGACATCAATATGCCGAAGGTGGATGGCCTGGAACTTATCGACATCCTCCGGCACAAGGCCGAGGAACTGCCGGTTATCCTTATGACCGGACGCGGAGCCCCGGAGCTGGAGGAGAAAGTCTATAATAGCGGCGCCCGCGGCTTCGTCACCAAGCCGTTTGGTTTGGAAGAGCTCGCATCAAGCCTGAGGGAAATCGGCGTGATTGCGAAATGAGGCAGATCAGGCCTCGTTCAGCTTGAGTGTTTCAGCCATTTTGATGAGGTCCGCCAGCGTGCGAGCGTCCATCTTGCGCATCGCCGACCCGCGATGGATCTTGACCGTAACCTCGCTCAGCGACAATCGCCCGGCGATCTGCTTGTTCATCAGTCCCGACGCGACCAGTACCATCACTTCCTTCTCGCGTGAACTGAGATCGTCGTAGCGAGCTCGCAGTGACGAGACTTCGGAATCCTTTGACCGTCGCTGCCGGTCGACTTCCAGTGCTCGCGACACCGCATCCAGCATATCCTGATCTCGAAACGGCTTTGGAAGGAAGTCGACAGCGCCGCGCTTCATGGCGCGGACCGTCATCGGGATATCTCCAAAGCCGGTCATGAAGATCAAAGGGATGGACTTCTCGCTTTTCAAAAGCTGATCCTGGAAATCGAGACCGCTGAAGCCGGGAAGACGTACGTCCACGAGCGCACAGCACGGGCCATCTGATTCCGTGAAGACCGCAAAATTCGGAACCGTTTCATGCAGCACGACTTTCAGGCCGACGGACCGAAGCAAGCTGTCGAGCGAAAAACGCAAGTCGTGGTCATCATCGATGACATGCACAATTGGTGTTGTATTCATATCCAAACCGAGTTGAGATCCAGGCCGATCTTTTAGGAGTACCGTCGTCCTGCGCGTTATTCGTCACCTATCAATTCGTGTGCGTCTGCTCTGCCGGAAGACCAAAACTGAAACGCGCCCCCAAATGCGGCGTCGACTGGAGCTCGATCCGGCTCCCATGCGCCTCGATGATCGAACGGCAAATGGCAAGACCCATTCCGATGCCGGTTTCCTTTGTCGAGAAAAAGCTCTCGAACAGTCGTTCGCGAATATGAGGATCGATCCCCGGCCCGCTGTCTTCGACCTCCACTATAACGTCGCCGCCCCCTTGCCGCGTGCGAATACATAGTGTCCTGTTCCACGCCTGTCCGTCCGACATTGCTTGCGCAGCGTTCAAAGCGAGGTTGACAATCACCTGCAGGATTTGCGTTTTGTCAGCCTTCACGAGCGGAAGTGTAAGCGAAAGATCGAGACGCAGGGTGACCTGGCGTTTGGCGAAATCGGTCCGCAAGAGAAGGACCGTTTCTTCGATGATCGAATTGATGTCGATCGGGAGGCGCTCTGACTTCTTGTTGCTTGCCATCGCGCGCATTGTTGCGATGACGTCGGCTGCACGTTTGCCGTTCTTGGCGATGCGTTCGAGGAGGAGCTTGACCTCTGCGACGTCAGGCTCTTCCTTGGAAAGCCACCGCAAGCCGGCTTCGGCGCTCGTCACGATGGTTCCTAGCGGCTGGTTGACCTCATGCGCGATCGAGGCCGTCATCTCTCCCAAGAGCGAGATACGCGCCGAACGCGCCAGGTCGTTTTGAAGACCATCCTTTGTCTGCTCGAGCGATACCCTCTCGCGAAGGCTTGAGAATCCGAGATAAATGTCGTTTGGCGAGATGTCGCCATTGCTTTGCCAGAGATTGAAAGCGACCTGATGCTCGCCTCCACCGACTGTCGTCAGGCTGCCGTCATAGGCAATCGCGTTTTGACCTCGAGACAGTCGATAGAGGCCATCCGCGAAGTCTTTGAGGCTGTCTTCCGGAAGAACCGATGCGATTGGCTCCATCGCGATCGCCGCAGGATCTTCGATCTGAAGCAGAGCGCAGGCACTGGGATTGGCTTCCGCTATGAGGCAAGCGTTCCCGAGCGTACAACTGATGTCCTGGCTCAGTCCGAACGCGCCACTACCTTTCTCTGCCGGGCCAAGATCTGCGATGACCTTCCATGCATCTTGCGCCGAGAGGCGAAAGATGCCCATCGGCATGAAGTGGAAGAGGCTGCCGCCGTCGGTCAAGCCGATTGACGCCTCGATACTCATTGCCGCAAGAAACCAAGGAGATCTTGGTTCAGCCTGTCCTTGTGCGTGAACAGCAGACCGTGCGGAGCACCTTCATAGATTTTGAGTTCGGCCCGCGGTATGAGCTGAATAGCCTGTTCGGCTGTGGCCTTGAGCGGGACGAATGCGTCGTCTTCGCCATGGATGATCAGCACTGGAACGTCGAACCGCTCAATGTCCTCGCGATAGTCGGTTGCGGCGCAAGCGGTGATCGCGTCGTGGGCCGCCTTCAGGGAGCCCTGCATGGCGATCTGGTGCAACTGGATCATGCTTCCTTCGGAAACTGTCGAGCCGTCACGGTCCGCTCCGAAAAACAGTCGCGCAAAGCCGCGCATGAACTCCGCCCGGTCTGCCCTCAAGCCAGCCCGCACGCCTTCAAAGACAGGCTCGGGAACCCCGCTCGGATAGTCGTCGCTCTGTGCGAGCTTTGGAGTCGTTGCGCCGATGAGTACAACGCGGGCCACCCGATCCGTGCCATGCCGGCCGATGTAGCGTGCGATTTCGCCGCCGCCCATCGCGTATCCGACCAGCGTAACGTCTGTCAGATCCAGCGCCCGAATGAGCTCGTCGAGATCGTCGGCGAACGTATCATGGTCATAGCCGTGCCATGGCTGATCCGATCTGCCAAAGCCACGGCGGTCATGGGCGATGACGCGATAGCCGTTCGATGCGAGAAACATCATCTGATTTTCCCACATATCGCTGCTCAGCGGCCAGCCGTGGCTGAAAAAAACCACCGGACCGATACCCCAATCTTTGTAGTAAAGACGCGTGTCGTCGCGGACAGTCAAGATTGGCATCCGTCTTACTCCGTTGGAAGATCTAGAGTTTTTTTGAATTATCCGGACGCTATCATAGCAATTTCAGCCACACCATAGGTGGAATTTACAAGACGGAGCTATGCGTCAAAGAACAAGCCTTTCGTTCAAAATTGATCGCTTTTTGACTCGGAGTTCAAACGCTGGCTTGCCGCGGCACCCTCCCACGCCCTTTTCCGCCAATTTCGGTTTCACAGTTGCGTCCTGTGCGAGCGCGTGGATAGATGGTGGGAAGAAGGAGCCCGATGCCGACATTCGCACAAAACCCTGAGCGAAAAATAGGTATTCCTTAATTAAATGGTACGGCCGCTATTATTTCGATTGGCAGTTGTCGAATACTTCGGTTCCGGTATGTTCTGGTCAATGACTTGGGCGGGAGAGACAGTTGAACTCTGAACATTACAGCGGAGCGAGCATGGGGAGCTATTTCGGCGTTCCCGAAGCGGCTGCTCTCGAGGTGGTGCCGGTGGATTCGGCTGTCTTTTGCGCGACGAAACTGACGAAGACGCCGCGTGATGGGCAGGTTCAGGAGGTAAGGATTCCCGCCTCGGATGCTTATCTCCTTATGATATACCTCAAAGATGCGTTCCATGCCGACATTGGGAAAGACGGCACCCGCACGGCTGTCAATTGCTACCCTCGGGGATCGATATGTCTCGTCGATCTTTTCGATGGCGCAGCCATCGAACTGCATGGCGATCTCCATGCGCTTGCTTTCTTCCTACCCAAGAAGCTCTTTCTTGAAGTTGCGAAGATATCGTCTTTCACGAAGATCAGCAGGCTCATCTGCAAGAGACGTCATCCTGACGAGGTTCTGTCAAATTTGGCCGCGGCACTCGTGCCGCTGTTTGACGCCGGCAGGCTCGTCCTTCCGGCGCTCCTGAGGTCTATGGCGCTCGCAATCTGTGCGCACTTGCTGCAAGACTATTGCGAAAAGTCAATGCGCAACGGGGTTTCGCCCAGCTCCCTATCAGTGGGGCAGGAGAAGGCAGCGAAAGAATATATGATTGAAAATCTCGGGCGCGAACTGAGCGTGGCCGAGATTGCATCCGTCGCCGGGCTATCACCCAATCATTTCACTCAGGAGTTCCGTAAGGCAACTGGGACAACACCCCATCAATGGCTTATGAAGATCCGCATCGATCATGCAAAGGATCTTCTGCCCGTGTCCGCGCTCACGCTCAAGGATATTGCGGAAGAATGCGGTTTCACCGATCAAAGCCATTTTACAAAGGTGTTTGCGCGCGAGACGGGTTCCACGCCAGCAGCTTGGCGGACCATGAAATCTCATTAAGGGCATTTCCACGAAAGATCCATGAATTTAGACCTCTGTATGGTCTGGGCGCCGGCATCGAGCTGGATAATGTCGACTTGGCAGACAAGCATTGGGAAGGCGCCGGATCAGAGTCATATGCGGGGCCTATGGATTTGACGCGGGCGCCGAGTTATACGTTGCTGGACAATGATGAGCGAGCTCCACCCGAGTTCCGTTGAAACCGAAAGGCGCAGCCGATGGCAATGGAAAATCTTGGCGTCGGGGTCCAGCGTAAGAGGGATTCCTTCGGATGCGCCGTGGAGGGGCTTGACGAGGACTGGCAGCTTTTCGCCGGTAGCATGACCTTTTTCAGAAAGGCATCGAAAACGGCACCGGGGAGGGTCACCACTCCCGCAGGCACCGGTGGATATTTGATCGGTCTTTCAGTCCAAGGGGGGCATCGCAGGCGGATTTTTGATGAACGGCGTTCGGCCGTTCACGATTTTGGAGAGGATCACATCTATGTTCGTGATCTGCGCGAGCCCTACAAAGCCGATCTGAGCGGCTCCTTTGACTTTATCCTGGCGGAAATTTCAGGCTCTGTTCTTGAGGAGATCGCCGCAGAATCGGATTTGGGAGACGTTTCCACCCTCGCAATAACGACCGCGCGTCCGGACGCGCTGTTAGCCGGGTTGTTACGCACGCTACTTGGATATGGAGCAAGGCAACAAAGCAATCGCCTCTTTGTGGACCAGATCTCCACCGCGATTGGCGTTCACCTGGCTCAGACCTATGGCAACGGACGCCTGCGAGCAACAGATCGCCGGCTGACTCTTTCGAAGAGGCAGGAGGACCTTGCAAAGGAGCTTCTGAGCAGCCGAATTGCGGCCGAGGTTTCAATCAGCGAGATCGCTCTACACTGCAATCTACCGAGATTCACTTTCATCCGCGCCTTCCGTGAGACGACCGGCATGACGCCCAACGAATGGCTTCGGCAAGCACGTCTGGAGCGCGCTTGTCTATTGCTTCGGAATGGAGAGTTCTCTCTCACGAAGATCGCCGTAGCATGCGGATATCCGGACGTGTCCAGTTTCGTTGATGCTTTCACAAGATCGATGACCGTTGCACCTGAAGCATGGCGCATTGCCGCTGGCGTCAGATCACCCTCGCTTTAAGCGATTGGCCATTTCTCCGGTTATCGCCATGCGGCCACCGCACACGCCAGCGGCGTAAAACACACGCAGTATGGTTCCATAATTTCGCCTTGTGCCAAAAGAGCTTCACACAAACAGCGCTTTAGCTAAACAAGGCCAGGATGCCGTCGGTTCAGATCGTTTCGAGAGCGATTGTTCGTGGTTGCTCGCGACTTCCTGAACCCGTCGCCGACGGTGCTCATCACGGGCGGGTAACGCTAATCTGAAAAAGCTGCGATGGCTGAGGAGGCAAGCATAGCGCCGGCAGCGATGGCTCATATCACGGTGGATAGTCTCCAAGGTCAACGAGAGGAGGGAACATCCACTTGAACCATTGGTTTGATACAGACCTGTTTCGGCAAAAGGAGATTGAGCGATGCCTGGAAGGCTTGAAGGCAAGGTTGCAATCGTCACCGGTGCTGGCGCTGGTATCGGAGAAGCAATCGCCCATAAATTTGCAGCCGAAGGCGCGAGGCTCGTTCTTGCTGGCCTTCCGGACGACCCGGTCAAAGATGTCGTTGCGGCGATTTCAAGCCGCAATGGCAACGCGATCGCTTTTACAGGGGATCTCTCGGTGGAGGCTGACGCTCGGTCCTGCATTGAAAAGACCGTGCGGCAACATGGGAGACTTGATGTTCTCATCAATAATGCCGGCATGTTTCTCGAGGTCGCGGAGTGCCAGGATTATTCCATCGAGAATTTCGATCTCACCATCGTCAACAACATCCGCTCAGTGTTCTTGATGACAAAATATGCGCTTCCTTATCTGCAGAAAAGCCGGGGCGTGGTTCTGTCGGCCGGCTCGGAGGCTGGCGAGGTGGGAGAGCCGAACAACGCGCCCTATGGCGGCACGAAGGCGTTTATCCACGCGTTCATGCGCGGCATCGCCTTCGAACAAGGCAAGTACGGGGTAAGAGCCAACTGCGTCTGTCCTGGCCCTATCGATACTGCTTGGACTCACAAAGAGACCGGACCGATGAACGAGCAGATGGAAGAGATGACGCTCGCTGGCACGGTTCTTGGCCGTCGCGGCACACCAGAAGAAATTGCTAACATTTATGCGTTCCTGGCTTCCGATGAAGCGAGCTATGTGACGGGCGCACTCTGGTTCGCGGACGGCGGAACGACGATCGCCAAAGGCGGACCTGGCCGCCAGGTGCAGGATTTCGTAAAAGTACAGCCGGAACCGTCGCTCAATCTTTCTCATAGCCATGATGGTCTGGCAAACAAGCAGACGGCAAATCGTCTCCAATAGGCGAATCCGCGATTTGCTATCCGAACATGGAAAAAGGTTGCGTTCCGACATCAATCGAAGAAGCAGAAAGGAAGCGCTGAGCGTCTATCAGTTCTCGACACGTGATCGTCTCCATCGATCCGTTCGCTACCACGAGGTGCACGATGACGAGACTAATTTCAGCAAGTGTTCTGATCTTCCTTATCGTGGTCGGCGGCGCATCGGCGCAGTCGGCCAACGAAACGCCCGAAAATGCGACCGGAACGTCGGACGACCTAAGTCATACGAATAATACCGGCGCGCCAAGGGCGGGGCCAGGCGGACAGGCCGACCAAGACGCGGCCAGCGGCACTACTCGTGGGCAGAAAGGTCCACCGCCCAACAAATGCGACCCGAAGGAAGCCGCCAAAGACGGCTCAGTACCGAACCAGAACAACGCCTCCGCTGGCTGCGTAAAATAGCTGCAGCCTGGGAGAAAATCCGCAAAATGCGCATGTACACGGGATGATGTCGGGATGAGTTGTGCCGTGAGTTCGCCTGCGCATGGCGGATGACGGCATTTTCCGGTCCAGGAACCCAAATAATCGATACTAGGCGGGACTTGCCAAAATGGCTCGGCTCTCCATAGCATCATCTTAACGAAGAAGCTGGGCCATAGCCACAGAACACGAAGGCGAGATGCTTCGCGATCATGCCAGCAGACATTAAAATGCTACCGGGACGCAGCTATTGATGCTTGAGAGCGGGGCCAATGTTGCGAGCGAATGCCGATAGCTGCTCATCAGCTATCGGCGTCGGCAGGAGAACCGGAAGGCGGGGATCCCTTCCGCCTATAAAACCACCCACCCTTCGGAAAGTTCCTCATATCAGTCGAAAAGAGGTGTGTTCGTCCATATTGCCAGGCTGTCGTTGCCTCCACCCTTGATCTTTTCCCGGAGCGGAACATAGGTCCGACAACTCTTGGGCGGGTTCCTCCTTCGGCGTTGGAACGGGAGAGGTTGGCGACATGGTTCTATGCTGATGACGCGAGCGAGATATTTCGACCGACCAAGACGACGACACATAATGACGAATCGTCACCCTTACCCAATTCGCGCAAACACGCTTCTATTTCCATGCGACGAAAGTGGCTGGATTTGCGTCATGACTGAGTTCATGATGTTCAGGAAATCTCCTTCAGGAGGTGACCATGCGCAGAAGCGAGGAACTCGCAATGGCGGTAAGCCATGTTCGCGATGGCGAAACACGTGTCCGGAAGCAGGAGGCGCTTGTCGACAAACTCCAAGCCGCGGGTCATCCGATTGAACAAGCTATAGAATTGTTGAAGACGCTCAATACCACCCTAGATCTTATGCGGGACCATTTGCATGCTATTGAAGTTGAAATCGAAGCAGAACGGCGCGTTCGGATACGAGCGCGCCGGCTCCGGGTCAAGGCCGCTTCCAGATCGATTTAGGACCGGAATCTCATGAATAAGGAGCCGCCAGAGCAACCTATCGTTTTGATCGTGGAGGATGAGTACCTGCTCGCCTTTGATCTTGCCACCTCCTTCGAGGACTATGGCCTCACTGTTCTTGGGCCTGCGTCCACCATCGAGCGAGCCTTGGCCCTCATTACTGAAGCGGAGGAGATCGATTGCGCTGTTCTTGACGTCAGCATCAGAGATGAAATGGTCTTCCCTGTGGCAAGGGTCCTTTCAGAGCGCGGAATACCGTTCGTCTTTACGACCGGATACGAAAAATCGGTTTTTGCCGGAGAGTTTCCCGACGTCGAAATTTACACGAAGCCGCTTGATATCGGACAAGTTACAGCGGAAATCTCGGCTTTGGCTCATGGTCGCAGCGCCCGGCGCCATACGTAGAATGCTCAGGCATTGGAAGACCTCTTCTGTACCCTTTTTCAAAAGCTCGCTTGGGTGATCGTCAGGAATCGCGCGGCCGCGGGCCGAACAGTGCTCGCGCGATACGTTCTATTTCGATGGGTTTTTTGCATAGAACAAAGCCGGCAAACCGCTCCGGAATGACCGACGGATCATAGCCTGTGGCAAAAATATACGGAATCTGAAGCTCTTCCAGTCTCTCCGCCACCGGAAACACCATTTCACCATCAAGGTGGACATCGAGGATCGCCGCATCGACCTCTTCATCCTGAATCAATTCGAGAGCTTGGTCGACCCTAGCCGTCGGGCCGACGACGATAGCCCCCAACTTCAGCAACTGGCGTCGGGCCTCATCTGCAAGAAGATATTCGTCTTCGACGATCAAAATCCGCCGACCAGAGAAGAAATGACTATAACTTTGGCTCATCTGATCAGGCCGAACGCTTTTGAACAGGCATGTCGCAAAAGTCCCCCAATATGGCCTCGACCGCGGATCACGGTCGATGGCTCGGTTCCTGCAGCTGGATCTTCTCGGAAAGAGGAAGCTCAATGGTGCAGATCAATCCTTCCGGCGCAAATTCGATCCGTCCGCTGCCGCCAAATTGATATGGCACAACGTTTTCAATCAGGTCGGAGCCGAATCCGCGCCGGGCCGGCTTCTCCGGCAATCCCATCAGCCCCGTTTCCCGCCAGACCAATCTCAGAGAAGGACCATTTTTGCCCTCGACATGATTGGAGAAGGATATGTTTACTGTCCCGCCATCTCGTGACAGTGCGCCGTATTTCACGGCATTGCTGGTCAGTTCGTGAACGACAAGGCTCATGTTTTCCGCCGCCTTCCCAAACAGTGCCGCACTCGGGCCTGTTATCGTAACAGGATTTCCATCCTTGCCGGTCTGTGCCGATATTTCGGCTTCTATCAAGCTCCTTAGGTCCATGGCGGCGTCGGGCGCGCTCGTCAGCAAGGTCTGCGTTCTCGCCATGGCAGTGATGCGGCCTTCCAGATGGTGGGCGTAATCTGCCACCGTTTCGCTGGACTCAGCGGTGTGCGCGGCAATGGAACGCACGATCGCTAGCGTATTGCGTACGCGATGTTGGAGCTCATGCAGCAGGATCTTTTGATGCTCTTGAAGAAGTTGCATTTCGTGCACGTCGGTTGCGGTCCCGAACCACTCAACCACCTTCCCGGCATCATTCATCACCGGACGGGCCCGAAGATGCACGGTTCTGTACGCATTCGTTTCCGCATTAAAGAGGCGATGCTCCAATTCGAGCAATCCGGTGCGTTCGGCTTCCTTCCAACCTTCCATGACCCTGTCACGATCATCGGGATGTATCTGGTCGAGCCAGCCTTTACCACGGGCTGCAATCTCGGTCTGGCCGGTATAGGTCGTCCATTGAGGACTGCACCAGGTCCAGTTGCCCTCCGCGGCCGCGCGCCAGACCAGCTGTGGAATGCCTTCGACAACAGAGCGCAGAAGCGCTTCGCGATCCCGCAAACGCTCCTCTGCTCTGACCAGCGCCGTGACATCGAGAAAAGTTAGAACGGCGCCCTCGATTACGTTATCGACACTGCGATAGGGGAGCACGCGAATGAGATATTGCGAGCCGGTCTGCGGGTTTTTCGTTTCCCGCTCGATACTACTCAGTGTTCGGATGACGCGCCGTGCATCCTGCTCAAGGTCGTCATAGGCTATTCTGGCGGCGATGTGATGGATCGGTCTGCCAAGATCCGTATCAATCAGATGGAATATGTCGGTGATGGCCGGTGTGAAGCTTTTGATGCGCAGATCATTGTCGAGAAAGACAGCGGCGATCTGCGTGCTATCGAGCAAGTTCCTAAGATCGGAATTGGCACGGGCCAGCTCTTCGACGCGATGAGCCAGTTCGCCGTTTACCGTCTGCAGCTCCTCGTTGAGCGACTGAAGCTCCTCCTTAGAGGTCTCCAGCTCCTCGTTTGACGATTGAAGCTCTTCGTTGACGGACTGGTATTCTTCATTCGAAGCCTTCAATTCTTCGTTGGTGCTTTCCAGTTCCTCGACAGTCGCCTGCAGCCGATCCCGCGCCTGGCGAAGCTCATCCTCTAGGCGGCGCACATGTTCCTCCTGGCCGGCTGATGGGATAACGCTGCCTGCATCGTCCTCCCCAACCACTTGGCCATCCTGCAGAATTACCATGAAACGCGGCGGCTGCCCCGGGGCGGGATCGATCGGTTCGATCGACATTGTCACCAATAATGCGCTGCCGTTCTGTCCCACCTTCAGGCCGCTGACCTTGACGCCTGTCTTGTCCGTCTCCGCCTTATGAAGCGCCGCTCGCAAATCGATTCGCAGATCGCGGTGAATCAGGTTGAAGACGTTGAGGCTCGCGTGCCCGGAAGGTGGATCGATGAACTTGCCAGTGCGCCCGGAAAAATGCAGCACGTCATGGTTCTCATCGACGATCATGTAAGCTGGCGCATAGCGCTCCATGATCCGCTCGGTCTGCTTCGTGAGCACAGATACATTGTTGACGGTGGAACGCATTCCGGACGGCGTCCCGGATGATGTATTGCGCTCGGCGGCTGCTGACAACGGAAAATCCGGCAGCAGGCGGGTCATGGTTTCGATCTGACGAAATATGCGGAAACGGCGGTCTACCGGCGTAAACAGCTTCGCGTGGCGGCTGACATTCTCGGAGTTTCCAAGGAACAGATACCCGCCTGGGCGTAGGGCAAAATGAAAGAGCGGAATAACCCTGTTTTGCAGTTCGGCGCCAAGATAGATCAGAAGGTTTCGGCATGAAACCATGTCGAGCCTTGAGAAGGGGGCATCCTTGATCAGGTTGTGCTGCGAGAACAAGCACATTTCCCGCAATTCCTTAACCACGGAATAGGTTTCGCCCTCCTTGACGAACCAACGCGCCAGCCGGTCGGGTGCGACATCCTTGACGGCGGAGGCGGCGTATCGTCCAACCCGCGCCTGAGCCAGCGCCCGGTTATCGATGTCCGTTGCGAATATCTGGATATGCGGCACGATATCGAGGCTTGCCATCTGCTCCCGCAATAGAATGGCGATCGAATATGCTTCTTCGCCGGTGGCACAGCCTAGGACCCATACACGGATATGGTCGCCCGCGCCCTTGCCTTCGAAGAGCTTGGGAATGACCTCCCGCTCGAGAAATTCGAACTCCTTCGTATCCCGGAAGAAATGTGTCACACCGATCAGCAGGTCGTTGAACAGATTGTTGGCCTCGTCGGCCTCGGTACGCAGATATTCGAGATAATTTTCGATCGTGTCGGTCTGCGTTACCTGCATGCGCCGCTGGACACGCCTTAGGAAGGTATTGGGCTTGTAGCCGTGGAAATCGTGACTTGTCCGATTACGACGTACGGCGGCAATCCGCGTCAGTTGCGGTCCAACCTGGACAACGAGTTCGTCAAAATCCTGCGCGAGTGTCTGGCGTTGAAGGCTGCGAATTTGAGCCTTGACGCGGACTGCCAGCTCCTCGGCAGGCAACAATAGATCTGCAACTGCGCCAGCGCTCTTCGGTTGCGAAGACGGATGGGAAAGATCGATCGTTTCGCGCCCGCTTTCGGCAAGCGCCAATCCGCCCTGCTCCTTGATTGCGATGGTCCCGAGTGTGCCGTCCGTTCCGCAGCCGCTCATGACAACGCCGATGGCCCGCTTTTGCTCCTGTTCCGCGAGAGAAACCAGAAAGCTATCCATGGTTCCACGTTCGCCGGATGTGTCGGGGGTCCGATGCATCAGCAGTCGATCGCTTTTCAACGTGGCGGTCATACCGGCCGGAACGATATAAACACGCTCGGCCTCTATCGTTTCGCCGTCAGATGCCAACCGCACGGTACGGCCGCTTACCATTGCCAGTCGTGCCTGAAATGCTTCCTGGTCGAAGGCGTCGCGATATTGCATTACCAGCACGAAGGCGGAACCTGGAGAAGAATGCATATGCTCGAAGAAAACTTCCAGACTGCCGGTCTCGATTGCGCTGGCACCGATCCCCACGATGACCGTCGATCGGACCGCTGCCCCTTCGCCGATCTCAGCTTCGGCGTTCGCCAAAGGTTCGCTGCTTTTTTTATTCCGGGGTTTCTTTGTCACTGATGCCATTCCATGCTCTTGAGCCGCAGGCGGGGCCGGCTATGATTTCGACTTTGTTCCCGCATCCGCATCAATGTCAACGATCTCCGACCCTCTCTCGTGGGAAGCTTCATCTTCCATGCCAAGAAGAAGCGCTGCGCGCAAGACGTCTGCATGCTTCCGATACTCCGCTACGCGCTCCTCATGAATTCGCGCCATGGCCAGGCGGTTAGCCTTAATTGCTTCCCTTGCCATGCGCTCGATTAGCGAAATGCGTTCCTCTAGCGTTCGAAGTGCCACGCCAAGAGCGATTTCAACGAAATCGCGTTGCTCGGCAATGAGTGTCTGGGCGACAAAGGCATGTCCGATCTGGCAGCGAAACCGCAAGGGTTTCGTATGCCGCACTTCCGATAAAACGCCACCGCATTCCGGGCATGTAAAGGCGGATGGATCCGCGATCGCCTTGATTTTTGATGGATCCGAGCCGCCACCTGCGGCGATCTGGACTTCTATCTTAACACCTGACGGCAATAAAATCAGCGGTCCGGGCGGTTCCGATGAAAAGCGGACGATCGCATCCGCGAGGTCCCGTGACGTTGCGCTGAGATCGACGGGCGTGGCTTCCAGCGCAGATATCGGCATTTCAGCTGTCATCGCATCCGCCGGCGCCTGGACCAGGGCAATTCCTCCAGCCTGCTTTATCGTCGCCAGGCCGGCTGCGCCGTCGTTCATCTTGCCGCTGAGCAGGACGCCTATCGTTCGCGGGCCATAGGAAAGAGCGGCCGAGCGAAAAAGCGCATCAATTGAGGGGCGCGCAAGATTTTCGCGAGGGCCGTTTCCAAGTGCCAGTTTGTCATTCATGACAAGCAGATGATGGTTGGGAGGAGCAAGATAGACATGGCCGGGTAAGATGGCATCCCCGTCTTCGGCGTTTTTTGCGGGCAGGCTGGAAGCCGAAGCAACCGATCGGACTATTCCTGTGCTGTTTGCAGGGACGTGGACGGCAATGAGGACAGCCGCCCTCAGATTGCGAGGCAGCGCGGCCAGAATAGTTTTCAAAGGCCCTGACGATCCCGCCGATCCCCCGATCACAACAATATCCCGGTTAGCCATCATATCCTCACATGAGGGACGAACCAGCGTCAGAGGACTTTGTTCCAGCCGCTAATGGAACAACTCCATCTCTATCATACTATCTCTCATGCATTTGAGCAGGATCCCCGGGGGATTGGCGGCAAATCAAGCCACAGGCTATCTCGATCCTGATGGCAATTCGCGTATGATAGGAAGCTGCATCAGCCGCTCATACTCGGCTTCCGGCGTACCGTAAGCTTCGCCGGCAATCTCGATCAATCTTGTGCGATCTCGTATCTCGATGTTCGATCGTCTGGCTCTGATCAATTTTTCGCCCTCAAGCATATGGATCGCGTCTGTGACCGAGGCCCGCCTCACGCCAAGCATTATCGAAAGATATTGATGCGTCAAAGCGAAGGACTGCAGAGGAACGCGATCCTGAACCATCAAGAGCCAACGCGCCAACCTCTGTCGCAGCTCAAATTTGGCGTTTACCAATGCGGCATGACTAACCTGCACCCCCAGAATTCGGGAAAAACGCGCCGCAAGCAATCCCAGGTCAGGTGCCAGGTGAAGCGCAGTTCGAAAGTCAAGAGCCGCAATGGCCAATGCGTCGCCCTCGACTTGGTTTATTAGCTCGTGAGAGGTCTGATCATCGCCGATTGCGATTCCCATACCGGTCATGCCTTCCTTGCCGATTAGCCCCGTTTCGATCCGCGTTCCATGGCTGCCCACTGCAATGAGCGAGGCGACGCAATCAATGGGGAAGTAGACGCGGGTGACCTTCTGGTTCTGCGCTTCCACGACGGCGCCGTGAGACAAGTGCACACGGCGTAGAAAGGGGGCGATCTTATCAAGTTGCTGTTGCGTCAAACGTCGCAGGATTGAGTTCTGCAGCAGTACATCGTTCGCCACTGCGGCCGGCTTCAACACGGCCGTGAGTGCAGCGACTATCGTATGATCTTCCAGAGGCTTGCGCAGAACAAGCTTGCCGGCGTGGCGAGCCGGGACGAATTCCGGATCGAACGCAGTAGCGAAAATGAACGGAACAGCGCGACGTTCAAGTTCGTCGGCGACGGGAAATACCATCTCTCCGGATAGTCTTATATCCAGCATCGCTGCCGCAATATTATCATTCGCGTGAATTCGGTCGAGAGCTTCTGCGACACCCGGCAATGGGCCGATAATGTCGAAGCCCATTTGGTTGAGTCGTCGCGCCAGGTCCGATGCGAGGAGGTAATCATCTTCGACCAGCAGAACACGCGTTCCCGCAGCGATTTGCGACGCCGCCATTTCGCACTATCTCCAGATTAGTCCAACTGTATCTGGAAACGGGAGCAATCCTAAAGGGTTCCATGGCGCCCTAATTGCATCGTTGCGGTGACATCGGGACGGGAATTCCGCGGTCTTCAAAATTAATGCGCACCGGCTTGTTCCGAGACCGCACACCTAGCAATTCCTCTCGCCTTCCCATTTTGCCGCAGCTTTCGTCGTTCGAAGCGAACTGCGAATGTTGGGATCCGGAGAAGCAGCGGTATAAGTTCGCCGCTCGCTTAGGTGTAATCCATCGGCTAAGTTGTTCCCAGGCGATTTGCTTTGCACCACTCTTCGTACTCTCCGCGGGCGTCGTCATGTAGCGGATAGTACCGCTGCAAAGACCCGCCCTCCATAAGCTTCATTCGCGAGAACTCCTCCCAATCGTGATGCTTTTGTGATTCTTCGATTACCTTCGAGGCCATTGCGACTGGAAGCACCACCACCCCGTCGTCGTCAGCGACGATGATGTCACCGGGGATGACCGTGACGCCGCCGCAGGCAATTGGAACGTTGACGGCATTGGGATAGATGCTGGTCTGCACATGATAGTTGGGCGTCCAGCCACGCAGCCACAGCGGGATATCCAGCTTCTCGACATTGGGCCGATCGCGCATGCACCCGTCGATTACGATGCCGGCGCCGCCTCTGCCTTTGAAATATGTCGACATCATATCGCCGAAGACGCCTGAGCTCATGTCGGCGCGCGCATCGACCACGACCACATCGCCCTCCTGCGCGTGATAAAGCACATGGCGGTGCAACTGCGTCTCGGGATCGGCATATTCTCCCTCGGTGAAAAGGTCCGGCCGCTGCGGCATGAACTGGAGCGTCAGCGCTGGTCCGACGATTGACTTCCCGTGGTTCTGCGCCACGGGACCGACCATGTGCGGATTGCGGAAGCCCATGTGGCCAAGCGTGCCGGCAACCGTCGCGGCGCCGATTTCCTTCAGTGCATCGATCAGGTCTTTGGGCGGTCGCGTAATGTCGGGAGTATGCGTCATTTTAGACTCCGGTGAATGAAACTACCAGTTTGTGACAGAACCGTCGCGGCGCTTTAGGTGAGGCGCTTCCCAGAAACGAAAGCTCTCCGCCTTGACCACCTCTTCGTTGACCTCGACGCCAAGCCCCGGCAGATCGGGGACCGGATAGTCCGGGCCGTCGAGCCTTGGTTGCACGGGGAAGAAGTCGGAATTGTCGAAGCCCAGCTTCGCTTCGGGCGCCCTGGTCTCGAGCCAAGCGAAATTCGCGACCGCGGCGGCGAGATGGATGGTTGCGGCTGTGCAGACTGGGCCGAGGGGATTGTGCGGCATCAGGTCCACATAGTGCGCCTCGCTCCAACCAGCGACCTTCATCGCCTCGGTCAGCCCGCCAACATTGCAAACATCGAGCCGGTTGAACTGATGGATGCCACGCTCAACGTAAGGCAGGAATTGCCACTTGCTGGCAAATTCCTCGCCAATGGCAAACGGGATCTCGGTCATCGTGCGCAGGGACTCGTAGGCCTCGGGCGTCTCGTCTCGTATCGGCTCCTCAAGGAAATCAAGCACGCCACGGCCGAGCTTGTTACAGAAGCTCGCTGCCTCCGCCACTGACAGCCGGTGATGATAGTCGATGCCGAGGACGACGTCGTCGCCCAACGCCTCGCGCGCCTTGTTTAGCATCGTTGCGGTAGCGGCGATCGATTCGCGCGGCTCAAAGATGTCCTTGCTGTTTTGCCCGATGGGAAAGAAGCGGATCGCCTGCCACCCCTGTGCACGTAGTTCGCGAGCCCGTTCGATGGCAACATCACCCTCGGCCTCGTCACCGGTCGAGGCGAAGGTAGGAATGCGGTCGCGCTGTCTGCCGCCCAACAGCTCATAGACCGGCACCCCGAGGGCCTTGCCCTTGATGTCATGAAGGGCAATATCGATGGCGGAAATCGCCGCCTGCAGAACGCGCCCGCCTTCGAAGTATTGGCTGCGATAAACTTCTTGCCAGATCCGACCGATCTGCATCGGGTCGCGGCCGATGAGAAACTCGCGATAGTGCTCGATCGCGCCGACCACGGCCTTCTCGCGACCGCTTAAGCCGCTCTCGCCCCATCCGAAGATGCCGTTGTCGGTCTCGACCTTGACGAGCATCTGGTTGCGTGTTCCTACCCATACTGGATAGGGCTTGATAGCGGTGATTTTAAGCTTCGTAGTCATCCAATCCTCGTTCCAGACGCATCCGCCTGGCCTCAGTTGGTCTTGAGGGCCTTTTCTGTTTCGCCGTCGAACAGATGCATGCGCTCCTGGTCGAATTCGAGCCAAATCGGCTCGTCGGGTGCGACGGCAATGGTTGGCGGTACGCTGACGTTGACGATGGCGCCAGACAGGAACGCCTGTACGAAGGTGACGTCCCCGGTCGGCTCCACCGTGTAGGCCTTGGCAGGAATGCTTCCCGGCACGAGACCCTTATGCAGCTTGATGGTCGAGTGACGTGCGCCGAGCACGACTTTCTTGGTTGTGGCCCTCGCGACCTTCTGAGCGTTATGTGGCGAGAGCTCGAGGCGCCAGCCCTCCGCGCTGGTCAAGACAGTGTTGCCGTCTGCCGTTGACGCCTCCAGCGGAACAAGGCTCATCGCCGGGCTGCCGACGAAGCTGGCCACGAACATGTTCGCCGGGTGGGCAAAGACCTGCGCCGGTGAATCGTATTGCTGCAGGTAGCCGCCGTTCATCACCGCCATCCGGTCTGCCATGGTCACGGCTTCGAGCTGATCGTGCGTCACATAGATGATCGTTGCCTTGAGGTCCTGATGGAAGCGCTTGATTTCCGACCGCATCTGCACGCGCAGCTTTGCGTCGAGATTCGAGAGTGGTTCATCCATCAGGAATACCGCCGGATCTCGAACGAGGGCGCGGCCCAGGGCTACGCGCTGCTGTTGGCCGCCCGAAAGTTCGCGCGGCTTGCGCTCGAGCAGCTGCGTCATGTCGAGCACTCTGGCTGCTTCCCTTACTTTCTTATCGATCTCTTCCTTTGGCAGTTTGCGCATCTGCAGGGGGAACGCCAGATTTTTGTAAACCGATTTCTGCGGATAGAGCGCGTAGTTCTGGAACACCATTGCGATGTCCCGGTCCTTGGGATCGAGGTCGTTGACCACTCGATCGCCGATGACGATGTCGCCAGATGTGATGGGGATCAGCCCCGCCACAAGATTGAGCGTGGTCGTCTTGCCGCAGCCGGAAGGGCCAACGAGCGCAACGAATTCGCCGTCGTTGACCGTCAGCGAAACATCGTTGACAGCTTTAAAGCTGCCATAGGTCTTGACAAGATCTTTGAGGACCACGTGGGCCACTGGTAACTCCCCTAGTGCTTGACGGCGCCTTCCGTAAGGGCGCGCACGAAGTATCGTTGCAGAACGAGGAACAGGACCACGACGGGCACGCTCATGATGAAGCTGGCTGCCATCAGGCCGGGAAAGTCCGTTGTATTTTCAGAGAAAAAGCGCTGGATGCCGACCGGCAGCGTCAACTGCTCGTTCTTGGAGAGGAAGGTATAGGCGTAGATGTACTCGTTCCATGCGCCGATGAAGGAATAGATCGCCGTGGCGATAATCCCTGGCACCGAGAGCGGCATCACGATTAGGACAAAGGCCTGAAACCGCGTTGCCCCGTCGATGCGCGCCGCCTGCTCGAGCTGCACCGGGATGTTGTCGTAGAAGCCCTTGAGGAGCCAGATTGCCAGCGGCAGGCCGAATGTTAGGTAGGTAAGGACGAGTGACCCATGCGTGTTCACCAGCCCGATCGCCCGCATCAGGATGAAAAGCGGTACGAGAAAGATCACCGCCGGGAACATGTTGCGAAGCAGGACGGCGAAGAACAGAAAGTTCCGGCCCGGGAAGGTAAAGCGTGAAAACGCGTAGGCCGCGGGAACTGCCACGACGACCGAAAGAATGGTCGTGGCGGTAGAGACGAAAAGGCTGTTCCAGAAGAAGCGCAGGAAGTCCTGGCCGACGCTGTTTTGCGGATCGAGCAGCTTTCTGTAGCTGGCGAGGGTGGGCTGATCCGGCCACCATTGCGGCGGGAATTGCATGGCCGCGAAGCCGGACTTGATCGAGGTGATCAGCATCCAGACCATCGGTAACGCGGTATAAAGCAGCATGAACACAAGGAAGATGCGTCCACCCCATCGCCATCCGTCGATGCGCATACGGCGACGCGCCTGCCTCCGATGAGCAGTTTCGGCAATCGTGCTCATTCGCTCCCATCCTTCTGCTCGTTGCCGCTCAACGCACGGACGTAGAAATAACCGAGCGACATCAGGATCAGGAACAGCAGCACCGAATAGGCGGCCGCCACCCCCCAACGCTGGCGGCCGAAGGCTAGTTCATAGATGTGGGTGATCCAGATATGCGATGCGTTCGACGGCCCGCCGCCGGTCATGATCCAGGGGATGATGAAAGAATTGAAGTTGCCCACCGCCAGCAGAAGGATCGTCACCGTCGAGACATTTCTCAAGTGTGGAAAGGTGACGTGCCAGAACCGCTGCCATGCGTTGGCTCCGTCGACTTTTGCGGCGCGTAACAACTGGTCGGGAACCGTCTGCAGGCCCGCCATCATCATGATCATGGCAAACGGAAACTCTCGCCAGATATTGACGACGATCAGCGAGGGCAGCACTGTGCTGACATTGTCTATGAAGTTCGGCGGCCGGTCGGCCAGTCCGAGAGCGACCAGAACCGCGCCAATAATCCCGAAGTCCGAATGGTAGATCCACTTCCAGATATAGGATGCGGCGACTGCGCTGATGACCCAGGGAATGATCAGGACGGCGCGCAGGATCCCGCGGCCGACGAAGTCACGATGAAGCGCCAGCGCGCTGGCAAACCCCAGGACGAATGAGATGAAAGTGGATCCCAGTGTCCAGACAAGAGTGTTCGAGGTGACCTTCCAGAACACGGGACTTGTGAGGATGGCGATGTAGTTGTCGAGGCCGATGAAAATCTTGTCACGGAGCTGCAGGCCAGGCGGTGTATTAAAGAACGACAGTTCGATCGTATAGTAGATTGGGTAAGCTATAACGATGAGCATCACGGCGATCGCAGGAAGCACATAGGCGTAGTCAACGCGATGCTGCCAAATCTTTCGCAGCACGCCCGATCTATCGGGTTGCAGTCTTTGGCGAGCCTCGGCCTTCCCAGTCAAGATCGTCACTGTACCCCGTCCTTAATCTTCGGAACAAACCGGCCGCAATCGAGGTGCGACCGGACAGATCGTCACTCTTGGACTAGAGCCCGCCACCCATCAGGTCTTTTACCTTCTTGGCTGCGTCATCCGCTGCTTGGTCGACGGTCATGGCTCCGGTCAGGGCATTCTGCAGCATGTCCGGGACGATGATGTTCATGATCTCGGGGGACTGTGGCAGCGCCGGGAACGGGATGCCGTATGGCAACATCGAGGTCGTGACATCAAGGAACTTGATGTGGTCCAAACGTTCCTTCATCCATTTGGTCTTGAAGCCGTTAAGGTTTCCCGGATTCGAGCCCGCATAGGCCATCTTCAGCGACCATTCGGGGCTCGCCCACATGCAGATGATAGCCTTTGCCGCCGGCTCATCCACCTTGCCGCCCTCGACATATTCAGGTTTCACGATGTGAATGTTGGAGCCGCCAAACACGACGGCCCGCTTGCCGTCGGGGCCAGTTGGAATGAGGCCGTAGCGCATGTTGTCGATTACGGTCTGCGCTTTGACCTTGTCGGTATCCGTCGCCTTTTTCTGCAGGTCGAGCATGACGTCGTAGTCGGACGGGTGCGAGATCATCATGCCGAGCTGGCCGGCGAGGAAGAGCGGCTGGTTGTCGGCCTGCTGGTTGGTGAGAGCTGAAACCGGAACCGACTTGTCGCGAACATACATATCGTAGGAGGCTTGCAACGCGGCCTTGCTCTGCGGGCTGTTGAGCTCGACCTCCTTATAGGTCGGGTTGGCGGTAGCTTCGTCGAAGACGCCGCCGCCATAGGCCCATAGCTGCGGCATGAAGCGGTACGGCGTATTGCCGGCATTCTTGCGAGCCACGAGGCCGTAACCGGCAATGCCGAGCTTGTCGTGGATCTGCTTGGAATACTTGACGACATCGTCCCAGGTTGCCGGAGCCTTGTCCGGATCGAGGCCCGCACGCTTGAAGATGTCGGCGTTCCAGATGAACGCCATTGTCTCGTTGTTGGTTGGAATGCCGTAGGTCACCCCCTCCCAGGTTACAGCCTTCATTGCGCCGGGCCAGAAATCCTCGGTCGAATACCCTACATCCTCGGGTTTGAGGGGCTGCAAATAGCCCTTTGAGGCGAACTCGGTGCCGCCCAGGATTTGCAGGCGGATCGCCATGGGCGCTGCATTGCCAAGAAGCGCGGTCCGGAACTTGTCCAGCAGATCGTTGTAGGTGAGGGCTTGTTCCTCCAGCTGGATGTTTGGATAGGTCTTGCGGAAGGTTGCGAAGAAGTCCTTGTAATACTGGCGCAAGAGGTCAGGGTCGCCCTCGAAGATGCCCTGATACCAGAATGTCAGTCGCCCCTTGTAGTCGAGCGGCGTGACCTTGGCGCAATCGGCCGCCGTGTCAAAATCCTGCGTGCCGGCAATGGAGCGCACATATTGCGGCGACCACTTGCTCAAGTCGACCGGCGCAGCCAGCACAGACGTGGACATCAACGATACCATCAAAGCAGTGGATACAGTGCCGCGCACGACGACACCGCCGAGTGAAATCCTCGTCATGGAAATCCTCCAGGTTTTCTCCCAAGCCGCTCTGCGTCGAGGCGAGCGGTCTTTGCTCCCTGGCCGTAGGATTTTCCACCAAATGTATCCTTTCGGCCTTTTCATACGTTTTCAGATTGCAGATTGCCTGTCAACCAAAGAAATCGTACATTGTTTGGCGACATATCGTGTGATATTTGAGCGATCTATGTATTGATTGGGGACCGTCTTGGCCGAAACAAGTGATTTCAAAGCACAGCCACCCGAAGGGATCGACGCAATCGGAGCCTCCAGCGAGGGTGCCTCGATTTATCAACTGATCAGGGAAGACATCATCGAAGGGCGGCTCGCTGCCAACGAGCGACTTGTGGTTACCGATCTCGCTCGGCGTCACGGCACCTCGACCAACCCTGTGCGCGAGGCTCTGCAATTGTTGCGCGGGGAGGGCTTTGTCACCTTTGTTCCCAACCGCGGAGCGCGCGTCCGGCCCATAGATCAGGATTTTGTTCGGGACATCTACGAGATAGGAGTCTTGATCGAACCGGCACTGACGCGATGGTTCGTGAATATGGCAACCGTCGAGGACATTGCTGAACTCGAACACATCCAAGGCCTGATTGAACAGAACAACTTCGCCGACACGGTCAGGCATAGCGAGCTGGACACCGCCTTTCACACCGTCATGTACCAAAAGCACTACAACCGCCATGCCGCCGAGCTTTGGTGGAAGCATCGCGAAGTGCTTCGAGCCGTGAGCCGGCGCTTCAACTTCACGCTCGCCCGGCGTGCCGCGATCCTCAGCGAGCATCGGGAGCTCATCGCGTATGTAAAAGCGGGAAATGCGAACGAGGCGGGCGAACTCATTGCACGCCATGTCGAGGGCTCCGGCCGGCATATCCTCGAACACATGCGTGCCCGTAACGCTGCCCGGGCAGGATAGAATACATAGCCTGAAATATCGTTATCCCGACCACTTCAGATAAAGGCAGTTGAGATGAAAATCACCAGCGTCCGGCCGTGGCTAATCAGATCCGATGCTTCTTATTGGGGAGAGTATCTGTTCGTCGAAGTGACGACCGACGAGGGGGTGAGCGGTTGGGGAGAGATCACCACGACGACGAGGCTCGCCAATCGTGCCCTCTGCACCATCCTGCGGCAGATCGGTGCCGCTTTGACAGGCGAGGACCCGGCGCGTATCGAGTATCTGTGGCACAAGATATTCCGCAGCTTCACCTACATGGGCAGTCGCGGCGCCGCAGTCGAATGTGTAAGCGCCATCGACATAGCCCTTTGGGACATCCGAGGCAAAGTTCTTGGTAAGCCGATTTACGAGCTGTTGGGTGGACCGGTACGCGATGAAATCGCGCTCTACACGCATCCCAACCAGCGCAAGTTTACCAGCAAAGAGGCTGTGGTCCGCGAAATTCGAGACATCGTCGAGTCCGGCCATACCGCGCTCAAGTTCGATCCTTTCCCCCACCAAGGCCGCACGGCTGATGGACAGGCTCGCGAACAGCTAGACGGCTACCTCGATGGCAGCATGACCCGCAAGGATGAGCGCGAAGCCGCCGAACTCACAGCTCTGATCCGCGAAACGGCGGGCCCTGATGTCGACATCCTCATCGATGCGCATGGCCGGTTCGACGTTCCAACCGCAATTCGCCTTTGTCGGAGCCTCGAGGAAGCCGGTCAGATCGACTGGTTCGAGGAGCCTTGTCCACCGGAGAGCCTCAGTGCTCTCAAACAGGTCCGCGAGAAGGTCAGTGCCGCTATCTCCTGGGGCGAGCGCGGCCACACTAAGTGGGATTTCGTGCCGGTGCTCGAAAACAAGCTCGCTGACTACATCATGCCTGATGTCACCTGGACCGGTGGCATTACCGAACTCAAGAAGATTTCTGCTCTATGCGAAGCCTACTACATTCCCGTCTCGCCGCATGACGCAGCAGGGCCGATCAACGTGGTTGCGGGAGCGCAGGTGATGATGACCGTTCCCAATTTCTATAAACTTGAAACGTCGGAATGGAACCTGGGCAAATACGATCAGCTCATCGACAGACCTCTCGATGTTTCGAACGGCAGCCTCAAGCTTACGACCAACCCGGGGCTCGGCGTCGAATTGAACCGCGACTACCTTCAAAACCACGAAATAGAGCTGGATTAGCCAGCAACGCTTTGCGCCGCTTAAGTGCGCGCAACGACGAGTTCCGCCACCAGAACGAGGATAAATCATGCGAGAGGCAGATGGAGCCGACGAGGCGCTCAATCGGGTGAACACGCATTCCACACCGTCCGACCTTCGCATCACCGACATGCGGGTAGCCGAAATTGTCGGCGCGCCGTTCACGTCAGTGCTGCTTAAGATTTACACCAACCAGGGCATCGTCGGGCTCGGCGAGGTGCGCGACGGTGCCAGCGCCACCTACGCGCTGATGCTGAAGAGCCGGTTGCTTGGCGAGAACCCATGCAACATCGATCGACTGTTTCGCCGGATCAAGCAGTTCGGCGGGCATGGACGGCAAGGCGGCGGCGTATCGGCGGTTGAAATCGCGTTGTGGGATCTTGCCGGCAAGGCTTATGGCGTTCCCATCTACCAGATGCTCGGCGGCCGGTTTCGGGAGAACGTGCGCGTCTATTGCGATACCGACGCCACCGTGCCGAGCGGCACCGAGACTGGCAAGCGCCTCAAGCAGCGCATGGAGCTCGGCTTCACCTTCCTCAAGATGGATCTGGGACTGATGCAGATCGCGGATGTCCCCGGTGCGGTCGTGTTTCCCGCGGGCTCACTGGAAGGATACCGCGACGGTCCCAGGCGCGGGCCGCTGAAGACCATTGAAGAGCGGCGTGTCCGCAACGCTGCATATGATTTGCATAACGTCCGGCACCCATTTACCGGCCTGCACTTTTCCGACAAGGGCCTCGACCTTCTTGAGCAATACATCGCCGAGGTTCGTGAGGTCATCGGCATGGATGTGCCGCTCGCCATCGACCATATCGGCCACATCTCGATGCAGAACGGCATTCGGCTTGCTAGGCGAATTGAGAAATACGTGCCAGCCTGGCTCGAAGATGTGATCCCATGGCAGTATACCGAGCAATACCGACAACTGCAGGACTCCACCACGGTTCCGATCTGCACTGGTGAAGATATATACCTCAAGGAGGGCTTCGAGCCTTTGCTTAAAAGCGGCGGTGTCTCCGTTATTCACCCAGACCTGCTCACCAGTGGAGGCATCCTCGAGACCAAGAAGATCGGCGACATGGCGCAGGACCATGGTATCGCGATGGCCATCCACATGGCAGAAAGCCCGATTGCCGCAATGGCCGCCGCACATGTTGCGACCGCGACCGAAAACTTCATGGCGCTCGAATACCACTCCGCCGATGTCGACTGGTGGGACGATATCGTCACCGGCCTTCCGAAGCCGCTGGTGAAGAACGGCTTCATCACAGTTCCAGACAAGCCGGGGCTGGGGATCGACGACGTCATCGACGAGGTGATCTCGCGGCATCTGCAGCCGGGTGTCGCCGGCATTTGGCAGCCCACGGATCACTGGGACAATGAGTATTCCTGGGACCGCACCTGGAGCTGAGGCAAAAAGGAACGAAGATGAAGATCACCGATCTGCGCTGTGCCGTTATCGGCAAGCACCCGATCGTCCGTATCGTTACGGACGAAGGCCTCTATGGCTTGGGGGAAGTCGAATTCACCAAGGCCTACCTCAAGCCCTGGGTGCTGCATTTCCGCGAGGCGTTGATCGGCGAGGACCCGACCGACGTCGAGAGAGTGATGTTGAAGATCCGCCAACGCGGCTCCTTCAAGCCGTACGGCGCTGCGGTGAGCGCTATTGAGCATGCGCTGTGGGATATTGCCGGCAAGGCTGCTGGCGTGCCCGCCTACAAACTGCTCGGCGGCAAGGTGCGGGATAAGGTGCGCGTCTACAACGGCTCGGTTCGCCAGAAGCGCACGGGCGACCGGCCGGAGGATTACGCCGCTGACGTCAAATGGATGATGGAGCAGCCGCAGAAATTCTTCATGATCAAGCAGGGAATCTCGTTCCACTCCAACATGAAGGACACCATCGAGGACTTCCACTACGGGGTAACGCAGAAGAAGGCCGGCTATCACGGCGCCATGGATCAGGGCGTGATCAGCGAGCGCGGTTTCAATCATATGCTCGACTGCGTGATCGCGATGAAGGAAGTGCTGGGCGACAAAGTCAGCCTGGCGCTCGACTGCGGCCCGGGCTGGATGCTGCCCGATGCGATCAAGTTCGCTCGCGCTGTCGAGAAGTACAATTTGATGTGGCTCGAGGACATGCTGACTGGCGACTACGTGCCGTGGGTCAATCCGCAGGCCTATCGGGAACTGACGACCTCCACCTCGACGCCAATCCACACCGGTGAGCAGATCTACCTGCGGCACAATTTCAAGGAACTGATCGAGACGCAGGCGGTGCGGGTCATCGGCCCCGATCCAGCCGATATTGGCGGCATTGCCGAGCTCAAATGGGTCGCCGAGCATGCTTATATGCACTCGATCCTGATGGCACCGCACGGCACCGCGAACGGCCTGCTGGGTCTAGGAGCATTGATCAATGTCTGCGCCACTTTGCCGGCAAATTACATCGCGTTCGAATATCCGACCGCCTCCGACCCCTGGTGGGAGGATCTGATAATCGGCTTGCCGTCGCAGATCGTGAAGGACAGCATGGTGGATCTATTGGAAGCGCCGGGTCTGGGTCTCGATATCGATGCTGAAGGGGCCAAGAGATATCTCAAGGAGGAGGATGCGGGCTTTTTCGACTGAACCTCCCTCCGCCTGCCATGCCCATCTTATCGAGGATCAGGTAATAGGGCTTGTCGAAATAAGTGGTATCGACCTGTGAGGGGGAATGAAGGCCCCAGGTGAGACTCGCATAGCTGGCCCGTGTGCGACTGGCTGCTCCTATTCCCAGGCGACGTTGAGAAGCCGCCATAATAGCCGATCTCGCGATACTGGTCGAACGCGTCCTCCCAAGGCAGCATCGTTGCGAGGCTTTCGGGTTCCATGGCTGCCACCTGATATTGGTTGATCGCCTGGAACGAGGTTCCGAGCAGGCCGACCTTTCCCGAGCTCCAGGGCTGGTGCGCCGCCCAGGTGATCAGCGTCGCGTAGTTCTCGGTCTCCCGCGGGGAGAATGGATCAAGCACGCCCGGCGATGCACCGGCGCCGCGGACATCGGCGTGGATGAAGAAATAGCCGTTCGCAAGCCATGCAGCGGCGCTCCTCGGCGCGCGTGATTTTCCGCGACCAGAGGCATGCAGGAATGTTCGTGTGTTTGTGTCTGCGGGTTCACTTCAGGCGAGCGCCGGTGATGCCCGGGCGTCGACGCTTTGAAGCGCGGTCGCGATGTCATCAATGAGCCTTGGATGTGTCGGCTGCCAGCTCAGGCGCTGCTGCGTGAGCTCACTGGACACAGGATTGTCGGCGCCGACGAAGGGCGCGAGCCAGCCGAAATGCTTCGGCGCGTCCTTCGGATATAGGCCTTCGACGCGGATTCCGAGATGGCTGCCGATCGCCTCGGCGATGGCGCGGACCGGTATGCCTTCTTCGGCAACCGCATGATAGCAGGAGGCGGCTTCGCCGTTCTCAAGGGCGAGGCGGAAGAGGCGCGATGCGTCGAGCCGATGGACCGCGCCCCATCTGTTTTCCCTGTCTGCGATGACATAAGCGGAGACCTGCTTCTTGCGCGCGATCGCGATCAATTGGGTGACAAGGCCCTGCCGGGTCTCGTCGTGCACCGAAGGCGGCATCCGAACGATCGTGGCCTTCACGCCTCGTGCTGCCAACGCGAGAGCTGCCTCCTCAGATCGGGCCCTGAGACCGCCCACCGCATTCGGATCGGCGAGATCGGTTTCGACAGCCGCGCGTCCCTGCGTCATCGCCATTGTCGGAAAGGCAATGACCAGCGATCGCTGATCCCCGCGCAAGGCATTGCCTAACGTCTCGATCGCGCGCCGGTCCGCCTCGACGGCAGCGGTCATGAACCGCTTGACGATATTGGCCGGGCTGCCGCCGAGCATGACCCGCAGGCGCGTTGCGAGGCTGGCGTGCGAGAAGGCATGGAAGAAGGCGGTGTGGATCACGCCGTCCGCCATGCTGGCTCCGCGGGTGAGGCTTCTCAGATCCTCGATTTCGCCGCGCTGGGCTTTCGCGCCGGCGGCCTCAAGCTTCGCGGCTGCCTCTGCTGAACGAACGAGCCCGGTGACCTCATGTCCCGCCTCGATGAGCTCGCGGGCGATGGCGGACCCGATAAAACCGGTCGCTCCTGTAACAAAAACTCGCATTTCGGCTTCCTTCCGGTTTCGGTTCTCTCAGAATGACCGGCTACTCAGGCGCTGAAATAATCCGGCCGCGCCAGATCATCGAGCAGGTCTGGCTGCTGCGGCTTCCAATTCAGAATCGCGCATGTGCGATCGCTGCCAGTCGGCGCATCAAGGCCCACGAACGGCGAGAGGAGCTTTTCGGCACTTGCGGCGGATCGGGCGAGGCCGGCGACCTCGTGCCCTCCGGCGATCAGATCCTTCACGGCGGCCGAGCCTACCCATCCGGTTGCACCGGTCGTAAATATGCGCATGACGCCGCTCCTGCATTTGACTTCAAACCCAATTTAGGCCGTTGATCAGGAACGATCCATGTCGCATAGTTCGAATATGGTTTTTGATCGTTCAGGAGATCACGGATGGACGCACTGTCGGATGTGCTCTCGCTCCTGAAGCTGCGCAGCTACGTATCGGGCGGCTTTGACGCAGGCGGCGATTGGGCTATCAGCTTCGGGCCGCATGAAGGGATCAAGTTCCATGCCGTCGTGACCGGCTCGTGCTGGATTTCGGTGGAAGGGGAGCCTCCCGTTCAGGTCAGCGCCGGCGAATGTTTCCTGCTGCCGCGCGGCCGGCCGTTCCAGATTGCCAGCGATCTGTCGGTCGAGCCGGTCCATGTCGGTCAGGTCCTGCCGCCACGGCCGAACGGCCGCATCCTCACCTACAATGGCGGCGGCGATTATCTCAGCATCGGCGGCTACTTCACTCTGTCTGAGGGCCAGTCGGAACTACTGCTGAACGTCCTTCCGTCACTCTTGCACGTCCGTGATCGTCCTGGCAGCGCAACCCTGAACTGGTGCGTCGAGCGCATGCGTCAGGAGTTGTTGGAGGGACAGCCCGGCGATTTCATCGTTGCGCAGCAGCTGGCGACGATCGTGCTGGTCCAGGCTCTGCGGGTGTATCTCTCCGACCGGACGGCTGAGCAAGCGGGCTGGCTCTGGGCGCTCGCCGACAAGCGTTTGCGCGCGGCCATCGCTGCGATGCACGGAGCACCTGGCCAGCGATGGACGTTGCAGACCCTCGCCAGGGAGGCGGGGATGTCGCGCACCGCCTTTGCTGTGACCTTCAAGGAAAGGGTTGGGCTATCGCCCATGGACTATCTGACCCGCTGGCGCATGATGCAGGCGGCAGACAGGCTGATGTCGACGCGCCTGTCGCTTGCCGAGATCGGGTCAGCGCTTGGCTACGAATCCGAGAAGTCGTTCAGCACCGCGTTCAAGCGGGTGATGAACTGCTCGCCTCGGCAATATGTCCGCCGGCAAGTGGAGGCGGGTGAAAGCGGGCTCCGCCTCGCGGCTGGCAGCGAGGAGATGTCACCTTCGCTCCTTTGACGGCAGAGCGGACACGTTCAACGCGACACTCGTACGTCCGGTTCGATATGTTCCATATGTCGTGCCTTCAGCCACTGCGGAGCTGGTAGATCGTCGGTCCTGCGGAGAGGAGGAGCGCACGGGCTGTCTTCACCGCGTCGTGGGGATGGGCGAGCACGAGGTCATTGCCGGCGACCATGACTGCGTGGGCGGGTCCGAAGACTTGGGCATAGCAGAACTTCAGACTCGCATCTCTTTCTCCCACCAGCCGCGGGTGCTCACGTCAGCGGCGTCAGCGAGGGTTTCCAGTTCTGCGACCTCCTCGCCGGTGAGGCTGATGCTGCTGGCTCGGACCAGACCATCGATGTGATGAGGTTTGGTGACGCCGATGATCGGCGTTGTACCCTTGGCAATGGCCCAAGCTGTCGCGACGTCGGGGGCGGCTGCACCCTGCTTCCGGCCGATCGATGCGAGCTTGTCGGTCAGCGCCTTTAGCTGAGGCAGCATGCCATTGTAAGCCTCCGCCCGGCTGCTTCCTTTGGGCAGCGGGTTCTCGGGGCTGTACTTGCCGGTCAGGGCGCCCTGTTCAAGCACCATATAGGCGAAGAATGGAATACCTTGGTTGCGGCAGTAGTCGAGAATCCCAGCCTGCTCGGAGCTGCGGTAGAGCAGACTGTAGTGGTTCTGGACAGCCTCGACCCGGAACCCGGCTTCTCCAAGGATCTGATTGGCGAGCTTGATTTCGCTGAGATTATGGTTCGAGACGCCGACATGTTTGACCTTCCCGCTCTTTAGCAACGGGATCAAGTGAGGCGTCCACTTCGCGACATCGGCCGGATTGTGGACCCAATAGAGGTCGATGTACTCGGTGCCCAAGCGCGCCAGGCTCTGGTCCAGCATGTCCGCCATCGGATCTTTACCGGTTCCCGCGGCCTGTGGCGTGAACTTCGTAGAGAGCTGATATTCGCTTCGAGTGAGGCGTTTCAGGACTTGCCCGAGAACCGTCTCAGAACGGCCCATGCCGTATACTACGGCTGTATCCCATAGGCTAAAGCCGGCCGCCTGCGCGTTGTCGGCGACTTCTTCCAGGTCAGCCCGCGTGAGGCTGCTGCCGAAGTAGCCGTTGCCAGTCTCGCCGCTGTCGCCCCAGGCCCAGGTTCCCAGGGCGACCGCTGGGACCTTCAGATTATCGATTGTCATGTTTGCTCCATACTTGTTCCGCGGCCGGGTTTGCTGTGACCCAGCCGCGACGGACACTATGATGGGTGGCGACGCCGAGACGTTAGCCCGATCCGCCGCGTTTACTGCCCAATCCTCCAGAAGCCGTGCCGATCCGCCTTGCGGCCTTCCCGCACGCGTGCGATGGTCCGATTCATGAAAACATTGACCGAAATCTCTGCGGTGATTGCCCGGCACGCCTCGAGTGATGGCTTCCACGGCACACCCATCGAACGGGTGATGCTTGCTCGATCCTCCACGGTGACGATGCCGATGCCGAACGTATACCGGCCGCAACTGTGCCTGGTCGTACAGGGGCACAAGGAGGTCACGCTGGGCGACCGCGTGTTCAGATATGCGCCGGGCCGCTATGGGATCGTGACTTACGACCTGCCAGCGATCGGCCATGTGGTCGAAGCGACGCCTGACAGGCCCTATCTTTGTCTCTATCTCGATTTCGATCCGGTCAAGCTGGGGGAGTTGGCGTCCCGCGTACCGCCGCCGCCGGGAGTGCCTTCTCGGCCGGTAGGCAAGACAGTGTCCGACGCCGGCGCCAGTCTGCTCGATGCGGTGCTACGTATGCTGCTCCTGTTGGACGATCCGGCAGCGCTGCCCGTGCTCGGGCCACTTCTCGAGCAGGAAATTCTCTATCGCCTGCTGGCCGGCCCGGATGGCACGAGAATGCGCCAGATCACCTCCAGCCAGGGACGAGTGGCCCAGGTCGGCCGCGCCATCGCGTGGATCGGGCAGAACTTCCGGGAGCGCTTCAGCATCGAGCGGCTTGCCGCGGAAGTTGGCATGAGCCCGTCGAGCCTGCATGAGCATTTTCGCGCCGTGACGGCGATGACGCCACTGCAATTCCAGAAGCAGCTGAGGCTGCAGGACGCGCGCAGCCTGATGCTGGTCCAGGACATCGACGCTACGACTGCTGCCTTCCGCGTGGGTTACGAAAGCCCGTCGCAGTTCACTCGCGAATATCGCCGCCATTTCGGAGAACCGCCGGCGCGCGACATAGCCCGCTTGCGCGCTTCGCCGAGCTTGGCAGTGGTAGCCTGAGTTCAACTTTCTGGCGAGCGCCAGGAGGCCAGGCAGTTCGCTCGTTATTGACACCCCGCTGCTTTGCTCAGGAAGTTGCCGCCTACGACGAAACGCATGCTGGAATTCCACATCGTCGAGACGCCTTGCAAGTCGCCCGCGATCGCGTGTGCGGCGGCTATGACGACAGTCGGACCCGGATCACCCGTCCGCGCTAGCCAGCCTCCCGACACTAACATCCGCCAGCGCCTCGAATACAGCCGGCGAGCGTTCCAGGCGTGCGATGGTTCGCGCACCTTCCAGGGCGGCCACCAGTGCCGTCGCGGTAGCGGATGCGCGCGCGGAGGAAAAGCCGCACCCCCTGAAATGCTCTGCAATCACCTCGGTCGAATCAACAAATCCGCGCGCCACCCGTTTGGTCAGCTCAGCGTCGAGCGCGGGCAGCTCATTCGCCAGATTTTGCATCAGGCATCCGTACTGGAAGTTGGAGGCGACCATTTCGGCGGCAAACGTACCGAAAATCCGGCGAACGAATTTCAGCGCATCTCCCGCCGTATCCGCAGAGATCGTCCGCAGTACGGCAATTCGGCTCGCAACGTATTGATCGATCGCTTCTTCTGCGAGCTGCGCCTTTCCGCGTGGAAAGTGAAAGTAGAACGATCCTTTAGGCGCACCGCTTTGTTCGATGATCTGGGTCAATCCAGTGGCAGTGTAGCCTTGGACGCGAAACAGTTTTTGGGCGCTGGCAATCGCGTTGGCGCGGGCGTTGGTCTTACGTGGCATGCAACAAACATAACATGGTTTGCTTGACGCCGCTATGGCGATTACCATAGTATGGTGATCGCCATAGAAAAAGGCGGCACATGAGTCATCCCATTCGTTTCAAACCATCGATGTCCCGACGAGCCCTCCTGGCGATGGGCGCGTTCAGCCTAGCTGCGGCTTCACTTCGATCGGCTCGCGCAAATCCCATAGGAGGAAGTAATTTGACGACATCACCACCATACGGCGGAGAAACGCTTCCCGCGGGTATCCGCTCGCGCATGATCCATCGAGTGAACGGCCTCAACGTTCATATTCTCGAGGCCGGTTACGAAAGGCCCGGCCGGCCGCTCGCGCTGCTTCTGCACGGCTTTCCGGATCTGGCCTACGGCTGGCGACATCTGATCCCAATTCTGGCTGACGCCGGATACCATGTCGTGGCACCCGATCAGCGGGGTTTTGGCCGCACCAACGGCTGGCTGAATGAGTATGACACGCCGCTCGCACCTTACGGGCTGTTGAATATGACGCGCGACGCTCTCGCATTGGTTTCGGCGTTGGGATATCGGCGTACGGCAATGCTTGTCGGCCACGACCTCGGCTCGCCTGTGGCCGCCTATTGCGCGCTCGCGCGGCCTGACGTCTTTCCCTCGGTGGTGCTGATGAGCGCACCGTTCCCCGGCCCGCCGGCGTTTGCCTTCAACACTGCGGACAGCGAAACACCGTCGGCTCAACCGAATAATGAGAGCCAAAAGCTGGCAGCCGCACTGGCGACGCTCAATCCGCCGAGAGAGCATTATCAACAATATCTGAGCTCACGGCGGGCGAACGACGATATGTGGCACCCCCCTCAAGGCTTGCACGCGTTTCTTCGTGCATTTTTCTACGTCAAGAGCGGCGACTGGCCGGGAAACAAGCCGCATCCCTTGAAGGGGCGAACCGCGATAGATCTCGCACAGATGCCCACTTATTACGTGATGGATCTCGGCAAGACGATGCCTGAAACCGTCGCACCATTCCAACCTTCCGCTGCCGAGGTCCAATCCTGCAAATGGCTCACCGAGCCGGAACTTGGAGTGTACGTGGAGGAGTATGACCGCACCGGGTTTCAAGGCGCCCTGCAGGCGTATCGCGTCTTTTCCGATCCCGACCTGAACGCCGAGTTGCGGCTCTATTCGGGCAGGACGATCGACGTCCCGTCGCTCTTCATCGGCGGCACGAGCGATTGGGGCACTTACTCGGCGCCGGGCGCGCTCGATCTCATGAGGACGAAGGCGGCAACTAGAATGGCTGGCATCGAGATGATCGACGGCGCCGGTCACTGGATTCAACAGGAGCAGCCGGTTCGGCTAAGCGAACTCCTGCTTGCCTTTGCCAAGGATGGGCCGGATCACACTCCCGGTTAGGATGCGGGCGATGTGAAGCCCTGAGCTAAGCACCTGCTCGTTAACGCCAGAGATGCGCGGGCGTTCTAGGCGACGTCGAATGCCGGCATCTTCTGCGCACCCAGACTGCAATATGCGAGTTGACCGTGTTCGGCGCTTAAGCGGAACATTGCGGAGGCTGGCTGGTTTCCTTGGCTCAACCAAGGAGACGAAAATGGCAAATGACGAAGACGATATCGGCAAGGTATGGGATCTGATCGACAAGATAGGCTTCTGCATGCTCGTCACGCAGTCCGGCAGCGATTTGCGGGCGCGGCCAATGTTTGCATATGTGGAGCGCATCGAGAATGCGATATATTTCCTGACCGACACCGCCGGTCACAAGGACGAGGAGGTCGCCGGCCATCCCAACGTCTGCCTCGCCTTTGCTGATTCCAAAGGCCAGAAGTACGTCTCCTTATCGGGCACCGCCGAAATCCGGAACGACCGTGAGAGGGTTCAGGAACTGTGGACGACGCCTGTCAAAGCGTGGTGGGACAGCCCCGACGATCCATCAATTCGTGTCTTGAAGGTGACGCCGTCATTCGCGGAATACTGGGACAGTCCCGGCACCGTGATCAGCTACATCAAAATGACCGCGGCCGCCGTCAGCGGTTCGCGTCCCCACATGGGCGACAATGCCAAGGTTGAGATGTAGGCGATCGATCCTCGCCCTCGCAAGTGCCCCTCCGTATACCGTAGATGAAGGGCGGAAGTTGATCGCAGGCTGGACTAATGCCGCGGTCGGTCAGGCCCGCCCTTCAATAATGTGATCACAGACTGCGAGTCTGACCCGAATGCCTGCCTTCAGTGAATTCCTCAACGATCTTCGCACAGAACGCAGGTAGATCGTCGGGCTTGCGGCTGGTGACCAACCCCTGATCGGTAACCACCTCCTTGTCGACCCAGGTGCCGCCCGCATTCTCGATATCCCTTCGGATCGACGGATAGGACGTTACGGTGCGGCCTTTCAAAACATCGGCTTCGACGAGGAGCCATGGGCCGTGGCAGATGACGCCGACCGGCTTTTGTTCTTCGAAGAACGATCGTACGAAGGAGACGACATCGGCGTTCGCCCGCAGCTTGTCCGCACCGACGCAGCCGCCGGGAACGACAAGTCCGTCAAAATCGCTTGCGGAGAGACCCTTCACCGCCTTGTCGATATTGTAGTCGCTTCCCGGATCGAGATCGTGGTTGTTCGTCGTCGCCCTGTCGGAATTGATGCCGACGGTGGTCACCTTAGCGCCGGCTGCCTCCAGCGCCTCCTTGGGTTTTTTGAATTCAGGATCCTCGGTGCCGCGTGGAGCAACGAGAATAGCGATCTTTTTCGCTGAGAGGGTCATCATCTTCTTCCTGCTTTGTTGAGGGATTGCAAGGTCATATGTCGAACCGTTCCCAGACATGGAAGTTCCAGCATCGCCGCTAAATCATTCTCGCTTCGGCGTATCAGAGTGAAATGGTTCTCACGATGACTGTTCGCGATGAAGCGTCATGGAACAATTGGAAGGCCGTCCGGTTTGATCCCTGCGGAATGTCGGCAGCAAGCTTCACGTCGAAATCCAGCCGTCAAGTTCCGCTTATTTGAACTCCCCCCTGAAACCGTGAGTGGAGGCCAAATCTCGTTTGACGGATATTGCTGGATATTCAATGTCGGCTCTCCATTTGGGATATTGCGCATCTGCATTTGCCGCTCGGTGCAATGCAAGCATCGGGACTTGAGCGGTCTCGCTATCCGCTCAGCTTGGCCAGGTGCGATTTCAAGGCAATAGTGGCTGGATTGCGCCAATGGCCAGGAATGCCTGCATGACGATTGCTGCTGCGAGCAATATCGCAAATAGGCGCGCGTTGTTTCCCATACCATTCACCGATCAACTTTCGTCACGTGAATCCTGCCACAAGCGTCCCTATCGCATCTATGGCTGCATGCGCATCATCTGATCCATCGGCATCATGTTCGCGCTCAGATGACCCATGATCCAGATCGATCCAAGGACGATCAAGAATACAACCAGGATGCCAAAGACCAGCGCAAGAACGTTATTGGTGTTGTCAGGTCCCGTGGTGATGTGCAGGAAGAACACCAGGTGGACTCCCATCTGTGCGATAGCAAGAACGATAAGGGCAACGGGAATAGCTGGCGCATAGACGATGTTGGAGCCGGCAAGGGCGAAGGCCGCGACGGTGAGTAGAACCGAAAAGCCAAGTCCGAGATTGGCGTTGCGCACCCAATGCCCGCTATCCTCCGGCGGTTCGTCACCGGGGGAATGGTCTGTCCTATGCTCAATGGGTTCGGTGTCGAGACGAGGCTCGGATTCCAGATCGCTCATGTGCCGCTTCCCATCAGATAGACGATTGTGAAGATACCAATCCAGACAATGTCGAGGGCATGCCAGAAAAGATTGAAACAGATCAGCCGATGAATGATCTCGCGGCGAAATCCCTTGACCTGAAGCTGCGCCATCATCGTGGCGAGCCATAGTCCGCCGGCAGTGACATGAGCGCCGTGCAGTCCGACCAGGCCAAAGAAGGCCGTCAGCATGGCGCTGCGTTGCGGCGTGATACCGCGAGCGGCGAGATCTATGAACTCCTGCAGTTCGAGAAGTACGAACGCCAGGCCAAGTAGTCCCGTAACCAGGAGGAATATCTGAGTCCAGAGAAGGTTGCGCGCATTGGCGGCAGCAAAGGAGAGCATGCAGGTGTAACTGGACAGCAGCAATGCTGTCGTCTCCAAACTAACGCGTCGGATATCGACGACCTCGGCCATGCTGGGACCTCCGGCCGTTGCACCTCGCTGTACGGCAAATGCGGCGAAGAAGCACGAGAACATGATGATGTCGCTGAGGAGATAGATCCAGAAGCCGTAGCCGACGAGTATTCTTTTTTGAGCAGGGCCAGTCACCCCCTGGCCCGTCCCCTCGAGCGGCTCCCTAGGCCCATGGCCGCGATGGCCGAGACGATGGGGATCTTCTCGAACGCGGCGAATGGTTTCGACGCTTGCGGGCAGTCCCGTATCGCTCATGGCAGGCTCCTGTCGGAAGAAAGGCGTCCAAGGAGAGCTTCGCGTGCCGCGCGCCGGCCGCGATCCGCCCGCGCAACCTCCTCGACCGGCACTTCGAATTCATGTACGTCGCGCCAGGCAAAGACCACGAAGCCTGCGAAAGCGGCAGCCAGGGCCACAATGGCAAGCCACCAAATGTACCAGATCATCGCAAAGCCGAAGACGGCGGAAAAGAAGGCCGTATAGATGCCGACGGGGCTGTTCACCGGCATCTCGATTGGTTTGTAGCGCGGCTCGGGCGACAATTGTTGCGATTCAACCGCTCGCAATTTGATGCCCCAGTAGGCCTCTTCGCCTTCGACATTCGGCATGACCGCGAAATTGAAGAAGGGTGGTGGCGATGGCGTCGCCCATTCGAGCGACCGGCCATCCCACGGATCGCCCGTTGTATCGCGCAGCCGGTCACGATTACGGATACTCACCACGAGCTGTATGATCTGGGAGATCACGCCAAGAACGAGGATCCCGATGCCGGCCACCGAGACATAAAGCCATGGCCTCCATTCGGGGACATTGATGTGCTGCAGGCGGCGGGTCATGCCGTCGAGACCAAGTACGTAAAGAGGGGTGAATGTCACCCAGAAGCCGAGGAAGGCGAGCCAGAAAGCGAGCTTGCCCCAACCCTCGTGCAGCCTGAAGCCGAAGGCCTTCGGAAACCAGAATTCCAGACCTGCACAGATGCCGAAGACGACACCGCCGATGATGACATTGTGAAAATGCGCGACCAGGAACATCGAGTTGTGCGTCACGAAGTCCGCCGGCGGAATGGCGAGCAGAACGCCGGTCAGGCCCCCGATGATGAACGTGAACAGGAACCCCATGGACCAGAGCATCGGGACCTCGAAACGTACCCGCCCGCCATACATGGTGAAGATCCAATTATAAACCTTCACGCCGGTTCCGACTGCGATGATGCTAGAGGATATGCCGAAGAAGGTGTTGACTGCTGCACCCGCACCCATTGTGAAGAAGTGGTGAAGCCACACCATCATGGAGACGATACAAATGAACAAGGTTGCCGCGACCATCGATCTGTAGCCGAAGAGCGGCTTTCCCGAGAAGGTCGAGAAAATCTCGGAAAAGATACCGAAGGGGGGTAGCACCAGTATATAGACCTCCGGATGTCCCCAGGCCCAGATCAGGTTGACGAACATCATCGGATTGCCGCCCGCCGTGTTCGTGAAATAGTGCCAGCCGACATAGCGGTCGAGCGTCAGCATGGCGAGTGTGGCGGTCAGGATCGGAAAGGCTGCGACGATCAGCAAACAGGAGGCGAGCGCAGTCCAGCAGAAGATAGGCATTCGCAGATAGCTCATGCCGGGACACCGCATCTTCAGCACCGTCGTAACGATATTGATTCCGGTAACCAGCGTGCCTATTCCCGAGATCTGTACGGCCCAGAGATAATAATCGACACCGACGCCCGGCGTATAAGCGCTTTCGCTGAGCGGCGGATAGGGAAGCCAACCGGTTCGCGCAAACTCGCCGATGAAGAGCGACACGTTGACGAGCAGTGCGCCGCTTGCGGTTAACCAAAAGCCAACGGAATTGAATGTCGGGAAGGCGACATCGCGGACGCCGAGCTGCAAAGGAACCAGGAAATTCATGAAGCCGAGCACGAGAGGCATGGCACCAAACAGGATCATGATCGTACCGTGAGCGGTGAATATCTGGTTGTAATGCTCAGGCGGCAGATAACCGGGCGCATCGATGGCGACGGCCTGCTGGGTTCGCATCATGATCGCGTCAGCAAAGCCGCGGATCAGCATGAGAACTCCGAGCAGGCAATACATGATGCCGATGCGCTTATGGTCGACGCTGGTGATCCATTCGTGCCAGAGATACGGCCACCAGCCTTTGATCGTGGTCAGCGCCAATACGCTAAGCACAACAAGGATCACGATGGCGGAGGTGATCAATGGAATCGGCTGGGAGAGCGGGATTGCTGAAAGATCGAGTTTCCCGAACATGATCAGTCCTTTCCTCCGACGGAGACTTCACGTCCGGCGTGCCCGGGGAATTCGGGCGCTGGTCCGGGAGCAGGCGGAATCTCCTGCGTGGCAATGGCCCGAAACAGGTCGGGATCCGCCGTTCGGTAGGTGGACGGTGGCACGCGTTGGCTCTGCCGCAGCAGATTTGCATAGGCGGTGCGATCGAGGGCCGGGCCGGAGCTCTTGACGCTGTTTACCCACGCGCCGAATTCGGTGTCGGGCAGGCTCTTCACCTCAAATTGCATGTCTGAAAAGCCATCACCGGAGAACTGCGCCGATATACCCCAGAGCTTATCCGACGTATCCGCCTGCAGATGCAATTGCGAGACCATGCCCGGCATGGCGTAGATCATCGAGCCAAGCCGGGGTACAAAGAAGGCATTGAAGACGCTTGCGGATGTGATCGAGAAATGGACCGGCGTGCCCCTCGGCATGACCAACTGATTGACGGTTGCAATGTTCTGCTTTGGATAGATGAACAGCCATTTCCAGTCGAGTGACACGGCCTGAATTTCCACCGGGGGTTTATCGGACGCCAATGGCCTGAACGGATCGAGACGGTGAGAGCCGATCCATATTAAACCGCCAAGGAACATGATCGTCAGGATCGGGATTGACCAGACTACCGCCTCGATCCGGCCTGAATAGGACCAGTAGGGCAGATAATTGGCACTGAGATTGGAGGCGCGATAACGCCAGGCGGTCCAGAAAGCCAGGAGGATCGTCGGAATGACGATAGCCAACATGATCACTGTCGCATTGATCAGAATGGTGGCGTTGCCCATGCCAACCGGGCCTGCCGGGTTCAATACGCTTAGCGAACACGAAGGAAGACAAACGACAGCAAGGAAGATGAGGGCGAAGCGGGCATGAAAACGCGTGCTTCTCGGACTCGTCAAAGCAAACATGCGGAGCGTCCCTTCTTTGATGGCGCCCCAACCGCTAAATTGGTAAGAAGTTCCCGTAAATTGCAGCCGCCGTCAGACTTGCTCCTCCAAGGCAAGCCTATGTACCCGATCGCCTTGATTGGACGTCTCGATGTCCCGCTCCAAAGCTTAGCACCGGCAACTGGAACAACGCTCGAGAAATGGAGTTACGGAATGCGAGTGGGTATCGCCCAGGAAGAGGATTGCCAACCCGAATATGCGATGAGAAGAGAAGGGATGGTATCATGACAATTATTGGAGTTGCTCGATCTATGCACAGATATGCGTGCTCGCCTGCCGTACGACCCCGCTACTTCGATAAAGGCAATCCGCATGAAATGCTGCAAGATCCGAGGAAAGGCCGCGATAATGGGACGATCATGACGACGGCGAAAGAGGCACTCCCATTCGGCCATTACCCAAGCGGGAGAACAATGCTGCCGCAGGACGTTTATCGCTATGCAACATCTTGACCACGCCATTCAAATTGCGCTGGAGGCGCATGAGGCTCAGGCCGACAAGACTGGACGGCCGTATTTCGAGCATTGCCAGCGCGTTGCGCTGCTCGTTTCCGGTGACGAAGCGCGGATAGTCGCTTATCTTCATGATGTTGTCGAGAAGGGAAGAAACTGGACGCTCGATCGCCTTCGCGAAGAGGGTTTTCCACCGGCGATCATCTCGGCTGTGGATGCCATGACGCGGCGGGCGGGTGAGCCGGACGATGCGTTCGTGAGGCGAGCGGCATCAAATCCGCTGGCGCTGCCCGTAAAGAAAGCAGATCTCGAGGATAACCTCTGGCAAGCAGAACAGATCGGAATGGATTCGACCAAATATCAAAGTGGCCTGGCTCTCCTGCTTGATCTGACGAAAGGCTAAAAGGCGCTTCCCGTGTGGCAGATAGTCACCGCAGCAGGCCGACTTATCAGGCACTCACGACGTGCACGGCCGTCAGGCCCGCAGCTCGCTTACCGGCCGATATCGCGCCTTATTCTCTTGCGCAAGGCTTTGGGATATCGGCTGACCGCCTGGGCCTTTTCCTGGATGCGACGTTCGGACGGCTTCTCGTAGGCGCGTCGTTCCCGCACTTCGTGAAATAGTCCCTCACGCTGCATTTTGCGTTTCAGTGTTCTCCTTCGCCGGCGATAAGACCGGCGTTCATATCAGCTAGAGACGGGAGTGCCCCTCACCTTATCGTATAAGGGTAAAGTGCCCCTCAAAGTCCCGCGCGATCTACGTTTTACGTACTTCGTCGTTACACAACGGTGCGCGAAATAGGTTCCAATCCCATAGATGGGCATCGAACCGCGGTGACGCAAGAAGCGCCATCGCCCTTTGGGCTTCGAAGCAAGCCCAAGTCCGCTCAGGTATCGGGTGAGATGTGGGAATCGACTCCGATCGTTTTCAGATTGTTGTGAACTTCGAGCACGCCCGGCATGGACAGCGCGAGCACCTCGATCTGTCGGGCAATGGCCGCGGTTTCGGCGCTACCCTCCAATGTCACGATGCCCTGGTCGACGTGAACCTCGATACTGTCCGCGTCGACGCCTTCGGTTTGGATGAGACGTTCGGTAATCTCTGCTTCCAGTTCATCACTATCGATGCGATCGGATGAAAGAGGACCTGCCGTTTGCGCGGTGTCCTCCTCGAGCCCCGTGCTGCCCGCCGTATCTCCAATCACTCCCGATTTGGGTTCGGCGTCAAAATTGGCGGGCGTGGCACCATATTCTCGATTTTCCGGATCGGGTGAACTCAAACCACTCTCATCCGAATACGGCCAGCCATCGCGGGTGTCGCGTTCCTGATAGTCGCGATAATCCTCTTCTCGCGGCAGGATCCTGGTTTTCTGTGGCTGTGTCATGTTGGGTCCTCCTTTGCTTTAGGAAAACAAAGCAGCTTCGATTTTGTTTCACCGGCATCCCTCACAAGGCGGGATTTCGGTGCAGGCCACATTTTTCACGAAAACCGGAAGCCGGGGAGGCGGCTCAAATTCCAAGGCAATGAGCGTCCGGCTGCCAAAGATGGTCAAGCAGAATGGGGTGCCTGCATATGTACGAGCCGGGATGCAATCATTCCCCAATCGGCAGGTTTGGTAAAGGTCGATACAGAACGAAAAAACGCAGGTATGACACGCTCTTCATATCCGGTGATAAAGGCAAATGGTACGTTGTGCATCTTCAAAAAGGCGGCCACCGGATAAACCATCTGGCCATTCAGATTGATATCCAGCAACGCCGCGTCGAGTTTTTCGTTAGACCGTTCGACAAGATCCATTGCCTCGGCGACAGTGCCGACAGGCCCATGGACTTCCGCGCCGAGCGAATGAAGCCTTTGCGCTGCTTCGGCTGCAATTAAATACTCGTCCTCAACGATGAGGATGCGAGGACCCCTGATAGGCGAAAGGTCCTTCGCGTCGGTTGAAAAATGTGCCTTTGCCGCGGCGCGACAAAGGGTTTCGAGAGGTTCGGGCAGGATCATCCCCAGACCATACATGCGCAGCACATAACGGGCGAATTCAGCCCGCTGCTCCGGTGTCGACGAAATGAACCAGGGTTCGTCGCTCACACGATTAAAGACATTGGCGACGATTTTCATATCCTCGGGCAGATAGATGCCGTCCGGGGCCGAAAGCGACGACATGGAACCTCCTTAACTTCAAGGCGGAGCGCCAAAGGCTGCTGCAAGCTTTTTCTCATGGTGCCGGCGCCTGATCAAGCATTGCATCGGTTTTCATCAGTTTGGTGCGGTGGATGACAAAACAACTTTGGCTCGTTTAAGCTCAAGCGGCGGCAATATCGCCTGGCGCGACAGCTGCTGAAATTGAGCACGGACTACATGCGCCTTCTAAAACTTCGGCGACATCTTGATCAGCCGAGTTCACGATTGAATGGCCGCGGCTTGTTTCGCGCAGAGAAGGCGTGCTACGCCACTCTCCAGAAATCAAGGGCCAGAAATCAAGGGAATGTCCGGGTGGAGATTCCCTTGCTGTCGGCCGGAGATTGCGCGGAGCCGATGACGTCGGGCCGCGCAGGCGCAGGCCAGGAAAGGGTAGGGCGGCCCGACCGCCGTCGGCTACTATTTGACGATTTCGACAACCTTATGGGTGTGCGGATTGACGATAACGCGCTTCTTGTTGATGACGGTATAGGCATAATCGCTATTGCTGGGGACGGGATATACTTCCACCGAACTTGGCAACTCGCTGCCAACCGCCACGTCGCCGTCATAGCTGGCCGAGGGAACTTCGTGTCCTGTCACATAGGTTGTGACCTCTCCCGGAATGACGACCGTCGAGCTATCGGTGTCGGAGTTTTCTGGGGTGGTAACAACGGTGGTTTGGGCAAAGGCCGTCCCCGATACGAGGATAGCGCTACTGAGCGCGATAACAAACCTTTTCATCATGACCTCCTTCTAGTCAATGGAACTTCTAACTGTCGCGAGCCGCGAAGGTTCCCGCTAAAGTGTGCGCTACGCGGCCGGGCTATGATCGGGCCGAAAATCGGAAGCTTCGTTTGCCTGCAGTTTGACCGCCGTCATCGCCGCTCGAACAATGGGCCTGGCAATTTGTTGTCCAAAATTGCCAGGCCGAAGTGAACACAGACCAAGCACCCGGTATCCTGTAATTCCTTGGAGCGGGCGTCTTTCATGCCCCGGTTCGGACCTGGAGACAGGCCGCAGGCGCCGCGCGAAAGGCGCGGCACCTGGCTTGCGTGGTGACTATGCGTCGATGATGTAGACGATCTCGAAGGTCGAGGGATCCACGATGACAATCCGTCCGTCCGCAAGAATGAAGAAGCGATAGCTCCGATATTGCGGGACGATTTTGACAATGCGTGGCGGTAGCGGGTCCAGTTGGATCTTTCGAGGAATCCGCGTACCCACCGATACGGTAAAATCGGTCTCGCGGACAGGCGCGACGTGCACCTCCTTGACGGCTTCGCGAATCTGCGTCTGTTGCTCGACGGATACCTGGACCTGTGTATTGCTTTCAGATTTCGTTGCCGTCGATCCGCTTCCGGTTGTGTCTACAGTTGTACCAGATTGTCCATTCTGATTTGATTTATCCGTTGATCCTGTATTACTTCCCGTATTGGAAGAGGATCCACTTTTTGTACCAGAACCGCTTTGGCTGGCATCCGGCTGTTTTGTTTCTGTCGATTTGCTCGTATCGTTGGATTGCGTTGATGTGGTATTTTTCTTTGTCGACCCGGCGTTAGTGCCATTGTCCTGCTGTGTGCCAGTACCGGACTGATCTGTTGATTTGTTGTTCATAGAGTTATTTTTTTTCGTTCCAGTCGATGTCGAACCATTATCGTCCTGGGTAGCTTGCCCGGTGCTTTGGCTGGACCCAGACTTCGAGCCGGTTGCAGAGCCGCCGGTCGAGGACCCCGACTGGGGCTGGCTCTCCGTGCCTGACTGACTGCTGCCGGGCTGTTTGTTGTCGTGCTTCGTCCCGTTCTTGGGGACGATTTGAGTATCCTGGGCGTTTGCCGGCGTAAAGCCGGTGAATGAAACACCGACGGATAAGGCCGTCATCAGAACGGCAAGTGTCTTGGTCTTCATGATTTCCTCGCTTCTTGCTGGTCATCGGATGGCGGCTCTTGTCTGCCGCTATGGAACGAACAAAGCGGCCAGCACTGTGTTCCCGATCTGAGGCTTCAGTCGGAATGGCATGCGACTTAAGCCTGATGCGGCAAATGCGCTTCAAATTAGGGCTTCGAGCTTTCTCTGCCACGCGACCTTAGTTGTTGAGGCCGAATCTGCACCGGCGTCCGGAGCGACTTGTTCTTCGGTCGATCGGTATTTTGCAACGACCAGAGAACCAAGGCGGCAAACGCCGATGACCGACACAGCCAGCATGACATTCGCCACCACGGCGGTGCTTGACGATGCGAAAGCTTTCGATCTCGCAACTTCCACCGGGGGATGGACGGCTTCGAAGGGATGTTCCCGATACACCAGAGCAAACGACGGACGAAAGGGAATTCATTCGCGTTTCCCGGCTCCAGCAGTTGTCGAGAGCCGGGTTTGCGATCGGGAATAATGGGCGTAGCTGGGTCGCCGAGACGCTAAATCGAGGCAACTTGCAATAGTGGTTCGTGTGAGACTTCGGCGGATCTTGCGGCGGGGCTCAGAATTCCCTGTGACCGGAAATCGATCTTAGTGCGGTGGACAATAGAGGCTTTGTCGCTATTGCCACAAGCCCGAGAGGAAAATGGCGAAGTAGCCTTCCGGCCATAAAGGCAGCCAGTGACGCTCCCGACAGCTTCATCCAAGGATGTGCTCCAAGCTGGTCATGCGCCGATGCGTCAATCCATTGAAGGCTGCCTTGAACTACGCTTCCCGACTGATATTTGATGTTCCGCAATCGAGCCTCGAGGGCCGCCACATCACGCCGAAGCTGTTGCAACCGCATATTGAGTACTGCACGAGAGCGTCGCCTGTTCGACGAGGTGGCTTGTGCCGCGAGAGCGGTATCTTTGTGGGGAATGACCGCCAGAGCATTGCTTGTCCTCCTCTCTGGCTGGTCGGATGAGTTGTGGTGTTGATCCATCGTGAAGTCCTTCCTTTGTGCGCGAAATGAACGGCCATTGCGGAACTCGAAATTGAATGCGATGTTCCGCTATTGCAGTTCGACTTGCCCACCATCGACGGAACTGGTGTGTCTGTGCCACCTTCTTGCTATGTCTTAGGCAACTTTGAGGACGATCTTTCCTTGGATATGGTCCTTCTCCAGGCTTCGCTGGGCGTGCGCGGCTTCTTCGAGAGGAAAGATCTTCTGTATCATAACTTTAACTTTCCCCTGATCGATCAAGTCACCGATTTCGCGAAGTTGGGCTGCATTCGGCCGAGCCATGTAGCCGGCCACACGGACCTTTCGGCGCTCGGCTTCCGCGCGGTCCGGCTCCCCTAGAGTCGAGACGAGGATACCACCTTCCTTAAGGACGTCGAACGACCGCGAACGCGTTTCACCACCCACAAGATCGAAAACCATATCGACGGCATCAAGTGCATCTTCGAAGCGCTCCGACTTGTAATCGATCACTTGATCGGCGCCCAGGCGCTGAGCGAGCGAGAGATCGGTCTTGGAGACGGTCGTTGCCACCCACGCTCCTTTTGCCCTGGCGAATTGGATTGCGAAGTGTCCGACACCACCTGCCCCGCCATGGATCAGCAGCCTCTGGCCGCGGTGAAGGCCACCATGGTCGAAAAGTCCTTGCCAGGCAGTCAGCGCCGCCAGCGGAACGGCGGCCGCTTCCTCGAAGCCGATCGACGAGGGCATCTTGACGAGCAGCGTCCCTGGCAGGGCGACGTATTCCTCGTATCCGCCATGCTTCATGTCGAGAAACGCAAATACGCGATCACCGACCGCAAAATCGGAGACATCGGCGCCAGTTGCTACGATTGTCCCTGCAAGATCGCGACCCGGTACGATCGGCAGCGAGTCTTTCGTCACCGCGGGATAGCCTCCCTTGCGGATCTTCCAATCCACGGGATTGACGCTCGCAGCCATGACTTTAACGAGTGCTTCGTTGGCACCGGCAGCGGGGCGCTCGATCTCTTCGAGCCGCAGTACGGTTTCAGCTCCGAAATCGTGCATTCGGATCGCACTCATCGTAGACATGGCAAGTCTCCTTCTCCTCGACGGTTCGCTCTCGAAGTCAGTGCGATAAATCGCGACCCAGGAGCCGCGAGAGACGACGCCTGGACCTTCATCAGCACTATTGATCGCACGTATCTCCCCATGGGAGGGGATAGGAACTTTAGCGCGTTGTGTTTAGGGGCCAGCAGCAAGTTTGCTCAAGCCAGGAGCAGCCGACCGTACGGACAGCACGGCAGGGTGTCTGCTTGCGGCCAGCTTCAGCGATCAGCACTGGTCGACATAGCGCCGGCCGTAGCGATCTCGATAGTAGCATTGCCCGGGTTGTCCTGCGACGCTGCCGATGAGTGCGCCTGACACCCCGCCGACCGCAGCCCCCACGGCCGCTCCTCTAACATTTCCAGTTGCGACACCGCCCACCACGGCTCCTGTTGCAGCTCCAAGCCCCGCGCCCTGCTCGGTAGGTGTGCAAGCCGCTAACAGGGCGACGACAACGCCTGCGGCGAATATGTATCTCATCGTCTTCTTCCTTTCCAGCACTGCTTCAACATCCATTGCTTCGGTCGGCCGCCTGGCGAGCTTGGGAGCAATCGACAAAGCTCCGACGACGATCGCCGGGCGCTCTACGCGCCGGCGGGCCTAGGCGTTTGTGTCACTGGCTGTTTCACTGGGGCCTCTGACCCGCAGGTTGTTCTGGACGTGCGATACGCCAAACACCTCGTCAGCTATGTCTTCGGCATGCCGCTTGTCCTGCCGACTGGACACGAAGCCCGCCAGTGTCACTTCGCCACCCGAAACAGAAACTTCTATGTCGGAAGCATCAAGGGACGGAGCATCCGTCAGGTGGTCGTTGACGTCCTCCAGAATGCGCTCGTCGGTGCGCTTGTAGCCCTTCGGCCCTTTACCACGGAATTGATCCATCTCACGCCGGCGCGCCGCCTGGTCGTCTCCGAACCAGGATGCCACTTCGTCGCCGGCGCGATCTATAAAGTCGCGTTGGGGCCGATCACGGTATGGGCGGCCAAAATCGTATTGGCGGGCATAGCCGCGCTCCCGGTCGGAAAATGAACGGTCGTCATAGTCGCTGCGATCAGCGTAACCATAATCGGAATAGCCGAGATCATCGGTCGTCCAGCGATCACGATCGGACGCCGAATAACGATCTCGGTTATTCGAGTGGCGCAAGCTGCTCGAACCGCGCCTGCCGCCGTAACGATCCGCATCCGGATAGCCGTAGCCGCGGCTACCGTCGTCGAAATCACCCGCACCTGCGCCCCGGCCTCCGAAAGAACGTTCGTTGCGGCCTTCATAATCGTTTGCCATTGCTATTTCTCCTCTTCTTGTTTTCGGTACGATGTGATGCACCTGGTCAGTTGCAGGCGCCCATCGCATTTCCGGGCAATGCTTGGTAATAAGCGTGCGCGCACTTCGCCTTTCGCCCTGGCAGCGACGCGACGATTGAACGCGCCATGTTTGCCGCAATGTACGCGGATCGATATGGCTTCCCGCTCCACGGCGTTGTCGACGAAAGATCAATAGTCCGCGGAGGCGCGGAGGCTCGCAATTTGAGTTCCGAACTCTCATGAAGCGTCGGGGTTCCCGAGGCAGTCGTCATTTTGATGATGTTGCAGTTGCGTCGCCTGGACCTGAATAATCTGTCCCACTCCAAAACATGGAGCGCGTCCGTGACGGATGGACGTCTGACACCGTCCCTCCAGGGCTCAAAGCTCCACTCGTGAGCTATTCCCTGGATGCCTCCCGGGTCGAACGCCTCATTCATTCAAATGAGTCGGGCGTCTAAACTCCGGCACATTGGTGGCATCGATTCAAAACAATTCCACTGAAATTCAAAAGGGCCCATGTGTTCGTTCATGTGCGATAGACGACTTGACCCTGAAGAATGAGGCCGGCCCGCATTTTGGCTACGCGCTGTTCGGCATCCGCCATGTCATAAGCCCAGAAACTGATGGTGAAGCTGCGGTCGTCGTACTCATAATCTGCCACGAACAGAAACATGTCCCGTCCCAGCCGATCGATGGTGTGAAATTCCAGATCGGGCTTGTTTTCTTCCTCGCGTCGGTTGGGAAACTGGATGATGTTCATCTGCGAAACTCCTGCTCACTTCACCCCCATCTTCGGGGATGAAAATTGCGACGCGGCCTACCGGCAGCTCATATCCACCGCCTTGGGCGACATGACAAAGATTCCTCGGCGCCCCGGCGACCAATCCAACCAGAGCCGAAAAAGAAAGTTCCCTTTTGGCTGACACCGTACCGGCGGCATCCTGGAGCTCGCTCGAAAGCTCAATGGGACTTCGATAACATGATTGTTCCATTGATCAGCCATTCGGCCAAGGCAAGCAGGGCTATGATGCAAAGGCCCGCTATGATGAAATATCCCGCGCGCCGCTTCTTACGTTTCCGCCCCGGACTGTCGTTCGGTGAAACGATCGGGTCATTGTTTTCCTTGTCTTTGCCATCAATCTGCATCGTTCTCAGCCCTTCTGATCGCGCCAAACCACTCCTCCCTCGACCTGAAATTCACTTTCAACTCTGTTGCAACTGCGAACGAGGATGAAAGATGGGCAGACCGGATCGTTCCATGTTGCTCCGCCTCATCGTTATGGCGCCGGCAACCAATATGCATCCAACCAGCACGGCAAGGATGATGTAGACGATTAGTGCATTATATTTGCCTCTTGAGACATCACAGTTGATCCTTCGAACTCGGAACGAAAGAGGAGGTGTCATCAAACTTCTTCAGAGTTACAAAGTTCCACCAACCGATTTCCTGCTGCTTATATGAAAGGACGGCGGGTTAAGTGTTGCAGGCGTGTTCGCCGCGAGCTGCTTCTTAAAGCCGATTGCGACGATACGCGGAACCGAGAGGCCTTGCCGGTGTTATCGGGAACATGAATCAGATCATTTCCAAAATCGATCTCGTGGCCGCCTCAGGTGAAACGAGGCTCCATCCCGATCTAGTTTACATCGCCAGTCTCGAGAACGGCATCACCCGAAGGCGAGGACAAAAAGGATTCCTTTATTATCTCCCGGATGGAAGCAGGATCGTTGATCGGGCAGAGATAGCGCGCCTGGATGCGCTGGCCATTCCGCCAGCCTATAGCAATGTCGTAATATCGACAAATCCGCTTTCTCATCTACAGGCTGTCGGCACAGACGCGCGAGGTCGCAGGCAATATCGCTATCACCCCTACTGGCGCTCAGAAAGAGATCAGGCGAAGTTCGATCGTCTCGTCGACTTCGCTGACAGACTTCCCGGCATTCGCCAGCAAGTAGATGCCGATCTTAGGTCCCGCGGCCTGACCATGGAAAAGGCGCTGGCCACTGTGGTCTCGCTGCTGGACAAGCTATATATCCGTGTTGGAAACACGGCTTACGCGGAGGAGCACCGAACTTTTGGTGCGACAACCCTCAGGAATCATCATGTCCTTGTCGAGGGAGGGAGCATCAAATTCCGTTTTCGCGGCAAGTCCGGGAAGGAATGGAATCTTGTCCACAGCGACCGCCGGATTGCCAATGTCCTACGCAAGTTGCAGGAGCTGCCTGGCCAGTAACTCTTTCAATATTTTGATGATGAAGGCGGCTTCCGCCAGATTTCTTCGCAGGATGTGAATGAATATATACGCAACGCCTCCGGCGGCGATTTTACCTCGCGTCAGTTCAGGACATGGGGTGGAACCTGCATGGCTGTTGCCGCCCTTGCTCCTCTTACCGTTGAAACGTCGCAAAGTGCTATAGCACGACAGCTTAACGCGGCCATCGATCAGGTTGCCTCAAAACTCGGCAATACACGCCCGGTCTGCAGATCTTCCTATATCCATCCCGGAGTGCTCGAGGATTTTCGGCAAGGTCGGCTCGGGCAAGTTCTCAAGATCCGAACGAGGAGCGAACGGTTCCTTCGATGGATGGATCTGGATGAAATTCGTGTCCGGCGATGGCTAAAAAGACGAGCACGAGAGCAATGATATTCATCGGGGGTGAGTAACGCGGAACATGCGGAGCGTCATGACGTTCTGTCCCTATCGTCAATATTGGAAGGAAGAAGACGATGGAAGATAAAAGGCAGATTCGTGAACATATGGAAGTCAGAGCAGCCGACGGCGCCCATATAGGCACCGTCGATTATCTCGAAGCATCGGATCGGATCAAGCTTACCAAGAGCGACTCTCCGGACGGACAACATCATATCATCCCCCTGGATTGGGTGGATCATGTGGATGCACATGTGCATCTCACGAAGAACATCAATGATGTTCACAATCAATGGGAAACAGTCCCGTGAAAATGTAGCGCCGCATTTGATGCGGCGCATTCACGCTCGAACGGGATAATATCGCAACATCTGCATATGAGAACCGGGGAAAAGAATAGGTTTCGATAGACAATTTTCGCCACCGACGCTCGTTGCTTGTTAGCGGGAACATTGTCGCACACAGGCCGCTCGGCTCGAAGGCTTTTTCGTCGACTTGCGGCTTTACAGTCTTCCACAGCCCAACCAGGGGTCGAATTCCCAAGGTATTGGGAACTAGCGGCATCTTCTTTTGTTGGATGATCGTCGTTGCATGCGAGACCGGATGATCGCGGCCGCTTGTGCCATCCAATATTCTGAAGGCCGAGGACATTTGATGAAAGCGTCGAAATCTCATCTATCGCATCTTGCTCCTCATGCCGAGGCCATGCTGCATGGCAAGACCGCCAACCAGTTTGGTGCCATATGTCTGCGTGAGGGTAGCGACGGCATGTTACAGGTTCTCCTGATCACGACGCGCGAAACACGCCGTTGGACCGTCCCCAAGGGGTGGCCCATCGACGGCCTGCGTCCTCACGAGGTCGCGGAGCGCGAGGCATGGGAGGAGGCCGGAATCAAGGGAAAAGCCGAGAAAGCACCCTATGGCTATTACACCTATCTTAAGAAGACGGAGGACAATCGCGCGATCGTGTCGATGGTCGAAGTGCACCTGCTCGATGTCAGGAAGGCTTGTCCTAAATTTCCCGAACGCCGCAAACGATCATTGAATTGGTTGACGCCCGCCGAAGCGTCCCTGCAAGTCCTGGAGCCCGAACTCAAGAGCTTGCTTGCCGGATTGGAAGCCAAGCTGAAGCCGCGTCGCCATCGCTCGACCGCGATTGATCCATCACGAAACTGAACCGCGTCACCCGTCCTGGCGAGGCGTAAAGCACGAGCGACGGCTATGCTTTGATCGCGGCATGTCAGGCATTTTTTTGTGAGACGGTATCCTCGTCTGGCGAGAGTTCGCGCAGGCGCATCTTCTTTCAACTACCTCGTGCGGAGCTGTGGTCAGGCGGGCTTTCTCTTAACTGGAACGTTCGCAGGCAGACGTAAAACCGCATGTAGCTTCCGCAATATTAGCGGATGGAAGCGGCCGCACGCATTGAGTTCTCGCCGAGCATCTGGGCGAGTGTCGTTCGGGCGCGGGACACGCGGCTCTTTATCGTGCCGACTTTGCAACCGTAGAGCTGCGCAGCATCCTCGTATGACACGCCGTCTACGATCAAAAGAAGCACGTCCCGCTGATAGGCGGGCAGACGGTTCAATGCCACTCCGACCTCGGCAGTATAGATGCAGAGCTGCTGGTGTGACGGCACTGGAACTTCGAAAAGATCATCGTCATTTGCTCGAGGCTGAACGCGCTTTCGGCGCTTGTACTCGGTCATGTATGTATTCCGCATGATGGTAAACGCCCAGCTTTTGAGCTTGGTGCCGGGCGCGAAGCTATCGATATTCGCGAGTACCTTCCTGATGGTTTCCTGAGTCAGGTCGTCAACATCCGTTTCATTGGAAACGAAGCGCCTGGCAAAGTTGCGCAAAGCGGGAAGTAAGGCGACAACATCCTCCTGCAGCGAGGCCTGCGTTGCTTTCAGCATTTGATTTTTCCTCCTGAGATGAAAGCTGCAATGCTTGCGGCGGCAGGTTGTTCCGTGTGTCTTTGTTTCGTACGCTGGCGGACGTTGGCGGATGCCAGGTGATCGGCTCCCCCTGGCGCGCCGATGGTTGTGCCATCTGGCGCAGGCCCGCATTGCGTCAGCCAGGACTTCAGGCAACTTGAGTGGTTATTCGAATATCTGAACGTCGCTCTCCTTGAGCAAAGCCAGGAAAACGTTGCGGGCCAATTCAGCATCGATCTTGCCTTCATGTGCCTCGACCAACATTGCGCGCGCCGTTTTGAAAGCTCGTCCTTTGGGTTTTGCAGGCCAATTGCGAAGCATGTATATCGTCGCGGCTTCACAGTCGCCTATCGTTAGACGCTGACCTGATATCCGCGTCTCAACTGTAACGGGTTTGCTCCACCATTGCCGGTGCATGGGAATATCCTCCGCACGGAAAACACGGTATCGACCGCAATGTTCCGTTAGGCCACGTTGCGTCTCGCATTTTGCGTTCCGTCAAGGACAGCAACTATTTTCACGCTTAAGGAACGGGCGCTCGACTATGTCAAACTCACGCCGGTCCTCGCCGTATCGCTTGACACTCGGGCGCAACGAACGCGACCGGATACGGCGGCGACGGCATCATGGCACGAAGAAAGAACCCAACGCTTAGTCACGGTCCCATTTCAAACGTCCTGGAGACTCCTATCGGCGCCCAAAAATACAAGAGGAAGACAGGAACTTGGGGAACGGTCCGGCGTTAGAAGCCGTCAAGAGCCAAAGTGGAGGTAAAGCTCATGGAACGCATCGAGCCTGACGTCAAACCGGTCATTCCGGTTTGGTCGGTGGAAGAATATGCAAAACGCATCGGTTTGAGCCAGGAAGAACAACGACGACTGCGGCAGCTTTTGGGAGCCTTTGCTACTGCCTCGGAGCTTCAGTACAACACAAACCGGCCGCCGAGATGGCGATAGGTCCGCCTGATCGGCACATGATGTCAGACTCTACCGGCTTCTGCGCCGAATGCCTTTGCCCCACCCGCCTGAAGATCGGGCAAGTCTAAAGATTGGCGCAAACGACGATTGCGGGAAGAGCATGTGGCCGAGATATTCTGGATGCCGCCGTAATTGTGGAGACGCGAAAAGCCGGACAAGGCGTTCCGATATCGAGCGTCGAACAGGCTGCTGAATAGGGCTTTACGAATGGCCTGCTTAGGAGGAAGAGGCTTCAAGATCGCGAAAGAAGCTTTTCTCAAAGGCCATGAAGGGCGAGGCGGCGATCGCCTTTGACGCGGCGGAGGCGGATAGCGACGTGGTTATTGTATCGCTGTTCGAGTGTCTATCGAGGTATCTTAAGTTCGATGCACAATCCCTCTGGATTCCACCTTCGGATGAGGGTGCCCCTTAGCGCTTCAATCGTGAGGCGCTCTAGCTGTGACCCGAAGCCATTCGATCCAATGGGCTCGCTTACAGGAGGGCCGTCGATTTCCGTCCATTTTAACGCAAGCTCGTCTCCATTCGATATTTCGATCTCTATTCGACCTCGATCCGTGGAGAGTGCCCCGTATTTGATGGCATTCGTAGCAAATTCGTGAAGAAGCAGAGCAAATGACGTCAGGGAGGAAACCTCTAGCGAAGCGTCGTCTCCGTGGAAAGTTATACGCTTCCTATCGCTATCCTGATGGGCAGCAAAGATGACCTCGATCAGGCTCGACAGGCTCGTTGAACTCTCCTCATTGGACGGGGTCTCCGCTTCTCTGAGAATGAGGTTGTGGGCTGCAGCCAATGCTCCGATACGTGCGCGGAGATCCGCAGCCAGAGCGTGGACGGTCACCGCGTTTCTTTCGCTTAGGGAGATCAGGGAGTTCATCACGGAAAAAAGGTTTTTCACACGATGATTCATTTCCCTCAGAAGCAGCTCTTGCCGGTCGTGCATGCGCTTCCGCTCGGAAATGTCGCGCGCGATCTTGGACGCACCCACGATGACGCCATCTGGGTTTCTGATGGGAGAGATAGTAAGCGAAATATCCAAAAGCGTCCCGTCCTTGCGACGCCTGACGGTTTCAAAGTGTTCAATTCGCTCGCCACTGCGAATGTGTGCTAAGATATTGTCCTCTTCGTGCAAACGGTCAGGCGGAATAATGAGGGTGATTGACCGCCCGATCGCCTCGGAGGCGGTAAAGCCGAACAGTCGCTCAGCACTTTTGTTCCAGCTCGTGACGATACCGTCGATGGACTTGCTGACTATGGCGTCATCAGAACTTTCGACAATCGCAGCGAGCAAATTTTCTGGTGAAAGAGGTGTGTGGCCCATATGACCGGTCGTCATGTGATGGAGGCTGGATCTTGATGATCCGGTAGTTCCTCCGTCGCCAAGCGACGATGATGGGTGAGCGCCCTTCCTTTCTCCAGGCAATCGACGTCTCCTTTCTTTCCCGCAGTTCCGTGAGTTCAACCGTTCTATTGAGTGTCACGCCTTCAACATACATAAGTTTGCTTGCCAATTCAGCTTTGTACGCCAGCGGACGATTCCATCATCTCCCCGATCACATGTTTGAGCGTGGGCTGAAATACGCGCTTGCGCGAATTCTCCCGATCGCGCGGCGGTGGTCAAGCGTCCGGCGCCATTCGAGAATATGCAGTAGAAGGGGAAGAACCTCAAACGGATAGTGTAAGGCTCTGAGGCGCGATAGCTTCAAGGCTTTTGGCGAAGGTAAATTGGTCGTTTGCGAAAGCCTACGTCGGTTGGTCCGGATATTTCTGAGCGTCAGGATACGGAAAAAGCGCCGCTACGCGCTCGCATTCTTGTCAGCGAGGCGGTCGGGAAAGGTCCATGGAGGCGATTCAGGAGAGGCAACTACTCACTGCTCATCGTCAATGGCGATAGCTAATCCTGTCCCACCTACACCGGCTTGTCAGCTCGCAAGCAAGGTGGTTATCGTGTGAGATATCCACCAAAGCATGATCGAGATCTTGCATCCTGCCGGCCAGGGCAGGCGCGGTTTTCACGCCCATCATCCCTTATGTCTTATTCCAAGCGCGAGACCAATCGCAAAAGCTGTGATCAAGGTCGAGATCGGCCTTTCGCCAACTCGCCGGTTGAAATTGCCGGCGCCCGTTTGACCATCCGGCAAGGTGCCGGCTCCGCTGCGGAGGCTGGAACCGAATGTGTGATCCGGGCGTGGGCGGCGATGGAATGTGTCCATGCTGGCGCGATCTTTTCCGGTTGGATCGCCATCTTGGCTGCCTTGCCGATGATCACCGGGAGGGTAATTGTCCTCGAAGCGATCGACGGGGTGGCTGGTCTTCCCCTGCGCAGGAGAGGAAGGCGAGGGACCGCCTGGGACTGTGGTGTGTGTCGCAGAGGCTGGATCCGATGCAGGGAACGTGTCGTCAAGAGCCCTATCGAGTTCGTTCTTTAAATCGCTTTGCTGTTGCCGCTTCTGCTCTTTCTGCAAGGATCGAACCGCAGGTGAGTCATGTTGCTGAGGCATCTGCCGCTCCCGTTTCGAATAAGGTCATGTTTTAGATATGACCAGGTCGCGCTTTGTGTCGCTCGATCAGACGATCTGCCGAACTCCAGGCTGCTGGTCATTCGCGAATAGGCCGAAGGGCTTCCCCTGAAGCGACGCTTTTCCGGTTCTTCGTGCGCTGCTTTCCGGCCTTTTCCGCAGGTGCCGATGTTGAGGCGGCCCGCTCGGTCATCTCATGCTGGTCTTCCGCGCGCTGCCAGTGATCTAGGTGCTGCCCTTCGGGGCGCCGCTCTTTCTCCCAAATCCGGTAGGCACGCTTCCGGCGCTCGTCTTCGTCATCCATGAAATTACCCCGTTGTTGATAGGGCGAGGCGTCATCTACGTTCAGTTTCGAAAATCTTCACTGCCCAGTTGGATTCCCTGTACCTGTAAACCATCGACAAAGCTGAAAGTTCCGGATTGCCGGCGCGCTTTAATGCTTCGGCGTCCTGCACTGCGATGTTTGCGGCGGCGATCGGAATTGCCGCAAAGAGCAGCGACTCCGGGCATTCAGCAACGCACTTGACGACGGAGGGCGAGCCGGATCGTCAATCGTCGCCTTTCTGCTTCAGCGCATCGGAAACCCGATGCTTGCGGGGATGGTCGATGTTTTCGCCGAGGGCATCGCGCGCTTTCTCACCACCATCCTTGGCTGGAAGATATCCAGCCGGCTTCGAACCTTCCGGGCCTTCCCATCGGGGCGACTGGTCAGTAGTTCCCGGTGCGCCGTCACTTGGCTGCTGATGTTTCATCATCAAACTCCTTTCTCGGTCGGTGGGCTCGACAACACGGTTTCTGCCAGCCCTGTTGTCATAACCAACTGCGCGTTGGACTGTTCCCGATCATTCGGCAAGACCACCTATTGCCTAGTTCGGATTCGCTAGCTGCGGCTGATGAACTTGTTGAATCGACTTTCGCCCGAGGCTGCTGTCTGTTCCTGATAGAGAAATGCCAGCTCATTGCGGTCGAAGATTGAGAAGAACTGATCCCAGGAAATCTCCTCAAGGGATTCTTCCGGCTCTCCGAAATCGATGCGCAACAGACCATCGTCTCCTTTGGTTTTGACGCGAGCTGGGAGGCCGCCCCGCGCCTCTACCCAGCGCCGGATTTCATCATGATCAATTGTTGTCTTCGATGCAGTCATTATCGCGCTCCTTGCTCGTCCGGTCGCGGCAGGTTGGTCATCGTCTACGACGGTTGGCGCCTGATGCCGGCTCTGCGGTCGTGCAGCCGTCAAACGGTTAACAATGGGCCGCTGGGAAGGTTCCCCCGTGCCGGAAAATTCACGAGCCGCGCGCAGCATTTTGAGGGGACCAAAGATTAAATATTGTCGCCATTCACCAAGGCTCGTGCTGTTTGGCGGCGAGCAACCCACCTTCTTCTCTCATTCAGCCTGATCAACTTCTGGCAGTGATGAAGGAGCTGCAGAAGAGCGCTTCGCCAGCACTGGCAAAAGCTTATAGGACGGCGTCTTCGATCTTTGATCGTGATGGCTTAGGGGGAATAGCGGATTGGCCTCCGGATAATAGGCTGCGCAACATCCCTGTGGAATTGCGTAGGCGACGATCCGCAATCCCGAAACATAGCGATCAGTTGTGTCCTCTAGTGCCGTGTGAAGCTCGATCCGGTCACCTTCGGCAAAGCCGAGACGGGCGATATCGGTGGGATTCATGAAGACGACCATTCTCGTCCCATCCACTCCGCGGAAGCGGTCGCTATAGCCATAGACAGTTGTATTGAACTGGTCGTTGGAGCGGAGTGTCGCGAGATTGAGGATGCGGGTCGGATCGCCTTTCATGTCGAACTGCGGGAAGAGGCGGCTCGGGGCGATAAAATTCGCCTTCCCGGAGGGCGTGACCCATTTGCGTTCGCGAGCTGGGATGGGTCGCGGAAATCCTCCTGGCTGAAACAGCCGCCTGTTATAGTCCTTGAATGTCTCCGGATAGGTCTGTTCGATCGCCTCGCGGATTTTCGAATAATCTGCCACCCATCGATCCCAGGGCACCTTCTCATTATCAAGCGTCGCCTTTGCCAGTCCGGCAATGATTGCCGGCTCGGACAGCAGGTGCGTGGAGGCCGGCGTTGCCCGCCCTCTCGAACCATGAAAATGCGCGATGGAACTTTCGATCGAAACGGCTTGCGGTCCGCTTTCCTGTTCGTCGATCTCGAGACGTCCAAGGCAGGGGAGAAGATAGGCGACTTCGCCGTGCACGACATGCGATCGATTGAGTTTCGTGGCGATTGCGACAGTCAGGCGCAAATTTCGCCAGGCCCTCTCCATGATTTCGGTATCGGGAACGGCGCGCAGAAAATTGCCTCCCAGGCCGATGAATGCCCGGCTCTTTCCGGCTAACATCGCGTTGCAGGTGTCAACGGTCGAGCGTCCAGTCCATGTCGGGGGCTCGAACTGGTAAAGCTGGGCGAGCTTATCGAGCGGGACGAGGCCCGGCTTTTCGGTAATGCCGACCGTGCGCTGCCCCTGCACATTGGAATGGCCGCGGATCGAGCATATATTTGCGCCCGGTTTGCCGATATTGCCTCGCAGCAGCGCAAGATTGGCGATCATATGGACATTGTCGACGCCCATGACATGCTGCGTTACGCCCATTCCATAGGCAATCAGAACGGCATTGGAATTTGCATAAATATCGGCAGCCTCCTCCATCTCTTCTCGGCTAAGGCCGGAAATGCGTTGCAATTCTTCCCATGAATGGCTTCTTGCAACCGTTGCGAACTCCTCAAATCCGCTGGTGTGTTCCTTGATAAAATCATGATCCAGGACATGCTTTTTGTCTGATGCTGCGATCGAGGCTGCGAAGGCGACCTCGCCGGCGTTGGTCTGATCCTTCGGCGTGGCGTCAGCGCCCGCGACCTTGCTGGCGCCGGTTAGGCGTAACGCGTCGTCCCTTTCGATCAAAGCCTTGCAAATGCCGAATAGGGCGGCAGTGTCGCCCCCGTTGCGCACCTGATAATATTTCGTGGAAATGATCGTTTCCTTCCCCGTCAACATCTGACTGGGTGCCTGTGGATTCTTGAAACGCTCCAGCCCGCGTTCGTGCAGGAGGTTGATCGTGACGATAGGAACACCCCTGTCTGCGGCATCTTGAAGGTCGTGGAGCAGTCGAGGGGAGGAGGTCCCGACGTTCTGCGCGATATAAAATATGCAGTCGCAGTTATGAAAATCCGAGAGGATTGCCGTCCCGACGGAGGCCCCGATGCTTTGGGGCAGACCAACCGAAGTACTCTCGTGACACATGTTCGAAGAGTCAGGCAGGTTGTTGCTCCCATACATGCGGGCAAAGAGCTGATACATATAGGACGCTTCGAGGCAGGCGCGACCGGAGGTATAAAAGTCCACCTGTTCGGGAGCCAGAGCGCGCAACTTCTGCCCGATTTCGGCGAACGCGGTCTGCCATTCGACAGGCTCGTATCTGTCGCTGGAAGGATTGAACCGCATCGGCTGAGTCAGGCGCCCTTGCTCTTCGAGTTCGTGGTCGCTCCAGCTCGACAGCTCAGTCAACGTGTAGCGCGCGAAGAATGACGTATCCGCCTTTCGATTCGTAATTTCCCAGGCCGTCGCTTTTGCACCATTCTCACAAAATTCCAGCGGATGCGGTTTGGCAGGCTTTGCCCAGGCGCAGCTGACGCACATATAGCCGTCTGGCTTGTTTTGATGAGCGAGCAAGGCAGCACCTTTTGCGGGGACATGCTCGTGTAAAAGGATATGGCTGACAGATTTTGCTGACCCCCAGCCGCCAGCCGGACCGTCATAGGTGCGAATCTTGGGATGATCTCTTGGTTCACTTGTCATTGCCGCATTCCTCCGAAACCGAATAGAACTACGGGGGGCGAGCTTGGTTCCTTTGCCGCAGAGGACTTATGCGCGTTAACAAAAGTTGAAGAAATGGCGCCCAAATTCGCGAGGGCGGCCCTTCTCGAACTTGCCGTCTGGCAGAGGAACGTGAGACCGTTGGCTTTCAGATCTGTGCTGAACAGAGAGGCCGGGATTTCACACGATGAGCGGGGCGCAGGTGTCCAGATATAAAGTGATGGTGATCAGCAGCAACCAAGACTTTATACCCGGCGAGACCAAGGCCGCATGGCGTGCCGTAGAGGTCGTGCTGATTGGGCCGGTCGCGCCTGACGCTGCAGGGCAATGGCATCTAAAGGACTCCCATGGCGTTCTGCTGGACGTTAATGAACCGGCCGACGTTCTGTTCCGACTATCGGAGGAATTAGACGCGGTCGCGATTCCCTATCTTTTCGTCCTCGAAGATACGGGCGTCCACAGAACGCGTGGGCCGTTCGTATTAACGGCGCATACCGATGACATTATCTCTATTTTGTCGAAATTGTTTGGGACTGATGGTAATATCCAGCGGCATTAGGTCCTGCACTCATGCCGATGGAGTATCGTCGGCAAACGGCGCACCAACCTCAATAACGGCAGCGCCTTGCTTATCGAAGCTATAGGGAGATGGGTCCTCTAGGCGATGAAATACTCGTTTGCCTGTGATTTCCTCGTCTTGTACCAAGCTAGCTCGGCCATCTTATGTCGATGGCTCATTGATCTAAATGCTAGTTCGTGACGGGTGGCCATGCTGCGAGCTGCGGCATCTTTGGTGCCTCCGATTGGCAACGGATATTGGTCTGCCAGCGTACATTCCTTGTCGCGAGGATGGAAGGGGAGTAGTCTCTTCCTACTATGGACTGATCGTTCACAGACAGCGGAGCATGTTACATGTTGCGCATAACGAAGAGGAAGCGCAGTCATGTCCGCTCCCCACCAGTCAATCGTTGGCAATAAGCTGCTTTCCATGCTTCCCCTGTCGAACTACGAGCAGGTAACGTTCGAACTCGATCATGTCATCCTGCCGCGGGGGGACCTTGCCGGGGGAAATCGGACAGCCGATCGATTGGGTCTGGAAGAGTTTGCCCATGATGCCTACGGTCGGCCGGAGCAAGAATATCGACGTTTGACGAAGGGCCTATTTGGAGACAGCCAAAGGCATGGGCCGCCGGAGAGACACAGAACATGAAACAGCTCTCATGACACGCTATTTCTTTCATATTTGTCGCAACGGCGAAGTCGTCGAAGACCGCGAGGGCGACGAGTTTCAAACCGTTGATGATGCCCGGTCGAGCGCGGTCAAGGCGGTTCGGGAGCTGGTTGCTGCACGGATCAAAGGTGGTCAACTCGTGGCCGACGAACGCATCGAGGCGCGCAATGACGCGGGTGAATTGCAATTTGCCATCTCGTTCCATGACGTCGTGCGTGACCATCTGAAATAGTAGACATCACAAGTCGCGAATTAGTCGTCGATATTCCTCCTCCGCCTTTCCGTAAAAGCCGCCCGCAAATTCCTCCAATCCCTTTCGATCCCGGATGGTGACGCGACCGCGTTCCGCCCGCACGAACTTCCTCCCTTCAAGAACATGCAAGGCCGTCGTGATGCTCGGCCGTCTGACGCTCAGCCTGGAGGAAATGAAGTCATGCGTCAGCGCAATTTCATCGCCGTCGACACGGTCGTGACACATAAGCAGCCAGCGCGCGAGGCGTTCGTCGACCTGGCAATTGGCGTTGCATAATGCCGTGTAGTAGATCTGAGACGCGAAGGTTTGAATGAAGCGCGCCAGAAGATTGGAAAAGACCGGGTTCTCGGGAAGAGCTGCCAAAAGGCGGCTCAAAGGTATGCGCTGGGCAGTGCCCTCGACCGGCACGAAGACTTCGTGCACGCTGATCCTGCGCCGAAATCGTCACGACAGATCCTATGCCACTGCATAGAAAATAGACATCGCCAATTAGGCAATTAGCTTGCGCTATGCCGAAACCGCGGGCGAGTTCGACAGGTTCGAGTTCCTTGCGGATATTGCGAAATTCGTCTTCCGGCAACCGTGCGAGAAGCCTGTTTCCAATCATTAATTCTTCTTGGTCGAGCATGAGATTGAGATCACCCCGGCGTGCGTGCCCTGGCTTCATTGGATTGATGGCGATTCTATATCATCCCGTTGCCGACGGAACGATCCTGAAGCAGCCTCGCTTCCGCGGCATCCTTATATGCATTAGGGAAGCGACCGTCACCTTGGCGGGCGAAAACCATGCCCACGGCACGGCCAACGCTGCCGGTCACGCCCGATCGCATGCTTCCTACTATTTGTTGAGATCTCTTATTTGTTGAGATCTTTGGCCATCTGAAGATGGTGTTCCAGGGCAGGGCGCGTTTTCGCTGCCCATGCCTTCAAATCGGCATTATCGCCACCTTCTGCATAGCGCTTGAACAGATCCACGGCATTCTTGTGGGCCTTCACCTGATCCGAGTGATAGCGCTGGTTGAAGCGCGCGCCGTTCAGGCCATTCAGCGTTTTCATCATGGATTGCTGGCTCGAGCTCATGGCGGTCGGCAGGGGCGCCTTCACCTTGCCTGATGACACCAATGCTTTGAGCTCGTCGGTGGTTTTTTGATGGTCAGTCACCATCTGCTGGGCAAAGGCTTTCGTTGCGTCGTCGCCTCGCTGGAGCGCGAGCTTGCTGGAGGCAATTTCGAACATGTCGCTCGTCGCTGCCTCCTTAACGAAGTCAGCCGTCTTTGGCGCCACGCCGACCAAAGAGTTTACGCCCGTTTTTTCGGCAGCGGATTGAGAAAAGGCTGGAGCAGCAATCAGGACCGCAAGAGCAACAATAATTTCACGTTTCATCGGGATCTCCTTGGTTTGTTGTCGTTAGAACAACGAAGCGGTTCAAGAGTTCCCAAGCATCTCCCACATTCGCCCGCAAGTTCGATCCTCGCGGTCATTCGAAACCGGAGGCGGATGCCTTTGCGGCAAGGCACTTGAGATCGCCAAGCGGTGGCGGCCATCTAGGGTCAGGCGATATGGTCGACGTCGCAATCCCGTCCCGGTCCTTTTCCGTTGCGCGAGGGAACTTTCAACTTCGGCTTTCGTTTGGCCTGATTGCAAGCGCGAATTCAGCGAATTCAGGGGAGTTCGGTGACGCAGATATTCATGGCTTCCGCTGATACGAGACTGCGCGCCTCCCTGCTCGCTGCCGCGATCCTGATATTTCTGATCGTCCTGTTCGTCGGCGGTTATGCCAGTTCCAGCTACGGCACGCTGGTCGGCTGGGTGCAGGACCAGCCGGTTCCCTTCAGCCACGAGCATCATGTAGCGGGCCTCGGCATCGACTGTCGTTATTGCCATACTTCTGTCGAGACAAGTGTCCGTGCGGGGCTGCCAGCGACCCACATATGCATGAGCTGCCATTCGCAGATCTGGACAGGCGCGCCGATGTTGGCCGCGGTCCGTCATAGCCTTGCGGCCAACGTGCCGCTCGTTTGGAACCGCGTCAGCAGGCTGCCCGACTATGTCTATTTCAACCATTCGATCCACGTTGCGCGCGGCGTTCCCTGCGTGACCTGCCACGGGCGGGTCGACCGCATGCCGCTGACGTCCCGCGCGCAGCCTTTCCAGATGCAATGGTGCTTGGATTGCCACCGAAATCCGGCACCCAATCTGCGCCCGCCTGATCAGGTGACACGCATGGATTGGTCTGACTGGGACGCCAATCCCGATGAGCACAAGGACTTCGGCGCACAGGTGGTGAAGACCTTCGGCATCGAACCGAGGAAACTTATTCAATGCAATATCTGTCACAGGTGATCCGATGATAGATCGTCACGTTCAAAAGGATACGGTCCGCGAGCGTCTCGCCGGCAAGACGGGAAGGCATTTCTGGCGAGCGCTGGAGGAGCTTGCCGACACTGAGGAATTTCACCGCTTTTCAATGCAAGAATTTCCGATGATGCACAGGAACGGCATCACCTTTGATCGCCGTACGCTTCTCAAGATCATGGCGGCATCGCTGGCGCTTTCCGGGCTTTCGGCATGCAAGGGCGAAGAGGATGAGGAGGCGCTTCCCTATGTCGAGGTGCCAGAGGGCGTGACCGTCGGAGTTGCCAAATGGTATGCAACTGCCGTGACCTTCGCCGGCTACGCTCACCCCGTGCTGGGCAAGACCTTTTCTGGCAGACCGGTCAAGCTGGAAGGGAATCCCGATCATCCGGCATCGGGCGGCGCAACCGATTCCTTCACGCAGGCCGCGTTGCTCGGCCTATATGATCCCGGTCGCTCGCAAATGCCACGTCATTTCGGCGCTCCCGCCGACTGGGATGCATTCGACGCCGAAATGGCTGTACTCGCGAGCGAATTGGACAAGGTCGAGGGGCAGGGATTCCGGCTGCTGACGGCCCCTTTCACCTCGCCGACAATGCACCGTCAGATCGAGGCCATGATGAATAGATGGCCGAAGGCGCGTTGGCACGTTTGCGATCCATTGCCGGATACGGCTCGTCTGAGCGCAACGGAGCGTGTCTTCGGGCGTCGCATGATGTTTCACCCATCGTTCGCTGCCGCCGAGACCATCGTCAGTCTCGACGACGACTTTCTCGGTCCCGGTCCATGTCAGACGGCGAATGCCCGCTCCTATGCCGAACGCCGCCGGCAGCGTCAGCAAAGGCAGGGATCATGCCGCTTGTTCGTGGCTGAGCCGACACCTTCGGCCACCGGCGCCGTCGCCGACATGAGCCTGGTTGCGCCTCATGCCGGCATGGACCGCCTGCTGCGAGCCCTTGGCAAACAGATCGGTCTCGATGGTTTGGGAGAGATCAGCCTTACCGATACTGAACGGCAGTGGGCGGCGGGCGCTTCATCTGCCCTTCAAACAGCCAAAGCCAATGCCTTGCTATTGGTCGGCATGCATCATGGCGCCGATCTTCAGACGCTCGCTTTGCTGATCAACGAGAAATTGGGAGGCCTTGGAAACACGCTTCGCTTTTCGGAACCTGTCATCGCACAGGCGCCAGATGGATCGCGTTCGCTCGAGGTGCTTGCGTCCGACATGCAAGCGGGCAAGGTTTCCACGCTGGTGACCATCGGCACCGATCCCGCCTACATGTCGGCCGCCGATCTTGCGTTTCGCGATGGGCTGAAAAAGGTGAAGCTGCGTATTCACGCAGGCCTCTATATCGATGAAACTGCCTCTCTTTCCCATTGGCATGTACCGCTTCAGCATGAGCTGGAAAGCTGGAGCGATGGGCGTGCCATCGATGGGAGTGTTACCCTTATCCAGCCTCTGGTCCGGCCTTTCTATGCGGTGCGTTCATCGCATGTCGTGCTTGAAAACCTGATGGGACGTGCCGCAAGCGACCGGGATCTGGTACAGCGAACCTGGCAATTGGCTTGGGGCGAAGAGTTCGATGGGCGTTGGCGTGACACGCTCAATCATGGTGTGGTGGCGGACAGCGCTGCGCAACTGATTGTTCCGCCCGTTCTTAATCGAACGATCCCGCCGGCCCCCTCCGTTTCAACCTCCGGGCTCACCCTGGTCATCCGCCCTGATGCCGGTGTCTGGGATGGCACCCTTTCGGAAAATGCCTGGGCGCAGGAAACGCCGCGGCCTCTGACGAAGATCACTTGGGGCAATGTGATCCTTATCAGTCCGCAGCTTGCATCGGAAAAAAAGTTGAAGAACGGCGCGGAGGTGGTGCTTACCGTGGGCGGTGCGTCCGTCTCAGGCCCGATCTGGATCATGCCTGGTCAGGAAGCGGGCACGATGACCGCTACTCTCGGTTATGGCCGCAAATTGAAGGAATCCATAGCTGCGGGTCTTGGCTATGACGCTTACAGTCTTCGCCGATCGTCCGAGCTCTGGCACATCGCCAATGCCATCATTGAACCGACCGGCAAAATATTGCAGGTGGCAACAACGCAATTGCATCAGGCAATCGACGGTTTCGATTTCATTCGAACCGTGGAAATCAGCCAGCTTGAGCCGCAATTGCGGCAGGATCAACAACATAAGCCGCCTTCGCTCTATCCGGACCAGCCCACGTCCGACCCATCCTGGGGCATGTCGATCGATCTCGATCTCTGCATCGGCTGCAATGCCTGTGTCACGGCCTGTCAGGCTGAAAACAACATTCCGGTCGTCGGCAAGGATCTCGTCGCCGAAGGGCGGCAGATGCATTGGTTGCGGATCGATCACTACTATGAAGGCGATGTGGCGTCACCAAAATCCTATTTTCAGCCGGTCCCCTGCATGCACTGCGAACAGGCGCCTTGCGAAATGGGATGTCCGGTCAATGCAGCCGTTCATAGCATCGACGGGCTGAACCTGCAGGTCTACAATCGCTGCATCGGAACACGCACTTGCTCGTCCTACTGTCCCTATAAGGTCCGCCGTTTCAATTGGTTCGACTACACGAGTGACGACGCAGAATCAGTGAAGGCGATGCGCAACCCGGATGTGACGGTGCGCAGCCGCGGCGTCATGGAAAAATGCACCTATTGCGTTCAGCGTATCGCCGAAACGCGCATAGTAGCAGACAAGGAAGGACGGCCCATCCGCGACGGCGAGATTGTCACGGCTTGCCAGCAAGCCTGTCCGACGCAGGCGATCGTCTTCGGCAACGTCGTCGATCCAACATCCGCTGTCAGCCGCCGGAAAGCCAGCTCTCGAAATTATAGCCTGCTCGAGGAAGCAAACACACGACCCCGCACGACCTACCTCTCTCGCATTGAAGACAGGGCCGGCGCAAAGACGGAGACGGCCGGATGAGCGCGAAGCCTCGAAATCAGAATGCCGCCGCGACCTCGCGCATCACGCAGCTGCCATTGAAATATCCGGCTCCGGGAGCTTGGTGGGTTTGTTTCGCATTCTCGCTGCTATTGCTCCTTTCCTTCATCGTGTCGGCGACGGTGCTCCTGACCTACGGGGTTGGCGTCTGGGGCAACAATATTCCCGTCAACTGGGGCCTGGCGATTGCCAATTACATCTGGTTCCTTGGCATCGGGCACGCCGGCACCCTGATTTCGGCAATGCTCCTCCTGCTGGGGGCCCATTGGCGCAATTCGCTCAATCGTTTTGCTGAGGCCATGACGCTATTTGCCGTCGTTTGCGCCGGGCTTTACCCGATCCTGCATCTGGGACGGCCGTGGTTCTTCTATTGGATGGCGCCCTATCCAAACACCATGACGATCTCGCCTCAGTTCAAAAGTCCCCTGAGTTGGGATTTCTTCGCCGTGCTCACCTATCTCATCGTGTCGATATTGTTCTGGTATATCGGCATCATTCCCGATCTGGCGGCGGTACGCGACCGGGCGAAACGGCGCTGGCAACAGGTGCTCTATGGTCTTGCGGCACTTGGCTGGCGCGGTTCCGCCAGGCATTGGGCGCGATGGAACCAGGCTTATCGGTTGACAGCGGCGATCGCGGTTCCACTGGTGGTATCAGTTCATTCGGAAATTTCCCTGCTTTTTGCCGCCGGACCGATCCCAGGATGGACTTCCACGGTTTTTCCACCCTATTTCGTGCTCGGAGCTGCTTTTTCCGGCTTCGCCGTCGTCGCCATGATCGCGACGGTGCTGCGCTACACGCTCGGTCTCGGCATGCTGGTAACGGAGCGCCATCTCGATTTGCTGGGATGCTTCCTGCTGGCAACGGGGTTGATGACGGCCTACGGCTACGTCGCCGAAGTGTTCGACAGCCTCTATGGCGGCGATCCGCAGGAGGTCGGTACACTGGTGGACCGACTGGCCGGCGCCTACGCCTTCACCTATTGGGGCGCGGTCATCCTCAATTTCGTACCGTTGCAGCTGCTATGGTTCAAGAGCGTGCGATGCCAGCCGCTCCTGCTCTTCCTCATCGGTCTGTCCGTCACCGTCGGCATGTGGTTCGAACGTTACATGCTGCTGACGACTTCGCTCTATCGCGACTATCTCGTTTCCTCCTGGGGCCGATATCATCCGAGCATTTGGGAGTGGGGTCTTTTTGCCGGAATGCTCGGTGTCTTTCTCGCCCCCTTTCTCCTTTTCGTCCGCTTCCTGCCTGTCATCTCCGCCTTCGAGGTCGAGGAAGCTTTGCGCGAGACGGGGGATCTGAGCCATGCGTGAGCCGCGTCCAGGGGGTGACTTGTTTGGCCTGCTTGCCGAGTTCGACAGACCCGAGCGGCTGGTCGAGGCGGTAAAGCGAGCCCGCAAGGAAGGTTTCGTCGCCATGGATGCCTATACGCCCTTTCCCGTCGAAGAACTGACAGAGGCGCTCGGCTTTCGAGAAAACATCATTCCGTGGCTGACCCTGGCCGGCGGCGTCGTCGGTGCGGCGGTCGCCTATGGGCTGCAGCTTTATACCAATTATGCCTATCCGATCGAAATCGGCGGCCGTCCGCTCTATGCCTGGCAATCCTTCATGCTCATCACCTTCGAGCTGACGGTTCTGTTTGCGGTGCTGTCCACCATTCTGGGCATGCTGCTCCTGAATCGCCTGCCGCGACTGCATCATCCCCTTTTCGACATCGAAGCTTTTCATTTCGCCAATTCCGACAAGTTCTTCCTTGTCGTTTTCAGCAATGACGATCGTTTTCATCCGAAACGTACCCGCGCCTTCCTGGCCAAACTTGATCCGGTGCGCCTAGAAGCGGTCGAGCACACGGGGCAGCCGGAATGAGACACGGCTTGCTCATTCTTGCGCCGATCCTACTGCTTGCCGCCTGCGACGACATGAACCATCAACCGCGCTACGATTCCTATGAAAAGAGCCGGCTTTTTGCTGACGGCAAGGCACTGCAGGCACCACCCGAAGGAACAGTCGCACGGGACGACCTTGAACGAGCCAAAGCTATTGCCAATCGCCCGGCCATGAGTGCCGAGCTTCTACAGCGCGGCCGCATGGAGTTCGGGATCTATTGCACCCCCTGCCACGACACCGCCGGCGACGGTAACGGCACGGTGCCAGCCCGCGGCTTTCCCCATCCGCCGAGCTTTCACATCGATCGCCTGCGAAAGGCGCCGTCGCGTTACTTTGTAGACGTGATCTCAAATGGCCACGGCGTCATGTATTCCTATGCCGACCGTGTCTCGCCGCAGGATCGCTGGGCAATCGCGGCCTATATCCGCGCGTTGCAGCTCAGCCAGAATGCCGATGCAGCGGCGCTTCCGCCGAAGGATCAGGCGGAGCTGAAGAGGGCGGGTTCATGAGCAGGATCGAAGCTCTCCCAACCCGCCTGTTGGCGGTCAGCGGCACGGTCTTCTGCATCATGGCGCTCGCAGGCGCTCTTTCAGCGCCGGCGGCAGCGCTGACCGGCTGGCTTGCCGCCTTGTCTTTCGTGAGTGCCCTGCCGTTCGGCGCCCTCGCTATGGCAATGATGATGCGCATAATCCCGGGACGCTGGCGAGAGGATCTCGATGGTGCAAGCCGATCGGCGCTATCGCTCCTTCCGCTGATACTCATCGCATGGTTGCCCATCATGTTCGGTCTCTCCTCGATCTATGAATGGGTGCGGCACCGGCCGCCCGAAAGTTTCAAGACGTTCTATCTGACGCCCCTATTCTTCGATCTCAGGACCCTGTTCATTCTCGCTGCGGCCTATCTGCTCGCGCGCGCGTTGCTGCGCAGCCGATCCTTGGCTCTTTCCACGGCCGGCCTCATCGGATTTGTCATCCTGCAGGAAATCCTGGCGACCGATTGGCTGATGTCGCTCGATCCGGAGTTTCATTCCTCCGGCTTTGCGCTCTACGTGCTGGCGGGCCAAATGCTGACGGCCCTGTCATTGCTCATTCTTTTAACTTTGGCGGAGAGACGGAATCCGGGCGTGCTCGGCGCGCTGCTGCTCACGGCGATCCTGTTCTGGGCCTATCTGGCCTTCATGCAGTATTTCATCATCTGGTCGGACAATCTTGTCCAGGGCGCCGTCTGGTTTCAGCGTCGCGGCACGGGCGTTTGGGCTCCAATCGAAATTTCGATCGCCTTCCTGCATCTGGCGGCGCTGTTTTCTTTGTTCTTTCCGCCAGTGAGGCAATCCAGACGATGGTTGATCGCGCTGGCTGTGACCGTCATTCTCGGCAGGTTGCTGGAATATGCCTGGCTTACCCTGCCGCAGCTTACGGCTCATAAAAGCTATGCCTTTCTGGCCTATATGCTCTCCCTGCTGGGTCTCGCGCAGATTGCGCTTGCCATTCTTTCCCGCTCGAAGAAAGTCTTGAGCCGGGTGGCAGCCTCGCGCACGATCGCGGAGGCTTCGCGATGACCGTGTCGCTTGAAAGGAAGACCCCGTCAAAGGAAGCTGTCCGGCAGTTCGAGCCGAGCGATGTCTCTCCCCGCCCGATATTGTTAGTGACGCTCGGTCTCTTTCTTGGCATGGGACTATCTGTGGGTCTCGCCTTTGGCATCCTGTGGTGGACGACGCCGCGTGCGCCGCTGCCTTCGGCTGCCGTTGAATCTCGGCAGGTGAAAGCCGGTCCCCGGCTCGAAGTCTCGCCATCCGCCGACCGCCGATTGCTCCTGTTGCGGGCTGAGCAGCAGCTGGAAGGCTATCGCTGGGTCGATCGCGGGGCGCAGACGGCGCATATTCCCATCGATCGTGCCATGGCCATTCTGGCTTCGCGTGGCTGGCCGGACGGGGATGATGGGGAGCGCAAGTGATGAGAGCCGCAATAAGTATCCTAGCTCTCGCATTGCTTTTTTGTGCCGGTCCCGCGTCGCCGGCGGCCTTTGATCCGTTCACGCAAACCGGGATCGAACAAAAGCCGAATGCGGCCATCCCTCTTGACGGATCCTTCCGTGACGAAGACGGTCACCTCGTGACGCTTCGCCAGATTGGCCGAAACAAGCCGATCCTGTTGGTACCGGTGCTGCACAATTGCCCCAATATTTGCGGCGTTACCTTGTCGGGCCTTATGGAGGCAGTGGACGGACAACCGTTTCGACCCGCCACTGATTTTACCGTCGTTGCCTTTGGTATCGATGCTGGCGAGGGACCGAAGGAGGCTTCCGCTTCGCTCGCGCAGTTGAGGCGGCGCTTCCCCTCACTGCCGGCCGATGGAGCGCGAGCGTTGACAGGCAAGGCCGACGCGATTCACGCCGTGACCGACGCTCTCGGCTATCGCTATGCCTGGGATGCCGACATCGGTCAATATGCCCATGACGCCGCGATCGCCGTTTTGACCCCGGACGGCAGACTGAGCCGGTGGCTCTATGGGTTAGCACCGACTAGCCAGGATCTGAAACTGGCGCTGATCGAAGCGGGCGAGGGACGGATAGGCAGTTGGCATGATCAGTTGCTGGTGCTGTGCTACCACTATGATCCGCTTACCGGCCGATATTCGTCACTCATTCTGACGGCGCTGCGCCTGGTATCGGGGTTCGTCGCGATCGCTGGTGTCGGTCTGCTTGCTTTCATCCTTCTTCGGGAACTCCGATCGAAAAAATCCAGGGGGAGGGCGCCTTGAGCTTCATATCGCTCTGGCCTTCGGGAGCGTCGGCCTACAGCTATCAGCTCGACCTGCTTGTGATCGCCTTTACGGTATTGATCGTCGCATTGTCGGCACCCGTCTTCATCCTGCTACTTGTCTTCATCATTAAATATCGACGTGGCAAGGACGCCGATCGCAGGCATGCGCCCAATCGCAACATTCCTCTGGAACTTTCCTGGACGCTCATTCCCTTTGCTGCCTTGCTTGGCTTCTATGCCTGGTCGACCGATCTCTTTGCCAGGCTTTATCATCCGCCTGCCGATGCGATGCAGATCGATGTTGTCGCTAAGCAATGGATGTGGAAGTTCCAGCATCCGGAAGGCCAGGCTGAGATCAATGAGCTGCATGTGCCATCCGGCCAGCCGGTAAAGCTCACCATGGCCTCGCAGGATGTCATCCATAGCCTCTTCATTCCGGCCTTGCGCATCAAACAGGATGTCGTGCCGGGGCGATATACGGCGAGCTGGTTCGTAGCTGACAAGCCGGGCACCTATCGCATCGCCTGTTCTCAGTTCTGCGGCAGCAATCATTCCGAGATGACAGGCAGCTTCGTCGTCATGGAGCCCGCCGACTATGCCAAATGGCTATCCCTTTCGTCCAACGATATGAGCCTTGCCGCTGAGGGTGCAGCACTCTTCCGCAGCCGTGGCTGCAGCGGCTGCCATGATCAGGGGGCAACGGTGCATGCGCCGTCGCTGGTCGGCATCTACGGCAATCCGGTGCCGCTGCAGTCCGGAGAGACCGTCATCGCGGACGATCAATATATACGGGACAGCATTCTGTTGCCGCAATCGCAGATTGTCGCCGGCTATCCGTCGATCATGCCGACGTTTCAGAATGTTCTAAGCGAAGAGGATATCATGAAGCTCGTCGCCTATGTCAAATCGCTGAAACAGACGGAGGCCACGCCATGACCGAAGCAGCAGATCCGGGGCTTGAAAGGGCAAACTCCCGAAAAGCCGGCTCGACGGAAACCGCAGCAGAGCGTGTCAGCTATTTGCGTGCCGGCCATAGCCTCAAATCCTGGCTGCTGACAACAGATCATAAGCGTATCGCCATCCTTTACGTGCTGTCCATCACGCTTTTTTTCTTCATCGGCGCGGTCGCGGCGGCGTTGATCCGCTTGGAACTGCTGACGCCCGCAGGCGATCTCCTCACCAATGAAGGCTACAATCGCGCCTTTACCATCCATGGCATCGTCATGGTCTGGTTCTTCCTGATCCCATCGATCCCCAACACTTTTGGAAATTTTCTGATCCCGCTGATGATAGGTGCCAAGGATCTTGCCTTTCCACGGCTTAATCTTCTGAGCTGGTATATTTATGTGATCGCCGGCCTGTTTACGGTGTTTATTCTGGTTGCGGGTGGTGTGGACACCGGGTGGACTTTCTACACGCCGCTATCGACGATGTACGCCAACGGCAATGTCATCCTTGCGGCGAGCGCGGTATTCATCGTCGGTTTTTCCTCGATTCTAACCGGTCTGAATTTCATCGTCACCGTGCATACGCTGCGCTGCCCCGGCATGACTTGGGGAAGGCTGCCGCTCTTCGTCTGGTCGATCTATGCGACGTCACTGATCCTTGTACTGGCAACGCCGGTATTGTCGATCACGCTTGTCCTGATCTCACTCGAGCGGTTGGCCGGGCTTGGCATCTTTAATCCCGCAATTGGCGGCGATCCTCTGTTGTTTCAGCACCTGTTCTGGTTCTACAGTCATCCGGCCGTCTACATCATGGTTTTGCCCGCCCTCGGCGTGATCAGTGAACTGGTAGCGGCTGGCGCCCACAAACCGATCTTTGGCTATCAATTCGTGGCGGGCTCCTCCGTGGCCATTGCGGCCCTCGGCTTCTTCGTTTGGGGGCACCATATGTTCGTGTCAGGACAGTCGATCTACGCAAGCGCCGCATTTTCCTTCCTTAGCATCGCGGTTGCTATTCCCTCCGGTGTGAAGGTTTACAATTGGACCGCAACACTCTTCAAAGGCCACATCTCTCTCGATCCGCCATTTCTGTTCGCCATGACGTTCATCGGTCTTTTCGTCTTCGGAGGATTGACGGGCCTGATGCTCGCCATGCTTGCAATCGACGTCCATGTGCACGACACCTATTTCGTGATCGCGCATTTCCATTACATCATGGTTGGTGGAACGATCTCGGCCTTCTTCGGCGCGCTGCATTTCTGGTGGCCGAAGATCGTCGGCCGCATGTATTCACTTGCCTGGGGGCGGGTTACCGCGATCTTCTTTTTCATCGGCTTCAATGTGACGTTTTTTCCGCAATTTCTACTTGGTTATCTGGGAATGCCAAGACGCTATCATATCTATCCGCCGCAATTTCAGGTGCTGAACGTGATTTCGACCGGCGGAGCGGCCATCCTGGGTATCGCTTATATCATGCCCCTGATCTATCTCACCTATTCGCTGCGCTATGGAAAGCCGGCGGGCAACGACCCATGGGAAGCCACCGGACTTGAATGGACGACGCCGTCACCGCCGCCGAAGCACAATTTCGAAACCACGCCTGCCGTCAACCGCCCCCCATATGATTACCAGATTGAGATGAGGGACGAGCATGTCTGACATCCGGCCCGTTTTTGAACCTTTCAGTGATCCAAACCAGCAGCATCGAGCCGCCATGATGGGCATGTATGTCTTTCTCGGTAGCGAAATCATGTTGTTTGGAGGACTGTTCTGCGTTGCCGCGGCCATGCGGTTGGCGCATGCAAGCGAGGTCATCCAGGCGTCCCGTGCCCTTCATTTTGGCATTGGGGGGCTCAACACGGCGATCTTGTTGAGTTCCAGTCTCTTTGTCGCGCTGGGCGTGGAGGGCGCCAAAGCAGGCCTGGCCAGAAGCGCGGGCGGCTGGTTCATCGGTGCCGCCGGACTTGGCGTGGCTTTTCTGGTGGTGAAAGCCTACGAGTATCACATGGAGTTTCTCGAAGGATTGCTGCCGCTATCAGGCGTGCAATCGCGTTATGAAACCGGGATCCAGCACTTGTTCATGGATCTCTATCTTGTTGCAACCGGCCTGCATGCCATCCATCTGTCGATCGGCGTCATGCTCTTGCTTGTTTTGGCGTTTCGCTCGATACGGCGCACAATCGAGCTGCCGCAACGTGCAATCGTGCCGATGGCCGCAGGTCTCTATTGGCACCTGGTCGACGTGATCTGGATTTTCCTCTACCCGGTGTTCTATCTCGCGAGGTGACTTTCATATGCTGCGGCTCGCAAATCCTCTCGTCCTGATCTTTGTCATGCTGCTGGTACTGCTAAGTGTCACGATCGCGGCCAGCTTCGTGCTGAGCGGCCCGATCGGTCTCGCCGTCAGTCTTTCCATCGCCGCGCTCAAATCCGCATTGATCTATTGGCGCTATATGCATCTGAACGAGGAGACGGCGCTTAACCGCATCGCCGCGCTTGCCGCCGCGCTTTGGCTCCTGATCCTGCTCGGCTTTCTCTTTATCGATTACTGGACGCGCGCTGTCGTCTAGATTCGTTCAAGCTCAATCGGGCGTCGCAAACAAAAGCGCCGTTCGGCGTTGAATCATGATTGGATGATGCCCAGCGACGGCGGCGCAGGCAGCGCCTTTGCCAGGCTCTCCTCGGAACATTCTCGGCCGGATATGGGTTTGTCTTCATCGCGATTATGGTCGAGCAGCAAGCGCGGGCGTGAAGCTCGCAAGGAGATTTAATGGACCGTCATGCACAAGCACGCCGGCGAATGATGATTTTCGTCGCGACGATTTTCGTTTTGGCCTGCCTCATTGCCGCCTATTTCGCCTTTGCATTTCACCCCGGCGAGCCGTCTCCCCCAGCTGCGGGTGCGGTTTCATCTCAAGCCCACTGACTGCAAGCAGAATCATTGGCCTGCGCGCCACGGTCTGAGTCTGGGTGGCAGCTGGCGGCGGGCCTTGGCAGAACATGTGAAACCACGCTTGTCGCTCTCACGACTCTATCCAACTGCCACGCAGGCCAACTTCCGTCGTTCTTGACAACCTTGCAACGCCCTTCCTTTGGCGCTTCTCTATTCGGCGTAGTTGCGTCAAGCACTTTTGAAGCTTTCCATCTGCCGGGCTTTGATGTCCTTTAACAGGCCCTTGCTTCTCTTCGAGATAGGCTCCCTGGCCTTCCCATCATGGGATCAGAAGAACGAAGCGGTGCAATCTGACTCGTCCTAACCGTCGTAACGACCGGCACAAGACCCAAAGCGCACTCACCTCATCCATCGTCCCGCAAAGGACATCGTTCCGCCGGTCAGCGGAATTCCAAAGCTTTACTTCGTCGGTTGCGACGCCAAATGGGACGGGTATTGTTTCATTATCCCGTGTCCACTGGAATTCAGAGCCGTCACTCCACATACGATGCATGATCACTGCTAATCGCCTTGCCAGCGCTACGATCGCCTTCGATCGACCGCGCCTTCGGGCAATATTCATTGCCCAGGCCTTTAGCCATGACCATTTCTTCACACGGCTCAGCATGACCTGTGCCGCTTCGTAGAGAAGAGCACGCATCATGTCATCGCCGCATAAGGAAACGCGTCCGACACGATGGCTCTCCCCGGACTGATTGAGCACCGGGGTTAAACCGAGTGCTGGCCCGACTGCACGGGAATTCTTGAAACGGGCTGGAACATCGATGGTACTGACGAAGGCAAGCGAGGTGACGGGACCAACGCCGGGTATTGTCATAAGGCGTCGGCAGGTGTTGTCCTCGCGCACCAGATCCAGGACTTTCCGATGCAACTTCGCGAACTCGGCGCGTAGCTTTTCTCTGGCGGCAAGCAGAGGCGAGATGATTTCGCCAAGATCAGGCGTTCCGTCGATGAGCTCGCGGATGCGAGCTTCGAAACCGATCGTTCCCATGATCCCTACCTTCAGGCCGAAGTTGCGTAACAATCCCCGGATATCATTCTCTATGGCAATCGCTTTCTCCTGCAGAAGCTTACGTGCTGTCATCAAAGCGCGGCGTTTCTGGCTGGCTCGTCAACGTCTTCACGTGAACGGGTCGAAACAGATTGACCCGCATCATCTGCGCGATGCCGCGGGCATCGTTGCGATCGGTCTTGTTGACCTGCGCTTTCAAGAAAGCCTTGGTGTGGCGGGTCTCAATACAAACCGCAGGCAACCCGGCTTCAGCCAAACCGCTGAATAACCATTGAGACAGAGGACCAGCTTCAAGCCCGATCCGAACAAGGTTATATGCCCGATTGTTAAGAGTCGAAACGAGATCGTCTGGGTGGCTCGTAACCTTCAACGCGCGGCAAATTTTTCCCGTTTCGTCGATAATGCAGATCGCCGTCTCTTTCACAGAGACATCCAGTCCGGCATAATACCTCATGCTGCGCTTCCTTTCCTGATGCTTGTGGCTGCTCATACAGACCACGTTCTATCATCAGCTCGAAGCGCAGCACCTCACTCGCTGCTGCCAAATATAGGGCTCAAGCCGAATATCCCATCGGCAGACGCCGATGAAGCGCTGAATCGCTACTCAACTCGACGCCCACCTCCTATCGATGAGCCCTATCGGGAACATGATCGGCATATTGTTCTGACCATAGTCTCACTCGTCGCCTTACGCTTACATTATGGTGGGGTCGCCTTAATAAAAGCCAGGATCTGAAAGGTGGTGCTGTCAGTTTTAAAGCCTCAATCGACAACGCGAGTTGACGCCAGATGGTGGCGGCCTGGGTGCGGAGTTGGCGAAACGATCAACTGGTCGCTTCCAATGCTCAGCCTATCGACAGACTTTGCGTGCGTACTGGGTGTCAATCGTCGAGATCGGGCGCGCGTCGCTCCTGAGGGCGTTCGTGACGGTCTGCAGATCCTGAACAGCTCTTATGTTCGTTTTCAAGCTCTTTAGGCATGATTTTTCCTTTTCGACTTTGACGGCGAATGCACATGCGTGAAGCTGGTGAACAAAGGAGGAGACAGGGCGTTTTGACGACGGCTGGCATACTCT